>CAZTYC010000155.1:0-6547 GCA_964617435.1 uncultured Burkholderiales bacterium
AGCATCATGATGAACATCGGGATGAAGACCAGCACCATTACCGACCCCACGCCGACGCGCCGCACGTCCGAGTGCACGGACGACTTGATGGACTCGCGCAATTCCGGCGGCAGCGGAGGCAGCGGCACATTGGGCGCCAGCGCGATGCGTTCGCCGTTGATGGTGAGCTCGCCTGCCTTGGGCGGCAGCGGCGCGGCCTTGGCGGCGGGTGCCGGCGGCGCCCCCTTGGGGACCGGTGCGTTCGGCGCGAGGGGCGCAACAGGGGCCGGGGGTGCCGCTGGGGCGGCAGGGGCGGCGGGCGCCTTGGGTTCGACGGCGCCGGCCTTCACACCGTCCCCGATATCAAGGTCGATGGTGATGCCGCGCTTCCGGGCGTCCTTGAGCTTGCGCAGTTCCTCGCGCGCGACGCGCTCCTTTTCCTTGGCCGATGAAATCATCTCGTCGAACGCCTTCAGCGCGGCGTCGGCATTGGTGCCCGTGTTCTTGAGCTTGTCCGCGGCTTCCTGCTTGGCTTCCTCCACGGCCACACGCGCCTCGATGGCCGCTTCCACGGCGCTGCCTGCGGCCTCGATGGCGGTTTCCATGGCGGTGCGCCGCGCCTCGCGGGCGATTTCCTTGGCGTTTTCGGCCGCCTGCTGCTGCACGTTGTAGATTTCCTGGCGCGCGTTGCCGATTTCCTCCAGCGCGCGCTCCATTTCGGCGCGTCGCGTCGGGTCGTTGCTGCGCTCCTTGATGGCGCGCACGATGTTTTCCGCCATGCCCAGGGCACTGTCGCCCACCGCGCGGTCGATCTCGCGCTTGATGGCGCGGCGCTCTTCAGGCGTGGCGCCCGTTTCCGAAAGGCGGATGACGTGAGTGGGTACTGACACTGCCACCAGGAGGACGAGCACCGAGATCCCCAAAAGGATCATGGCCCACCAGGGCGTGTTGTGGATGAAATCGCCGAATTTCCTGAACATGGTCACTTGCCTTGCAATCTGCCGGAGTTTACGGGACAGCCTGCCCCGTCCTTTTCCCATGGCGCCAGATTACGGGGCGCGACCCCGCCGGGCCAGTCGTGACCGGCGAAATGCAGAAATCGGGGACCGGACGGACGGGTTGGAGGATGGGCGGGCGCGCGATTCCGGCCGGCCGCCGGGCAGGCGGGATCAGAAGTTGAGTTCGGTGCGCACCACGAACTGGCGGGCTTTCACGTCACCCGCCCGGTCGAGCGGAAAGGCCACATCGAGATGCAGGATGTTGGCGAACGCCGCGCGGTCCACGGCGAGCCGCAGGCCAACGCCCGCATCGCGCAGGGTCGCGCCGTTGATGCGGTTCTGGTAATCGCCATCCCATGCGCGCCCGATATCAAAAAACGCCGCCCCGCCGACGCGCAGCAGCCGGAAGGGGTACCAGTCCGAGTAGTAGCGCTGCTCGATTGACAGCAACGCGCGCTTGTCGCCCGTCTGGTAGCGTGCCGGGTAGCCGCGCAGGCCGTTCTGGCCGCCCAGCAGGAACTGGTCCGCCGCGCCGCCGCCGCGCACGGCTTGCACCGAGCCGCTGGCGTACAGCAGCAGGCTGCGGGTTTGCGGTATGAACCAGCGGAACCCCGCGCCGTATTGATCGAGCGTGGTGCCGTTGCTGCCGACGCGCCGTTCCCATTGCAAGGTGCCCAGCAGGTTTTGGTCCGGCCCCGGGGCGAACCCGCGCGACAGGTTGGCGCTGCCCACCAGGGTCTGGACGCTCGACCCCAGCCCGCTCATCGCATAGCCGACTGCCAGGCGCGCGTTCATGCCCATGGCGATGAACTCGTCGCGGCCGATCTGGTTGCGGTTTTGCAGCTTCACGAAGCGGTCCTCGATCCACTGGGCTTCGACATACGGCGCGCGCGACTGCGAGTTCACCGGCAGCACATTCGGCGCGGGCTTGCCCGCCGCGAGCGCGTATGCGTGATCGGCGGTCTGGATGCCGGCGATCCAGCGCGTGGTCCAGCCCTCGATCAGGCCGCGCGACAGCCCGCCGAACACGCTTGCGTTGCGCGACAGGTGGCGGTACTCGGCCGCGGTGTTGCCTTCCTGGTAGAGCGTATCGAGGCGGTCGTTGCGGTCGATGCTGGCGCCGGCCGACCAGCGCGTGTCCAGCGCGTAGAACGGCCGCACCACGGACGCCGCCCGGCGCGAACCGTCGTCAAAGCGGCTCCACACCGCGTTGATTTCGGTCCAGCCATCGAACGCCTTCGGATAGCCGGCCTCGATCTGCGTGCCCCGGCGTTCCGAATCGCTGCGCCGCGACAGGCCGAGGCGGACGCCGGTGCCGAGCAGGTTGTATTCCGTCAGGTCGATGCTGGACTTCCTCGTCCCGCCGGCCGAGGACGCGCTGCCGCCCAGCGACAGCGACCACGCATCCTTGGTTCGCACCTCGATGTCGGCCGCACCGTCGGCGATGCTCACGGCGCGGATCGACACGTCGTGGATGTAGTTCTTTTCGCGCAGCAGGCGCTCGGTTTCCTCGATCCTCTGGCGCGAGATGCGCTCACCCGGGCGAAACAGCAGCGCACCCTCGATCAGCGCGGGCCGCGTCTGGATGTGCAGCGTGTTGACCCAACCGAACACCCGCGCGCGCTCGGACGGGTCGTCCGGATCGAAGATGTTGCCCGCGTTCACGCGCACGGCGCGGATCACCACGCCCTGGGCTTCCAGCGCGGCGAAATCGGTGCCCGGCAACGCGGGCGCAGCCGCCCGCGCCGGAGAGGCCAGGAGGCTAGCCGCAAACGCCACACTGCAAAGCCGCGCGAACCGTTTCATGTGCAGTTTGATCATCGCAGGTCGCGCGGGTTCAAGGAAAAGGTCATCTGCGCTGTTCGGCCTTCCAACGCATGGCGGAGAGGATGCGTTCGTACCCCGCGGGATGGTCGAAGAACACGAACTCCTCGACCGGGCCCGGCTGCATCTTGCGGTATTCGGAAATGCTGAAGATCGCCTCGGCGAAACCATCGGGTTCGCGCGATGCGTTGAGGCCGAACAGGTCGGCCTCGGTCTCGGCGGTGCGGATCACGGTGTTGACCGCCGGCGTGGCGAACAGCATGAACACCGAAAGGATGGCGCCGAACAGGGGCAGGCCCGCCGGATCGGACAGCCCGCGGATGCCGGCGCGCGTGCCGAAGCGCGCGTAGGCCCAGTCCCACGCGAAGCGCGTGAACACCAGCCCGCCCAGCAGGATCAGCGTGAAGGCCACGGCGTGCTTGGGCCCGTGGTTGAGCACGTAGTGGCCCATCTCGTGCGCCATCACCGCCTTGATGGCGTCGGGCTTCATGCGGTTGAGCAGGTTGTCGTTGAGCGCGATGCGCGTGGTGCCGAACATGCCCGACACGTTGGCGCTGACGCGCTTGCTCTGCTTGGAGGCGTCGAACCAGTAGACGTCCTGCGCCGGGATGTTGTTGGCGCGCGCCATGGAGAGGATCTCGTCGCGCAGCGGGCCTTCCGGCAGTGGCTTGTAGGTGTTGAACAGCGGGGAAATGAACACCGGCGAGATCATCACCATCACCACCAGGCCTACGCCGCCGGCCACCGCCGCCCACGCCCACCAGGTGCGCGGCGCGCGGCGCAGGATGGCATACAGCCCCAGGACCACCACGCCCATGAGCACGGTCTCCACCAGCAGGTTGGTGAGCGCCTCGCCCAGCCACGCCACGAACGTGAGGTTGGACAGGCCATACTGGTGCTCGCGGAAATACTCCGCATAGACCGTCATCGGCAGCGTGGCCAGCGCGAGCACCGGCGCATACATCAGCCCGTAGAGCAGGGCCTGCACGTTGGGGCGCCGCGAGATGCGCTCGGCGAGTTCGCGCATGCGCAGCGAAATGCGTTGCGAGAGCAGCAGCCACGCCACGACGAGGCCATAGAGGAATTGCCAGAACGTCAGCCAATACTTGCCGGTGAAATAGTCGTCCGATTTTTCCCGCGCGGCGCCCTTGAGGCGCGCCATGTATTTCTCGGTTTCGGCCACCGGGTCGATGCGCGCGGCTGGGGGCGCGGCTGGGGGCGCGGGCGTGGCCAACGGCGTCTCCGTTGGGGTCGCCAAGGCCGTTCCGGCCGTGGACGCCGCGGTGCTGGCGGCGGGTGGATCGGCCTTGGCAGGGGATGCGAGGAACAGGCTGGCGATGAGCAGCAGGACGGCGATTGAAAGCTTGCGCATGACGGGTTCGCGAAAGGAAAGGCGCATTGTAGCCACGCCGGATGCGCGAAACGCGCCACGCAACTCGGGCGGTTTGGGTTGAAACGCGACATCGTCCCCGCAATGCGAATTCGGTAGCATGCGCGCATGTCCCCGCCCCCGCGCCACGCCACCTGCCCCAAGTGCGGCCACGCGCCGCTGCCCGCGGACCAGTCGCTTCCCGCGGCATGCCCGGCCTGCGGCCTGATCCTCGCCAAGTTCGGCACGGCGCCGCCGCGCCGCGCACCGGAGACGGAGGAGGCGGACGATGAACCGGGATGGTTCGGCCGGCTGTTGGCGTTGGCCACGCACGTCCCGCCGCGCGTGGACCCGTTCACCTTCTGGTCGCGCGTCGCGCTGCTGGCGCTGTTCGCGCTCTGGGGCGTGCGCCTGATCGGCATGGAGTACCGCGAGGCCGGCGTCGGCGCCTCGTTCATCCACCTGCCCCTGTTGATCTTCCATGAGGCCGGGCACGTGCTGTTCATGCCGCTCGGCCATTTCATGACCATCGCCGGCGGGACGCTCATGCAGCTCATCATGCCGGCGGTGCTGGCCGGCGCGCTGCTGGTCAAGACGCGCGATCCGTTCGGCGCGTCCATCGGGCTGTGGCTGTTCGGCGTGTCGCTGCTCGACATTGCCCCGTATGCCTACGACGCGCTGGTGCCGCAGCTGATGCTGCTGGGCGGCCGCACCGGCGAGGATGGCGGGCACGACTGGATCAACATGCTGACGGACCTCGGGATGCTCAAGCGCGCGCACGGCATCGGATGGCTGTTCCACAAGCTGGGCGCGCTTGTCGTGATCGGCGCGCTGGGCTGGGGCGCGTCGCTGCTTTGGCAGCAGAAGAAGGTCCTGGCCTCGGACCCGCCCGTCCATGAGCCGCCAGCCTGAAATGAGACACACAAACTCCAGCACGGGTGCGGGGTTCGGGGCAAAAACGCCCGGAACGCCGCGCCAGTGCTTGGGTTTCGAAATCAAACCGGCCGCGCCATGTTGACCACGACCCGCCTGACGCTGCGCCCGTTCAACTCCGACGATACGCCTTTTGTGGTCGAACTCCTGAACGATCCGGGCTGGCTGCGCTTCATCGGCGATCGCCATGTGCGCACGCGGGCCGAGGCCGAGGCCTACATTGCGTCACGCCTGGTGGCGCAACAGGCGCGCGTGGGATACAGCCTGTGGCGCGTGGCGCTCAAGGAAAACGACGAGCCGGTGGGCATGTGCGGCCTGGTGCGGCGCGAGGGGCTGGAGGATGCCGACATCGGCTTTGCGTTCCTGGCGCGCCACACCGGCTTTGGCTATGCGCTCGAATCCGCGCGCGCGGTGATGCGCGAGGCCGACGCCACCTTCGTCCTGCAGCGCGTGGTGGCGATCTGCGATCCGGACAATTCGGCGTCAATCCGCCTGCTCGAGAAGCTCGGCTTCGCGTTCGAAAAAACCGTGCACCTGCCGCACGCCGATGAGGATTTGCGCCTGTACGCGCGGGCGCGTCCTGCGCCCGGCGCCGAGGCTGGGTCAGCCCCCGGCTAGTGCGAGTCCGCGCCCGCCGCGCGCGCCACCGCATCCACCTTCACCACCACCGGCTTTTTGTCCCGGCCTTCGAAGGTCAGCGTGAGCGGGACCTTGTCGCCCGCCTTGATCGGCTCGGCCACCTTGAACAGCATCAGGTGCTTGCCGCCCGGCTTCAGCTGTAGCGCGCCCTTGGCCGGAATGGCAAAGGCCGGTTCCGCCTTCATCTCCATCACGCCGTCCTTCATGCGCATGTCGTGCATCTCGGCCAGGCCGGCGCGCGGACTCTCCACCTTGACCAGTTTCACGTCCGCGCCCGATTGGATCTGCATGTAGGCGGCGGACACCTGCACGCCGGGCAGGGTGGGCTTGACCCAGGCGTCGGTGACGACCGGCGGGTTGGCGAAGGCCAGCGCGGGGACGCAGAGCAGGGCGGGCAGGAGGCGGGTCGGGATTTTCATGGTTCGAGGAGCGGTTGAAGGTGGAAGTGGGCCGCGGCGCGGTGCGGAGCGCCGTGCGGATCGGGATCGAAGGGCAGCTCCCCGAGGAGCGGCGCGCCGAGCTCGGCCTTCAGGGTGGACAGGTTTTCGGCGTAGGCGTTCATGGTTTCGCCCGGCGAGTTGGCGATCCAGCCGGCCAGCGTGAGGCCGCGCGCGCGGATGGCCTCGGCGGTGAGCAGCGCGTGGTTGAGGCAACCCAGGCGCATGCCGACGACCAGGATGACATCGAGGTGCAGCCGCACCGGGAGGGCGGCCATGGATTCGGTGTCGTTCAACGGCACCAGGAACCCGCCCGCGCCCTCGACCAGGATCAGGTCCGCGCGCTCCGCCAACTGGTTGTACGCGGT
>CAZTYC010000156.1:0-1475 GCA_964617435.1 uncultured Burkholderiales bacterium
TGGGCGCCAAAACGCGCGGCCAATGGCATTTGCCGCGTGATCGAGGCGTTGAGCGCATCGATGGTCTGGATCCGGAAACGCATCGGCTCGGATTCCAGGCGCCATTGCAGTTCGGCATCCTTGCGCAGTACTGCGGATGCAAGCGCCGCAGTCTCCGGGTCGTCCTGCTCGGCAACGGGGCGCACGGCCTCGCGCATTGCGCGCAGGATGCGCTCGCGCATTTCCGCGGCCGCCTTGCGCGTGAACGTGACGGCCACGACTTCTTCCGGCGCATCCACCGTGGCCAGCAGGGCAAGGTAGCGTTGAATGAGCAGCCGTGTTTTTCCCGAACCGGCGGGCGCCCGCACGATGAAGGATTCGGACACCCCCAGCGCTTCGCGGCGAACCGCGTGGTCCGGCGGCTCGTGACGGCTCATGGCTCCTCCTCGGCCGGCTCGCTCTCGTCACGGGTGTCCTGGAGTTCCGCAATGCGGCAAAGCGCGTGAAGGTCGCAGCGCTGGCACGCAAGGCCCGCGCCTTTGGGATCCACGTCCGCTTCGCCCTGCATGAACGCCTGCGCCAGCCGCGCCACCGTGGCATTCCAGCTCGACGTCAGCACCTCCCATGAACCGTAGCCGGATTTCCTCAGGGACGATTGCGCGGCGACCGGTTTCACGCCGGGCAACAGCGAGTCCTCCGCCGCGACACCGGCAAATCCAAGCGACCTGCCCCGCTTGACCCGCGCGAACGCAACCGCCGCCACCTTTTCATCCGACGTGGCGTAGTAGAGCGGCAACTGCGGTTCATCCGGCCGGTCGCCGAGCCATGCCGAGGGCCGCGCATCGCCGGACTTGTAGTCGATCAGCGCATGGCTTCCGTCGTGCAATCGATCCACCCGGTCCAGCCGCAGCTTCATCGACAAGCCTGCCACGGCGACTTGGCGCGAGATCTCATTGCCGGTCACTGAAAATTCCGCGCGGGTCCTTTCCAGATCGACCCACGCCTCCAGCACGCGCATCAGGCGTTCGCGCTCCAGCTCAGCCAAGCGACCGGGAAAGTTCAGCGGGTGCGATTCCGCGGATTCCGCAAGCGCGGTGTCCGCGGCACGCGCAATGCACTCGCGAAGGTCGGCCCGCTCCAGGCCGGCGCGATCTTCCAACTCACGCCACAACAGCGACAACGCCCGGTGCAGCACATTCCCGCGTGAGATTGCGTCCGGCCTGGCGCGCGGCCTGTCGAGCGGCGCCGCGCCCAAGCGGTGCAGCGCAAATGCGCGGAACGGGCACGCCGCCTGGTCGCGCAACACCGTGGCGCCCCCTCGTACACGCGTGCCTTCCGCAAGCGCGGGCGGTGGCTCGTCTTCCACGGCCTCGCATGCGACGCTGCGGGCGATCGCGGCGGCGATCGGCGTTTCCAACGCTAGCGGGAACACGGACTCCGGAATGTCGCGCACGAGAACGCTTGCATTGAGTTCACGCTCTTCCGCGCCATCCTCC
>CAZTYC010000156.1:1575-6526 GCA_964617435.1 uncultured Burkholderiales bacterium
AGGACGCCGAGCACCTCGACCGAAGGCCTCGCCGCCGGTGACTCGGCTTGAAACGGCACATCCGCCACAATCTGGCGCAGGACCGAGAGCGCTTCGCCCGCACTCCAGCGCGGCTTGTCAACGCCGGCGCGGGTGAGTTCACCCAATGCGGACTGGAACGCGCCGAGCACCTGGTAGGTGGTCGAATCGAGCGGTCGTTCGCCCGGGAAACCCCAGGCGCGGAGAATGCCACCAAACGCCGTCGCCCACCCGGCGGCGGGCCTGCGTGCGGGGCCTTGGGCGGCCTCGCGCGCGGCGCGCACGGCGGAAAACCACGCCGGACACGGGGGAGACTTGCGCGCCACCGACGGGTGCGCAAGCGCGGCATGCCATTGCGTAAAGTTCAGCTCGATTGGCAGGACCGGCAACACTTGCGCGTCCAATTGCGCACGCGCCGAAGCTTCGCTTTCAGCGCCGCTGATCCACGGCGTACGCAGCAGCGCGCTCCAGCGTGCCGCCTGCGCGGGTTCCGCGGGCGCGCATGATGCCGCGAGCAGTTGCAGGGCGTCGCGAACCATCGCGTGATCGCCGAGAGCCTCGCCGAGCGAAAAGTTGACGAGTCCCGGATCGCAAGGGCCGTCCACGCCGGGTTGCAAGAGGCGCGCGGGCGACAGCGCCCCGGCCAACGCCCGGGCGAGCGGCGCCTTGATGCGCGCAAGATCCGGCGCGACCACGCCGATCGACGCGCCGGGCGTGCGTTCCAGTTGCGCGCGCACCCAGCACGCGCACGCTGCGTGCTCCTCCGCGGACGTCGCGAAAACATGGCGAGCAACCGACTGCGCCGGCACCCGCTCCCGGTGGTGGGGCACGACCGTCGCGCCAGCCTGCTTTAGCGCCCGCCACAGCGCGTCCTGCTGAAAGGTGGGGAGGTCGAACTCGAATGCGATCAGCGTTCTGCCCCGGAAAGCGCCCGGGACCTCGCCGACCGCCTGCGCCAAGGCATCGGGCAATGCCGGCGCGGCGACGACTCCCAAGTCGGCGCAACGATCTTCAAAGCGCTTGCGCCAAACGCGAAACATCTGCGCATCGTCACCCAGGGGTTCGCTGTCGTCTGTCGACGAAATTCTCCACGCCAGGGAAATCTGCCAGGCACTCCTCGCTTCGCGGGCGGTCTTGGCGGGGTTCAGCAGGGACGTGCCGGCATCCATGGACTCGCGGACAAGGCTCTCCCACAACGCCTGGGCCGCATGGTCGGTCAGCAGGCGCGCGGGCGGGTGTGGGATGCGCGTTGTGGCGATGCGCCACTCGCGTTCCACAAAGGCGCTCAAGGACAGGATGTCCGGCCGGTGCCAGGTCTTGAGTCCTGCATCCAGGCGAGACTGGTCGTAGGCGCGCTCCAGCCAAGTCGCAAGGCGCCGGTTTGGCGTGACGACCGTGACGGCAGGACTCCCGGCATCCGCCAGGCGTTGAAACAGCGCGTCCAGACGGATTGGCGCGCTCATGCGGCGGGCCTACTTTTCCAGCAGATGCTTCTTCTCTTTGATCTTGGCCCAGTCATCCGCGTCGGCCGGCGCGTCCTTGCGGGCCACGATCGGCTTCCACGCCTTGGCCAGCTCGGCGTTGATGGCAATGAAGTTCTTTTGCGCCGCCGGCACGTCGTCCTCGGCAAAAATCGCCTCCACCGGGCACTCGGCCACGCACAGGGTGCAGTCGATGCACTCGTCCGGATCGATGACCAGCATGTTGGGCCCTTCGCGAAAGCAGTCGACGGGACAGACATCGACGCAATCGGTGTATTTGCACTTGATGCAGGATTCGGTGATGACGTAGGTCATGAGAGCGGGCCTTGCGAGGACTTGAAACATGGGTCAACAGCCCTCAATTCTATCAAACGCGCCACCCCGACACCGCCTCCCGCATGGCGGCGGGATGGCATAATCCGTCCGTAAATTCACCGAACCGAGGTCCTGCCGTGAGCGATGCGATTGTCCATGTCACCGATTCCACCTTTGAATCAGAAGTCCTGCAAAGCAGCACCCCCGTGCTGGTGGACTACTGGGCGGAGTGGTGCGGCCCCTGCAAGATGATTGCGCCGATCCTGGACGATGTGGCCAGGGAATACGGCGGGAAACTGAAGGTGGCCAAGCTCAACATCGACGAAAACCAGGATACGCCGCCGAAGTTCGGCATCCGCGGCATCCCGACCCTGATGCTGTTCAAGAATGGCAATGTCGAGGCCACCAAGGTGGGCGCGTTGTCAAAGTCGCAACTGGCCGCGTTCATCGACTCGAACCTGTAATCGCACTGCCGGCCCGCGCAACGCGGGCCGGACGCGCCTGATTGACAAGGCGCCCCAACACGCCTATCCTCGCGCCTCATTAGCAGTGTTCCACGTTGACTCTGATCCGTGGTTCACGGGCGGCAGGTTCCCGCCGTCCAGTCTGTTTCTCCTCTGCTGCAAATCCCGACCCTTCAAAGCGTTGAGTCCGGTTTAGACGGAATTCCAATTCCGCGAAACCTGCGGCCAGAGTGCAACTTCCTGCGCGCGGTGTCATTTCGCCTTGCGCGTGCACCCAATCACGTCGTTATACCAAATCTCCATGCAACTGTCCGAACTCAAGCTCAAGCACGTCACCGAATTGATCGAGATGGCCAACGCGGCCGAACTCGAGGGCGCCAACCGCCTCCGAAAGCAGGAGCTGATCTTCGCGCTCCTGAAGCACCACGCCAAGAAGGGCGAGGCCATCTTCGGCGACGGCACGCTCGAGGTGCTGCAGGACGGCTTCGGCTTCCTGCGCTCGCCGGACATCTCCTACCTTGCGGGGCCGGACGACATCTATGTCAGCCCCTCGCAAATCCGCCGCTTCAACCTGCACACCGGCGACACCATCGAGGGCGAGATCCGCACTCCGAAGGAAGGCGAGCGCTACTTTGCGCTGGTCAAGGTGGACAATGTCAACGGCGAACCCCCGGAAGCCGGCAAGAACAAGGTCATCTTCGAGAACCTCACGGCGCTGTTCCCGGACAAGCCGTTCACGCTTGAGCGCGAAATCAAATCCGATGAAAACATCACCGGGCGCGTGATCGACATCATCGCGCCGATCGGCAAGGGCCAGCGCGGCCTGCTGGTGGCGAGCCCGAAGTCCGGCAAGACGGTGATGATGCAGCACATTGCACACGCCATCACCTCGAACCACCCGGAAGTCACATTGATCGTGTTGCTGATCGATGAACGCCCCGAGGAAGTGACCGAGATGCAGCGCACCGTCAAGGGCGAAGTCGTTTCATCGACCTTCGACGAACCCGCCACCCGCCACGTGCAGGTGGCCGAGATGGTGATTGAAAAGGCCAAGCGCCTTGTCGAGCACAAGCGCGACGTGGTGATCCTGCTCGATTCGATCACGCGACTGGCGCGCGCCTACAACACCGTGGTGCCGGCCTCCGGCAAGGTGTTGACCGGCGGCGTGGACGCGAACGCATTGCAGCGCCCGAAGCGTTTCTTCGGCGCCGCGCGAAACGTGGAAGAAGGCGGCTCGCTCACCATCATCGCCACCGCGCTGATCGACACCGGCTCGCGCATGGACGACGTGATCTACGAGGAATTCAAGGGCACCGGCAACATGGAAGTGCACCTGGACCGCCGCGCGGCCGAAAAGCGCGTGTACCCGGCCATCAACGTAAACCGCTCCGGCACGCGCCGCGAGGAATTGCTCATCAAGCCCGAGTTGCTGCAAAAAGTGTGGGTGCTGCGCAAAATGATGTACGGCATGGACGAACTCGAGGCCACCGAATTCCTGATCGACAAGCTCAAGGCGACGAAGAACAATGCCGAGTTCTTCGAGTCGATGAAAAAGGGCTGAGCCCAAGCGTTTTACAGGGAGCGGGCCGCGGGCGCTTCCCGGCCACATAAGGCAAAGCGGCAAAACCCCAGTCCCCGTGCGGCTCCCAGGCCGTTTTCGGCCCGAACGCCGCGCCAGCCGGGGACTTTATACCTTGACGGGCACCCCATCGCCGCGCACCTTGATGCCGCTGATCATGGTCATCGACCACGGCTTGGTGCCCACCGACATGCCGATCGTCTTGCGCTTTTCCGACGGCAGGTAGCTGTCGAGTTCCGCCATTTCGTTGAACTCCTGGCATAGCCGCTCGAGTTTCCTCAACATGAGGGCATACGACGGCTCCGAGAGTTCTCGCAGCTCCATGCGGAACATGCCGCCCGCGGCGACAAAATCGCCCGATACGAATTCGCCGATGACGCGATTGCCGTGTTCGCGGCGGATGGGCCCGTCATTGCGAAGGCGCATGGTGCGCGGGATGAGCAGCCGCACGCGATCCCCGGGCAGCAAGCGGATGATGTCGAGGTGCTCCAGCTTGGCCAGCATGGCAATCGCTTCCGCCTTCTCGATCTCGTAGTGCTTGATCATGTCCGGCATGGTCCAGTCGTTGAGCACGAGGTAGAACACGCCCAGCAGGCGAACATCCGCCGCCAGCGCCGCCTCCTGCTCGACGGTCAGCTCCAGCGACTGCGCGGACTGCGAGCGCGCCACGTTGGCCAACTCAAACAGGTCCACATCCAGGCAGGCGCAGATTTCTTCCAGACGCTTCAACGTCAACGCCTCCTTGGCGAACAGCCGCTTGATGCTGGCCTCCGATTTCCCTAGCGCCTTGCCAAGGTCCTTGTAAGTCATGCTCTTGGCTCGCAGCAGTTTCTTCAGGGTATCGATCAGCAATGACGTGTGGCCCGAGGTCACGCGTCCCCCTTCCCCCTCATTCGAGTTTCCCTTGCGCGCCATGTGATCACCCTCCAAAGGTATAGTTTTTTAATACTACACTACGTTCGTATCGAGATGTAATCCCTACCAATTATTTTCCAGTCCCGGCGGACTTTGCCAAAGCACCCGAATCCTGCGATAATTCCAAATTCTTCAAACACTTAAACGCCTAGAGGTGGCCCCGGCGGTTCGGTTCGCTG
>CAZTYC010000157.1:0-6465 GCA_964617435.1 uncultured Burkholderiales bacterium
GAATTCAGGCATCAATGTTGCAGCCGTGATTAAATCGCAGCGCCCCGAAGCCGCAACCGGGCAGGATCATCCACTCACTCATATTTGCTCAGGAGTTCCCATGAAAAAAGTCAGCACGTTGTTGGCCGCGCTGTTGATCGGCCTGTCAGGCGCCGCCGTGGCGCAAAAGCAGGAAGCCGCCAAGCCGGCCGCCGCGCCGGCACCGGCCGCGAAGGCCGATGCCAAGCCCGCTGCCGCGCCCGCCGCCAAGGCGGATGCCAAGGCCGAGGCCAAGAAGGAGCCGATGGATTTGAACTCGGCCACCGACAAGGAACTGGCCTCGTTGCCGAAGATCGGCGAAGCCAAGGCCAAGGCCATCATCAAGGGCCGCCCCTGGGGTGGCAAGGACGAACTGGTCGCGAAGAAGATCCTGTCCAAGGACGACTACGAGGCGATCAAGGACCTGATCATCGCCAAGCAGCCGGAAAAGAAGGAAGAGCCGAAGAAGGCTGAAGCGAAGAAGGACGCGCCGAAGAAGTAATTCGCGCCGCCCGCAGTGCCGGACGGGGCAGCCACGCTGCCCCGTTTGTTTTTTGCGCCCCTATACTTGGCCGATGCGTGCACGCCAACCCGGATTCCTGCTGCGAGGGGTGATCGCCATCGGACTGGCGGCCAGCACACTGCCCTGTTTTGCGGCGCTGGAAATCGATGAATACCTTGAGCGTGCACAAAAGGCCCGCCAGCGGGGCGACTGGCAGGACGCTGCCACGAACTATGCCGAGGCCCTCAATCACCCGGACCGCCCGCGCAATCCGGCGGAATGGAGCGAACTCCATCTCGACTACGGCCGCGCCATGGGCGTGCTGTGCCAATACGCCGAGGCCACGACTTTTTTCGAGCGCGCGCTGGAGATCGCCCGCAAGGGCAATGCCGGCACCGCGCGCGCGCTGTATGAACTGGGCAGCCTTGCGGTGGCCGACCGCAAGCCCGGCGTGGCGGTCCAGCACTTGCTGCCTTTGCTGAGCGAGGTCGAAAAGCGCGAGCCGCGGCAACTGAGCGCGGCGCAATGGGCCGACGCGCGCGCCAAGTTGTCGGCGAGCCTCGCTGCCTTGGGCCGCGCGGAAGAGGCCGCGCGCTGGCGCAACGACGCGCCGCCGGCGCCAACAGGCAGCGCGAGGGAGATCATTCCCTACGGCGCGCGTTGCAGCGCTCGTCCCGCCGGTTGAATTTCAGCGGAAGGTGCGGATCCAGGTCAGGCGCAACACGCGCACGCCGTAGTCCGGCGATTGTTCCAGCGAGCCGACCAGGCTGCCGACGGTCGAAGGTCCGAGATTGGCGAACCCCCAGTCGGATTGCGCGACGCGCCGGTGGCTGCCTTGCAGTTTCCACTGCGTGGCGCGATCAACCCGCCAGGTCGCCGTGAGACGCGCTTCCTGTGCGCGATAGCGGGTGTCCGGCAACGGCGTGGACGGGTTCTGTGAGGCCGGGGCCGCGGCCCCCGCGTGCGTGAGGTCCTCCGCGATTCCGCGCACCGCCAGCACGCTCGATTCGACTGTCAGGCGCCCACCCGCAAGCTCGGTCCACTTGAGGGTGGCGCCGGCGGTCCAGGTGCGATCCTTCATGTCGTGCGTCCAGTCGGCATCCGCGGGATTGGCCGGGTTGCCGACCCCGAATTGGCGCGTGCGCTGCGCGATCGATTGGCCGTCGCGCGTGACGAAGAACGTTGCGCCAAGCTGCGCGCTCGGCTGCCAGTTCAAGTCCGCGTTGAGCGTCCAGTGGCCGTTGTGCTCGCGCCCGAAGGTCGTGCGGGGATAGTGGTCGCGGGCGAAGTCCCCGCGAACCATCCACGACCAGGGCCCGCCGGGCTGGTGGCCGGCGACGATGCGCGCGAGGCGCCGGTCGCGGTCGCCGAGAAAATATTTGGTCTGCAGCGGACCGGCGCGCGCGCAAACCACCGGCACCGCGCAGTTGCCGGCCAACACCAGCGAGTCCACAAACGCCGCCGAATGACCGGACACGAACGGCAGGTTGGCGAGGTAGTCGGTGCCGCGCCGGGCGCCGGCCGCGATGCCCGCGCTGAACGTCCACCACATCGAGCCCGTGAGGCGGTAGTCCAGGCGCAGCGTGTGTTCGCGCGTGGTTTCGACCTCCGAAAAACGCCGCGTGATCGATTCGAAGTCCCACCCGCCCTTGAGCGCCGAGGTGGTGGACAGCCGCCAGTCGCCCTCGAGGGCCGCGTTGAGGTTGCGCCGGCTGCGCGGCAGGTTTCGGCGCACCTCGTCGGTGGCGCTGCCGGCGGCCGGCTGCAGTTCCGCATCGCCCCCCGCGTACGCGTACTCGGAAACGGGCGTGCGATTGTCGCGCTGGTCGAACTTGAGCGTGGCCGTCACGTTGAACCCGCGTTGCGGCCGCAGCGTCAGCCGCGCGTGGGCAAAGGTGGTGTCGATCTGCCCGTCGAGCGAGCCGCGCGGCAGCGGCGCGCTGAACAGGCCGGCGTTGGTCGAGTAGGGCAGGAACGCCTCGTTCTGCGTCGCGCGGCCGCGCCGCAGGAGCAGCGACAGCCGCGTCGTGCCGGACAAATCCCAGATGCCCTGCGCGTCGAGGCGCTGCAGGCGGTTGTCCGGCAGCGCGCCGGCGCGGCCGGTGTCGATGGGAAACCCGGCCGGCAATCCGGAGTTGCCGCCGGTGAAGGCGGCACTTGCATAGGCGTTCTGCCAAACGAGCGGGTCCGCGCGGTTGTCAAACAGGGACAGGTGGTACCCCAGCATGTAGCGCTCGGTTTCCCCGTTGTACGCGGCGGACACGTCGAACAGCTGGGTGACGGTGTCGACCGGTTCGGGCAGCGGGGTGCTGCGACCCACCTGGGGCGAGCCGCCGAACTCGAGCCGCCGCACGCGCAGCCCCTCCTGCGCCTCGTGGCGCCAGCGCGTCGAGACCTCCCAGTCCGGATCGGGCCACCACGTGGCGGCAAGTTCGTTGCGGTTGCGCGTCGATTCGACCGGCACGCGCGCGAGCGCATTGGCCAGGTCGCGCATGCCGCCGGTGTCGGTCGCGCGCACGAAATTCACGGGCAGGGTCAGCGCGCTGGTCCCGGCGCCCGCGTAGGGCGTCTGGTAGGTGTCGCTGGCATGCGCCACCATGCGTTCGTGCCGCGCGTTGATCCGCACCACGTTCAGCTGGCCCCATTCGGCCTGCAGCGACCGCGCCGCGAGACCGAGGTCGCGGCCTTCGATCCGCCAGCGCACGTGGTCGTCCTCAGGATTGCCCAGGCGCATCTGCCGACCGCGCCAGTCGAAATTGAGGATGCCAAACTCGGGCTTGAGGTCGAGGAAGTTTCCGCCGAGGAACACGTTGCCGCGCGCGGCGCCCGCGCCGATCTCGATGCGGCTTTGCGGGCGCACCAGCTCGTCCCATTTCTCCTGCTCGCTGGCCTCGGGCAGAGCGCCGGGCCACGCCGCACCGGCGTTGAGGAGTGCCAGGAGCAATGCCGCCCTCATCGTGTGAACCTCACGCCGGACGGGTGGTTGCTGCCGTGGATGGCCGAATGGCAGTTGAGGCAGGCGCGCGCCAGCAGCAGCGCCGACGGATTGGTGCCCCCGGTGCCCGGCGCGCTGGCGCGGCCGGACAGCGCCTGCGTGGTATGCGTGGAACCGGCGTGGCAGCTCTGGCACAACCAGGGGGGCCGCGCCTTGAGCAACGGCGGGATGTTGGAGCCGTGCGGCGTGTGGCAATGCGTGCAGTCGTCGCTCGCCGGCGGATGCTCCCACAGGAACGGGCCGCGCAATCCCGCGTGGCAGGTGAAGCACACATCGTTGGCCTGCGGCTCGCGCAGCAGGCGCGGTCCCACGCCGCCATGCACGTTGTGGCAGTCCGCGCACACCACCTTGCCCGATGCCGCGCCGTGGGTGCTCAGCGCCTGCGCCTCTGCGCGTTGCTGCTTGTGGCACTTGAAGCACACCTCGCGCTGCGTGTCGCGTGACAGCGCGGGGTCCTCGGGCTGGTGCACGGTGTGGCATTGCGCGCAGGTGACGTCGTGCGCCGGATGCGCGCTGCCGCGCCAGTGGGCGCGCTTGCCGGTGTTGTGGCAGTTCAGGCAGGTGCGGTTCTGGATGTCCGGCGATGAACGTTCACGCCCGGAGAAAATGAAGTCCGGCGCGGGCCGCGGCCCGGCCGCGCCATCGTCCTTGTGCAGCACGTGCGGGCGGCTGGAGCCATGGCAGGCCTGGCACCCGGGCTGCGGCGCCACGCCGTGGCGGGTGCGGTGGATGGACAGGATGGGCTTGGATTCATTCACGCCATGGCAGCGCAGGCAAACCTGGTCGCCGCTTTGCCCGGCGGTCAGTGTCGGCGCCTCCGCGGCCTGCCCCTGCGCGCGGCCCGGCCCCGTCAGCGTCCACGCCAGGCAAAGGAAAAGGGTCGGCCAGAGTGCCGCGGGAGAAAGGGGGCGACGCTGCATGGGGCGAGTTTACGCGCGCGCTGCCGCGCTGCCAGCCCTCCCGGGACTTGATGCGCGAACCGGGTCAGGCGCGTGGGAGGAGCACAAAGAGGTCCGCGCGATCGACCTCGTCCAGGGCGCGCGCGAGCAACTTGTAGATGTCCGCGTCAAACTCGGTCTCCTTGCCGCCGGCGGCCAACTCATGGACTTCGGCCTCGGTCTGGGCGGTGCCGAGGTACCGCCAGCGGTCGAACACGTGCAGGCGCTGCCAGCCGTGGTCCGGATGCGTTTCGCGGATGGCGATCGGCCCGCCGTGCGGCCAGGCGGGAAACCGGCGATCGGCCAATGCCTCGATGAGCCGCGCGTTGTGCATGGCGAGTGTCTCGGCGCCCACGCAGTAGCCGGCGCAGCGCTTCAACTGGCGCGCGAAACAGGGCGCACCCGGCGGCGTCTGCTGGAGCGCGTGCCAGCACAGTTGGGAATCGCCGGCCAGGCGCACCAGGCAGGCCTTGGCCAACGCCTTGGTGGCGAACGGGCCGAACAATCGGGCCGCGCCATCGGTCGCATCAACGTCCGCCTCGTCCACCGGCACGAACGCGTGCGGCGCAGACAAGTCTCCGAACTGCACGAACACCATCGCGGCCTGCCTGCGCAGGCGCACGTTGCGCAGCGGCTTCACCGTCTTGACGAGTTGCGATTCGCGCAACAGCGCACCGAACTCCCCCGCGGTCTCCTCGAAGTCGATGCGCCGCACTTCCATTGAAAGGCGCACGTCGTTTGAATTGCGGTGGTCCGAGGAAAAATGCGAGCGCACGCGGTCGCGGAGGTTGACGCTCTTGCCGATGTAGATCGGCAGGTCGTTGATGCCGTAGAACACATACACGCCGGGCCCGTCCGGCAGGCGTTCCAGGGCGTCGGCATCGAGCTGCGGCGGGAAGCTCGGCATCTTGAGCAGCGACTTTGTCGCGGCCGCGATGTCTTCCGCCGGCTTCTCATCCGCCACGCGTTGCATGAACTGCCACGCGAGCCGCGCATCGCCGAGCGCGCGATGGCGCGCTGCCGCGTCGAGCCGGTGGCGCGCGATCAACTCGTCCAGGCTGTGCTTGTGGTGCTCCGGGTACAGGCGGCGCGACAGGCGGACCGTGCACAGCACGTCGGCGGAAAACACCCGGCCCGCGCGCCGGAAAGCGTTCTTGAGAAAGGCGTAATCGAAGCGTGCATTGTGCGCGACGAACAGTCTTCCCTCAAGGCGAGCCATGACTTCCGCGGCGATGTCCTCAAAGGCCGGCGCATCCGCCACCATCGCGTCGGTGATGCCGGTCAGCGCCTGGATCTCCGGCGGAATCGTGGTGCCGGGATGGACCAGCGAGGACCATTCCTCCACCACGCGCATTCCCTCCACGCAAACGATCGCGACTTCCGTGATCGCATCACTGGTCGCCGCCGTGCCGGTGGTTTCCAGATCGACGATGGCGAGGCGTTCGTGCAGGTAGGGGTTCATGTGGGTGGGATTTTGCGCCATGCCTGTGTGACACACGCTGCTCTACTGGTGCCGAAGGCGCACTCAGGGACCGGCAACGGACGCCCATTTTTCCAGATGTTGCCGGCAAAACCCGTTGACTGGCGCGGCGTTTGGGGCGGAATCCTTCGAATCACCGCGCCAGGACACGCGTTTGAGTTTGGATCGCGCGCGCAGGCCACGCTGCGCGTCGGCAAGCGGATTCGTGCGCGGCAAAGAATTGCTGGTAGGGTTCGTGTTCCAAGCCAGCTCCCACCGCCCTTGTCCCCGTGAAATCCGTGCCTTCCCTCGCGATCGAGCGCATCGACCCCACGTGGGCCGAGCGCCCCGGCATCGACCAGTACGTGGTGCTGTCGATGCTGCTGCACGTGTTCGCGCTGGTCGCGCTGGGCGACACGCGGGGCGGCGACAGCCGTGCCGGCGCGCGCGGGCATGGGTCCATCCTGGTGTCGCTGAATGCCCCGCCCGCGGTGGAGCGCGTGACCGTGCGTCCCGCACCGGCACGCGCGCAGGAAGATGCCCAGCCGCAGCC
>CAZTYC010000158.1:0-6463 GCA_964617435.1 uncultured Burkholderiales bacterium
CATACTGCGCGCCGTAATAGATGCCGGCCAGCATGATGAGCGAGGCGGTGGGGTCACCGATGGTAAAGGTCGCCGGCAGCAGCATGGCGATGGTGGCGATCGGGCCGATGCCCGGCAGCACGCCGATGAGCGTGCCGAGCAAGCAGCCGATCAGGCAGTACAACAGGTTGTTCAGCGTCATGGCGACGCCGAAGCCGAGCGCGAGGTTGTTCAAGAGATCCATGGCGCGCCCCTTAGCCGGTAATGAAGGAGGGCCAGATCGGGAACGGCAGCTTGAGGCCGTACACGAACACCAGCACCGAGAAGATCGCCAGCACCACGCCGGCGATCAGCACTTCCTTCCATTTGAATTCATGGCCGCCGTAGGCGGAAATCGCCACCAGTGCCACGATCGACAATGCGATCCCGGCGTCCTTGGCGATCAGGCCGAACACCACCACCGCGCCGAGGATCCAGAGCAGCGGCTTCCAGGCGAACTGGCCGACCGCCTCGCCGGTCGTCGCGAACGATTCGAAAATGATCGCGCCGCCGAGGATCGCCATGAGGATGCCGAGGTAGAAGGGAAAGAACCCGGGGCCCATGCGGCTTGCCGTGCCCATCGGGTATTCATAGACTTTGACCACCACCGCGAACGCGATGCCGACCGCCGCAAACATCACACCCGCCCAAAAATCCTTGGGGTTCTTCAGATGCATGACTCCTCCTCGAAAGTGGCGCGTGCTCGTTGGTCTTGTGTCTGTTCTGGTGTCGCGCTGGGATTGATTCTAACCGCAGCCCCTCAACGCTGGTAGATACCCAGGATTTCGTCGTTGTGCTCGCCCGGCCGAGGCAGGTCGAGCCGCGTCGCGGCGCGCCACGCGCCCAGTGCGATGGGAATCGACGGCACCCCCGCCGTCTTGCCGCCCAGCAGGGTGACCGTCGCCATCCCGCCGGCGTTCAGGTGCGCGTCATTCACCAGGTCGGCCGGCGTCTGCACGCGCGCAAATGGCAGGCCGGCGGCCTCGCATAGGGCCTCCAGGTCGGCCGCGGTGCGCTTGCCGAGGATGCGCGCCACCCGCGGAATGAGGGTTTCGCGCTGCCGGGCACGCTGCGTGTTGGTGGCCAGCTCGCCGCCCATCAGGTCGCCCTCGCCCAACGCTGCCGTGAACAATTGCCACTGGCGGTCGGTCACCACGCCGATGAAGAGCTTCACGCCGTCCGAGGTCTCGAACACGTCATACACGCCCCAGGCGCGGCTGCCCGCGGACATCGGCTGCAGCGGCTGGCCCTGCACCGCGAATTGCATGAGGTGCGTGGAGACCAGCCAGGCGGCCGTCTCGAACAGCCCGCTTTGCACATACCGGCCCTTGCCGGTCTTTTGCCGGTCCATCAAGGCCGCCATGACCGCCACGGCGCCGAACACGCCGCCCATCATGTCGTTGACGGGTGCGCCGGCGCGCAGCGGGCGGCCCACCGGGCCCGTCATGAACGCCAGGCCGCTCATCATCTGCACCACCTCGTCGAGCGCGGTGCGGTTTTCGTAGGGGCCGGGCAGGAAGCCCTTCAGGGACAGGTACACAAGGCGCGGGTTGTCCTTCGCCAGGTCCTGATAACCGAACCCCTTCGCCGCCAGGCCGCCGGGGCGAAAGTTTTCGAGGAAGACATCCGCCTCGCCGATCAGCCGCTTGAGCATCGCGCGGCCATCGACCGTCTCCAGGTCCAGGATCACGCTCTTCTTGTTGCGATTGAACGACGGGAAGTACCCGGCGCCCGTGTTGGTGAGGTAGCGCGTGGGATCGCCCGGCGCGTCCGGTTTGCCCGGCGGCTCGACCTTGATCACCTCCGCGCCCAGGTCCGCCAGGATGAGGCCGCATGCGGGCCCCATCACCATGTGCGACATCTCGATGACGCGCACGCCGGCGAGCGGCAGCGCGTCCGGTGCCGCGGGCGCCTGCATGCTACTTTGCCAGCCCCATGCGCTTGGCAACTTCCAGGTACACCTTGCCGCGTTCGGCCATGAAGGCGGGAATCTTGTCGTAGGTCACGTCGATGAGTTCAAACCCGCCGTCGATCATCTTTTGCCGGAACTCCGGGTCCTTGTTGATTTCCGAGAACATGGCCGAGAGTTTCTTGCGGATGTCCTCCGGCGTGGAGCGCGGCACGCAGACGCCGCGGTAGGCGCCATCCACCCAGTCGATGCCCAGCTCCCTGAACGTCGGCACGTCCGGAAATTGCGGATGGCGCGTCTCGGTGGCGACGGCCAGCATGCGCGCCTTGCCCTTCTGCGCGATGGCCAGCGTCACGTAGGACATGGCCATGTCCACGTGGCCGCCGATCAGCGAGGCCACGATGTCGGCGGTCCCCTTGAAGGGCACGTAGGTGGTCTTGATGCCCGCGGCCGCGTTCCAGCGCTCGGTGGCGGCATGGTTGGCCGAGTTCAGTGCCGAACCGCCGACATTCAGGCCGCCCGGCTTTTCCTTGGCTGCTTTCACCAGGTCCTGGTACGTCTTGTACGGAGAATCGGCGCGCACCACGATCGCGTCCGGCGTGTAATGGTAGAAGTGGATGTTGACGATATCCTCGGTCTTGTACTGCACGTTGCCTTCGAGCGGTTGCAGGAACAGGTGCGGCAGGTTGGTGCTGGTGATGGTGTAGCCGTCGCCCGGATAGGTATTCGCCAGCGACCACGCCAGCGCCCCGCCCGCGCCGGTCTTCGATTCCACGATGAAGTCCTGCCCGTACTTCTTCTTGAACACCACGCCCTGCAAGCGCGCGCCGACGTCGGATTCCCCGCCGGGGGCGAAGGGAATGATGTAGCGGATCGGCTTTTCCGGAAACGTGCCTTGCGCCAGCGCCGCGGTCGACACGGCCAGGGCCGCCAACAGGTGCATGATCTTCATCGGAACTCCTCCATCGGTCGTTGTCAACGGGCCGGCGCTCAAACGGCGGCGGCCACCGCCTTGCCCACTTCGGTCGTCGTCGCGGTCCCGCCCATGTCGCGCGTCCGCGGCCCCTCCACCAGTACGGTTTCGATGGCGCGCACGATCGCATCGGCGGCCGCCTTGAACCCGAGGAACTCTAGCATCATCGCCCCGGACCAGATCTGCCCGATCGGGTTGGCGATGCCCTTGCCAAAAATGTCCGGCGCGCTGCCGTGCACCGGCTCGAAGCAGCTCGGAAACGCCCGCTCCGGATTGAGGTTGCCCGACGGCGCGATGCCGATGGTGCCGGTGCACGCCGGGCCCAAGTCGGAAAGGATGTCGCCGAACAGGTTGGAGCCCACCACCACGTCAAACCAGTCCGGATGCTGGACGAAATGCGCGGTCAGGATATCCACGTGGTATTGCGACGTGCGGATGTCCGGATACTGCGCGCTCATCGCCTTGAAGCGCTCATCCCAATACGGCATGGTGATGGCGATGCCGTTGGACTTGGTGCAGGACGTGACGTGCTTCTTCGGCCGCGTGCGCGCCAGTTCGAACGCGTACTTCATGATGCGGTCCACGCCGCGGCGGGTGAAGACGGTCTGCTGCATCACCATCTCGTGCTCGGTGCCGCCGTAAAGCCGCCCGCCGATGGACGAATACTCGCCCTCGTTGTTCTCGCGCACCACCCAGAAATCGATG
Organism: uncultured Burkholderiales bacterium; assembly: GCA_964617435.1. Classification (GTDB taxonomy): domain Bacteria; phylum Pseudomonadota; class Gammaproteobacteria; order Burkholderiales; family Usitatibacteraceae; genus UKL13-2. Next base: position 3,606 of record CAZTYC010000158.1, read on the forward strand.
TCGCCCGCCTTGCGGCCGGCCAGCGGCGACGGCACGCCCGGCATCAGGCGCACCGGGCGCACATTGGCATACAGCTGGAACTCGCGACGGATGGGGATGAGCAGGCCCCACAGCGAGACGTGGTCCGGCACCGTGGGAAAGCCCACCGCGCCCAGATAGATGGCCTCGTGGCTTTGGATCTCGGAAAGCCCGTCCTCGGGCATCATGCGGCCGTGCTTTGCGTAGTAATCGCAGGACCACGGCTTTTCGTCCCAGGCGAACGAGAGCCCGAACTTGCGGCCGGCGGCCTCGAGGACGCGCATGCCTTCGGGAACGACTTCCTTGCCGATGCCGTCGCCCGGAATGACGGCGATCTTGAGCGTCTTCAACGCGGATCCCTCCATGGTGATGCATGCATTTTCGTCGCAGGGCGGGCGCTTGCCCAGTGACCTTGGTCAATTCAGCCGCCGCGCCACCGCGCCGGTCAATCAGCGCCATGGGCTCCGCAAACAATTGCAAAACTCAAGCACTGGCGAGCGTTCCAGGACATAAATGGCCCACACGCCGCGCCAATCCTAGGGTTTGAAGAACGCTTTCATGCACGCCAGCAGGGCGGCGGGGACTTCCTCCGGAATGTAGTGGCCGCATTCGAGCGCGCCGCCCGTCACGTCGCGCGCCACCTTGTTCCATTCCTCGATCGGCTTGAAACAGCGGTCGATCACGCCGTGCGCGCCCCAGTGGGCGGCCACCGGGCATTCCACCCGCCGTCCCGCGGCGCGATCCTCGCGATCGTGTACCAGATCGATCGTCGCCGCCGCGCGGTAGTCTTCGCACATGGCGTGCATGGTGGCCGGGTCGCTCACATGGCGCAGGTAGGCCGCGTACGTGGCGTCGGTGAACGGCGAAAGGCCCGCGCGGCCCCAGCCGATCTTTTTCTTCAGGAACACCTCGGGGGCGGCGGCCACCGTCTGCTCGGGAAACGGCGCCGGCTGGATCAGCCAGAACCACCACCAATAGGCGCGGGCGAATTCCATCGAGGTCTGCTCGTACATCGCCAGCGTGGGTGCGATGTCGAGCACCATCATCCGCTCCACCGCCTGCGGATGGTCCAGCGCCATGCGGTGCGCGACGCGGCCGCCGCGGTCGTGCCCGCACACCTGGAAACTGTTGAACCCCAGCGCGCGCATCAGCCCGACCTGATCCCCGGCCATGGCGCGCTTGCTGTAATTTGCATGCCCGTCCCCACCGGGAAGCTTGGCGCTGTCCCCGTACCCGCGCAAATCCGGCGCCACCACGAAGAACTTGCGCGCCAGTTCGGGCGCGACCTTGTGCCAGATGAGGTGCGACTGCGGGTAGCCGTGCAACAGCAGGAGGGGCGGTCCGCTCCCGCCGGTGCGTACGTGCAGGCCGACGCCGTCCACCACCACCTGCCGCGCCTCGAACCCGTCAAACAATGCCGTCCCCCGCGAATTTCTTGCGCAATTCGGTTTTCAACACCTTGCCGTAGTTGTTCTTCGGCAGGCTTTCGACGAACCGGTAATCCTTCGGCCGCTTGAATCGCGCGATGTGATCGAGGCAGTGCGCGTCGAGTTCTTCCCGGGTCGGCGCGGGCTTTCCCGGGCTCGCGCGCGGCACCACCACCGCCACCACGCGCTCGCCCCATTCCGCGTCGTGCAGGCCGATGACCGAGACTTCCGCCACCTGCGGATGGAGCAAGAGCGCCTCCTCCACCTCGCGCGGGTAGATGTTGGAGCCGCCGGAGATGATCAGGTCCTTGCTGCGGTCCTTGAGCGTCAGGAAACCGTCGGCATCGAAGGCGCCGAGGTCGCCGGTCCACAACCAGCCGTCGCGCAAGGACTTTGCGGTCGCCGCGGGATTGTTCCAGTAGCCCGCCATCACCGTCGGGCCCTGCACGCACACTTCCCCGGCTTCGCCGGCCGGCAGTTCCGCGCCGGCCTCGTCGCGGATGCTGACCGCCACCGCGCTCATCGGCACGCCCACGGAGGCCAGCCGCGCGGCGCGGTTGGGGTGCGCCGCATTGGCGTGCTCGGCGCGCGAGAACACGCTGATGGTCATCGGCGTTTCGCCCTGCCCGTAGATTTCCACCAGCCGCGGGCCGAAGACGCGCATGGCGCGCAGCCGGTCCGGCACATACATCGGGCCGCCGCCATAGATCAGGGTCTTCAATCCCGGCAAGGCCGCGCCGGTGGCCTCCACGCGGTCCGCCAGCCGCTTGACCATCGTCGGCGCGGCGAACATCGCCACGCCGGCATGCACCTGAAGCAGATCGATGACCTCGTCCTCGTCAAATCCCTGCGAGGCCGGAAACACCTGCGCCGCGCCCTTGAGCACATGCGCGAAGTTGTACAGGCCCGATCCATGCGACACCGGCGCCGCATGCAGCAGCGCATCCTCCGGCGCGACGGCGTCCACATCGGCGAAATAGTTGAGCGTCATGGCGGCGAGATTGCCGTGCGTGAGCATGGCGCCCTTGGGCTTGCCCGTGGTGCCGCTGGTGTAGAACAGCCAGGCGAGGTCGCCGGATTGGCGCGGCACGATGGCCGCCGGCGCATCGCGCAACGCCGCCTCCCAGTCCGCGCCGCCCAGCACCAGGCACGGCGTGGCCGATCCGCCTGCACCGCTGAGCGCCGCAGCCCATTCCTTCGACGCGACCACCAGCCGGACGTCGCAATCGTCCAGGATGAAGCGCGCCTCGTTGGGATGGAGCTTGGCGTTGATCGGCACGGCCACCGCCCCGCAATGCCATGTGGCGTACAGCGCCGGCAACATCTCAGCGCAGTTGGCGGCAAGGATCGCCACGCGGTCACCGGGCCCGACACCCCTGCGGCGTTGCAGGTGCCCGGCCAGCGATGCGGTGG
>CAZTYC010000159.1:0-6377 GCA_964617435.1 uncultured Burkholderiales bacterium
ACGTCCGCGCTGGCCGCGCAGGGCGCAGCCGGCTTGCCGCATCGCACAGCCGCTGCCGCGGCGGGCAGGCCTGCATTCGCCTGCGCGCCGCGCCCGGCCCGGCCTCACCGCCCGAGCGTTGCCGCCGGGGGCGGATTCTTGCGCTCGATCGGCTTTTCGGTTTTCAGGCGTTCCATCACGTTGGCGATCGCCGCCTCGAGTTGCGTGTCGCGGCCCTGGTTGACGGCGATCGGATCGAGTTCGACCTCGATGTCCGGCGCCACACCCTCGTTCTCGACCCGCCATTCGCGATCGGGGGTAAAGAAGCGGAAGTACGGCACGGTGAGGTTGCCGCCGTCGATCAACGGCGGGTTCGCCGCGATCCCGATCAACCCCCCCCAGGTGCGCTTGCCGATCAGCGGGCCGAGCCCGTGGCGCTTGAAGGCATACGGCAGGAAATCCCCGCCGGATCCGGCGTCCTGGTCGATCAGCATGGCCTTGGGGCCGTAGATGGCGCCGCCCGGCGTTTCAAACGTCAGCCCGTCGCGGTCCTTCCAGCCGGCCAGGTACTTGCGCGAGAGGATATCGGTCACATAGTTGGCCGCCTGGCCACCGCCGTTGCGGCGGTCGTCGACGATGATCGCGTCCTTGTCGACCTGCGCAAAGAACATGCGGTTGAAGTGCTTGTAGCCGTCGCCCGCAGTGTCCGGCAGATACACGTACGCCACGCGCCCGCCGGTCTTGTCCTGCACCGTCTGGCGGTTCTTTTCCACCCAGTGCCACTGGCGCAGCGCCAGATCGTTGGCGGCCGGTTGCACGACGATGTTCTTCGCACCCTTGCCGGTGGGATCGCCACCGATGCTCAGCGTCACCTGCTTGTTGGCGGTGTTCTCCAGGAACGCATACAGGTTGTCGGCCGCCGTCAGGTTGCGGCCGTTGACCGCGAGGATGTAGTCGCCCTCCTTCACGCCCAGGCCCGCCACGCCCAGCGGGGCGCGCATGAAGGGGTTCCAGCGATCCGCCCGGTAGATGGTCTTGATGCGGTAGCGGTTGTGCTCCACGCTGAAGTCCGCGCCCAGCACGCCGGTGCTGGTGGGACGCTCGCGGAATTCGTCCCCGCCATTGATGTAGTTGTGCGCAACCTGGAACTCGCCGATCATCTCGCGCAGCAATTCGTTGAGGTCTTCGCGACGCTGCACATGCGCCAGCAGCGGCTCGTAGCGCTTCTTGACGGCTTCCCAGTCGAGGCCGTGCAGGCCGGCGTCGTAGAAGAACTCCTTCTCCATCCACCACGTCTCGTTGAAGATGTGCTTCCACTCCTCGCGCGGATCGATGAGCGCGGTGACGCCGCTGGTGTCGATCGGCTTGGCGTCGAGCTTCTCGTTGGCGTCTGCGATCTCCAGCTTGCCGCGGTTGTAGCGCAGCAGCAGCTTCTTGCCGTCCGCGCTGATGTCCAGGCTTTGAACGCCCTGCTTGATCGACTTCGCCTTGCGGTCCTCGAAGTTGAATCGGTACAGCTCGCCGCTACCGGACGATTCGGCCTCGGGCGGCTCGTTCGAGACGCCCGGCGCACGCCGCTCCAGCCAGAACAGCGCGCCGTCGGACGCCACCTTGAGGGAATCGTAGTTGCGCTCGGCCACCGGCAACGCCACCACGCGGTCCTGCAATCCGGCAAAGTCGATCTTCACCGGCTTCGGCCCTTTCGGTGCCGCCGGTTTCGCAGCGTCCGGCTTGGCAGGGTCGGCCTTCGGCGCCTCCTTGGCGGCGTCAGATTTCGACGCATCGGCCTTTGCCGGATCCGTCGCACCCTCCTTCGGCGGGTCCTTCTTTTCTTCCTCGTCGCCCGTGCGCGGCGCCAGCGGCGACTTGCCGTCCGCCGCCAGCACCAGGGCGTAGAGGCCGTCGCGCACCGGACGCTCCTGCGAACTGAGGTCCAGCCCGACAGCGGCCGGCCCTGCATTGATCGAGGCGGTGAAATACAGGTAATCGCTTCCCGCGAACACCGGGTTGTCGGCATTCGAGAGGCCGTCGGTCACTGGCGTGTTCTTGCCGGTGGCGAATTCATGGATGCGGATCTGCGACAGGTAGTTGTCGATGATCACGCTGTAGGCGAGCCACCTGCTGTCCTGCGAAATCGCGACGCTGAACTGGCCGCGGCGCTTGGAGGTGTCGATTTTTTTGACCGCTCCTTTGTTGGCGCCTTCAAGGGCGATCGAGTACAGCGACAAATGGTTGTCCTGGAAAACGATGAGCTTGCCGTCCGGCGACCATTCGAGCAGCGAGTAGTAGCTCGGCCCAAGGGGGAAGGACTGCGGCTTGTCGAGGCCGGCCTGGTCGACGATCACCAGCGAATGCCTGAGCTGGCCGCCATCGGACAGATAAGCCACACGTTTGCCGTCGGGGCTCCACAGGCCGTCCTTTTCGCGCACGCCGGAAGTGCCCGTGAGGTTGCGGACCGAGCCGTCCTTGACCGGCACGGTGAAGATCTCGCCGCGCGCGGACACCACGACGCGCTTGCCGGTGGCGGACAACCGCGCCGAGGTGGTGGTCTGCGAGGCATCCTTCCACTGCGGCCGCGCCTGCAGCGCCTGGGGCGCAATGGACACCGCGATCTCGCTCACGGCACCGGTCGTGAGGTCGATCTCCTTGATGCGCCCACCCGCGTCGTACACCGCGCGCTGCCCGTACACGCTCACGCTCTTGGCGTCCCAGACGGTTTCCTTGGTCAACTGCACAAGCGCCTTGGTGGATGACGAATACCGGAACACATTGGCCGCGCCGTCATTGCGGTCGGAAATGAACACCACGTCCGCACCGGCCCACTGCGGGCTGTAGTCGCTGGCATTGACGTGCGGAATCTTTTCCCAGGTTCCCGCCGCCGGATCGACGATCCACACCGGCGGCGTGGCGCCGCCCCGGTTTTGCCGCCAACCCGCGACGCCGGCATGGCCCTTGCGGTACGGCACGTAGGCGATCTTCCGGCCGTCGTCCGACCAGACCCCCTCGTAGACCTGCGCTTCCATCACCTTCTTTTCGAAGCCGCCGTCGATGGACACCTCATAGAGCTGGTTGCTGCGGGCGTTGTTGACTTCGCGCGGCGAGGAGAACAGCACGCGCTTGCCATCGACGCTCCAGCCGTTCACCAGGTCCACGCGCGGATGCCAGGTGAGCCGCTTCGGCTGGCCGCCATGGACGGAGATGACGTACACGTCGGTGTTGCCGTCATAAGTTGCCGAATAGGCGATCCACTCGCCGTCCGGGGAAAAGCGCGGGCTGAACTCGCTGGCCGGGTGCGAGGTCAGTCGCTGGGGATTGCGTCCGGCGCGATCCGCCACCCACAGGTCGCCGGCATATACAAACGCGAGCCGGTCTTTCGAGAGGGCCGGCTGGCTCAGGAGCAGGGTTTGCTGCGCGTGGCCCGCTGCGGCATGCAGGCAAAACGCCGCGATGGCGGCAAGGCGCCAGGCCGAACGCGCGGCCGGTGGGGTCATCCTCATGAACAGAATCCTTTGGACAAGTGCAAGGCGGCTATTCTGCCGATGAAATCCGGCTGCTGCGTAACGAAGTGTTCCGGCTGCCGCGCAATGGGAATTGAAGGTAAAACCCCAGCACTGGCGGGCCTTCCAAGGCCTTTTCGCCCCGATCGCCGCGCCCCGTCTGGACTTTGGCTACCAACAGACGAAAAAAGGGCCGCACTGGCGGCGGCCCAAAGCACTCACCTTCGGAGGGGTGGTACTACGGGATCCAGCATAAGCGCATGCACCTTGAAAATCCCCACCCGCGCGGGTGGGAGTTGAGCGATTTGGCGCAGAATGAACCATCCGCCGCGCCTGCGGCCCGATCCCACGGGAGCCCCCATGTCCGACGCCCACACCTTTGAAGCCCATCTGCACTGGCCGGCCGACCCGGCGCAGGCGCTGCCGCCGGATCCGGCGTTTTCGCGCAATGTCACGCTCGGCAGCCCGGGCAAGCCCGACGTGCCGGGCTCCGCACCCACGGTGTACGGCGGGGAGGCCACGCGCTACAACCCGGAGGAACTGCAGCTGCTGGCGCTGAGCGAATGCCACATGCTCACCTTCCTCGCCATCGCCTCGCGCAAGCGCCTGCAGGTGATCGCGTATGAAGACCGCGCCACCGGCACGCTCGCCACCGGCGCCCACGGCTCGCCGGGCAAGATGTCGATGCAGGAGGCGGTGTTGCGGCCGGTGGTGACTTTCGCGGCCGCCGTGCCGGACGAGGAATTGAAAGGGCTGCACGAAAAGGCCCACGCGAACTGCTTCATCGCCAACTCGGTGAACTTCCCGGTGCGGGTGGAAGGTACGCAGCGCGCCGCAGGCTGAACCGCGGCCCCGCGGTCCCGCAGCCTTCGCGCCGCGATCAGCTGCCGCGAATCTTCAGGATCTGCTCGATCTCGCGGTCGAGTTGCAACAGGTGCAGGCGCGTGGGCCGGTCCGTCGCGCGCGGCGCCGCCGCGCGCACATCGCGCTGCAGCCCGCGCAAGGCATCGACCGCGGCCGCGCGCAGGTCGATCGAGAACGAACTGAACATGGAGGCGATCATCTGGCTCAGCGTGGAAAAGCGCTGCACGTCGCCGGTGAAGGCTTTCAGCTGGTCGATGTAGGCGCGCTGCAGTTCGCGGCGGTAGATGTCGATCTTCGGCCGCCCGGCCGCCAGCTCGCGGAACACGCCGGCCTGCACCATCGCGAGGTATTCCGAGGCGACCATGCCGCTGCCCGCCTTGACCATTTCCGCGTCCTCCAGCGCGCGGAATCGCACCGGGAACAGCATGTCCTCGAGCAGGGCCTTCTGCGTCTGCACCACCGGGTCCGACACGAAAAACACACGGATGCGATTGAGGATTTCCGGCGTGACCAGCCAGGCCGGCGTGACCAGCGCCTCGTCGAGCAGGAACTTGATGGCGGCCTGTTGCTCGGCCTTGGGCACACGCACGAAAGTGTCTCCACCGCGGCCGCCCAGGTAGCGCGTCTCGCGCACCCCACCGATGAGCTTCACCACCGAACTCAGGTAATCCTGGCGCTGCTCGACGAAGGTGCCATACGTCTGCTGCAGCACCACGTAGTCCTCGCCAAGGCGCGTAGTGGCGGGGATGAGCCGCGCGGCCGCGTTCTCGAGCGATTTGATCGACAGGCGCGTGGCGGCGATGCGTTCCTTGCCGATGTTCTCGACCTGCACCTCGGGGTCGAAAAAAGCCAGCATGTCCTCCCCGCCGAAGGCGAGGCGCGGATCGTCCAGCGCCCGCGCGGCCAGCTGGTCCAACGCCGGCAGCTCCTCTTCGGGCCGGGACTTGCCCAGCGGCTTGTAACCCCATTCGATGGCGTGCACGTCGTAAGGCCCGATGCGCGGCGTGAAGTGCGTCACGCCGTCGCCCGGCTGGGCCACGGAATTGAAGCGGCCGTAGGACATCACGGACGCGGTGGTGCCGTGCTGGCGCGTGAACTGCGGATCGCGAAGTTGCGCGACCGAGTAGGCGGTGGCGGCGCGATGGTTGTGGCGCAGGCCCAGCGCATGGCCGACCTCGTGCGTGGCGACCTCCGTCAGCAGTTCGCCCATGAGCGCGTCGTCCAGCGGCAGGGTCTTTACGCGCGGGTCCGCCGCCCCGGCCTGCGCAAAGTAGCGCTGCTCGGAGGAACGCAGAATGTCGTGCCAGAACACGATGTGCGAGGAGATTACCTCGCCGGAGCGCGGATCGTGCACCGAGGGCCCCATGGCGTTGGCCACCGGCTGCGCCACCCAGCGAATCACCGAATGGCGGGCGTCTTCCGGATCCCAATCCGGATCCTCCTTGCGCGATGGCGCGTCGCGCGCGACGATGGCGTTCCGGAAGCCGGCGGCCTCGAACGCCGGCTGCCACGCCTCGATGCCCTGCTTGATCCACTTCCGCCACTTATCCGGCACCTCGCGGGACAGGTAGAAGGTGATGGGACGCTTCACATCGGACAGTGCAGCCTCCGGGTCCTTCTTTTCCAGCCGGTAGCGCGTGATGAACTCGCGCCCCCGCACGCCGCTGCGCGTGGCGCCGAATTCCTGGAAGCGCTCCGTGAAAAATCCGACGCGCGAGTCGGCAAAGCGTCCCTGCATGGGTTTTTCGGGCAGCAGCGCCAGGCTGAAGTGCAGCACCGCCGTCTTGCTCGGGTTGATCTGCACCGACGGCAGGGCGGGTGTCGTTCCCTGCGCGACGGTCGGCACCGGGAAGGTGCTGTAGGTGATCGTGGTGCGCATCTCCAGGTTCTCCGGAAACACGCGGACCTGGTTGATCAAGGTGCGCGAAGGATCGACGGCGCCGAAGCCCTGGGGGCCGGCCATGCGCGCGTCGATGAAATCGGACGAGGTGGTGGTCAGCAGCCGCGCCACGTCGATCACCGGCCATTTCTCGCGCG
>CAZTYC010000160.1:0-2279 GCA_964617435.1 uncultured Burkholderiales bacterium
ACGGCGCCCGCGTAGTTGCCGGAATCGAGCTCCGCCTTGGCGTTCTTGTAGTGCTGCTCGACCGTCCAGTTCTTGGGGTCGATTTTCTCGCCGAACATGCCGCAGCCGGACAACGCCAGCGCGGCCAGCACCGCAAGAAGGTAGGGGGTTCGTGTCATACTGAAAACCATGTCCGGCACGGAAATTGAAGACGAGGATTATAGCCCAGCGGACCTGCTTCCCCGCCCCGGCCCTTCCGGCGCGCCGCAGGGAAAAGAGGCCGAATTCCGGGTGCCGCTGACCCATTCCGGCCAGCGCTTGGACCAGGTCCTGGCCGATTTGTTGCCGGAGTATTCGCGAAACCGCCTGGCCGGCTTCATCAAGGAGGGTGCCGTCACCATCGACGGCGCCGCCGCGCAGCCCAAGACCAAGGTCCTCGGCGGCGAGACGATCAAGGCCCGCCTTTCCCCGCGCGAAGAGGAACTGGCCTTCCAGCCGGAAGACATCGCGCTCTCCATCATCCATGAAGACGATGCCGTCCTGGTGCTCGACAAGCCGCCCGGCCTCGTGGTGCACCCGGCCGCGGGCAACTGGACCGGCACCTTGCTCAACGGCGTGCTGTTTCACCATCCGGGCGCGTTGCGCATCCCGCGCGCCGGCATCGTGCACCGGCTGGACAAGGACACCAGCGGCGTGATGGTGGTGGCCAAGACCGAGGCCGCGCAGGTGGCGCTGGTCAAGCAATTGCAGGCGCGCAGCGTCTCGCGCACCTATGTGGCGCTGGTGCGCGGCAGCGTGGACCAGGAAGGCACGATCGACAAGCCCATCGGCCGCCATCCGCACCAGCGTACCAAGATGGCGATCCTGAAGCCAGGCGACGTGGGCGCCAAGCCCGCCGTCACGCATTACCGCGTCATCGACCGCTTCATTTACCACACGCTGGTGGAATGCCGGCTCGAAACCGGCCGCACGCACCAGATCCGCGTGCACATGCAGTCGATCAACGCGCCGCTGGAGGGCGATCCGCTCTACGGCGGCACGCTGACGGGCATCAACCCGGCCGCGCGCGACATCATCCGCGCCTTCGGGCGCCAGGCACTGCATGCGCGGCGGCTGGAGTTCGATCATCCGGCCACCGGCAAGCGCGTGTCGTTCGATGCGCCGGTGCCGGCCGACATGCGCGCGTTCATCGAGGACATGGCGGGGCTGGGGTGATCGAGCGCGGTCCATTCCTCATCCCGGAATGGGATGCGCCGCGCCGTGTGGAAGCGTGGTTCACCACCCGCGCCGGCGGGGTGAGCACCGGCCCCTACGCCAGCATGAACCTCGGCCGCCATGTGGGCGACGATGCGGCCTGCGTGGCCGAGAATCGCCGCCTGGCCCTGCTGGCTGTCGACGCAGTGCCGGTGTGGCTGAACCAGGTGCATGGCATCGCGGTGGCGGAACTGGATGCGTCCTCGCCCGCGGCCCCGCCGCCGGTGGCCGATGCGTCGGTCACGTCCAGTACCGCCGTCGTCTGCAACGTGCTGGTGGCCGATTGCCTGCCGGTGTTCCTGTGCGATCGCGACGGCACGCGGGTCGGCGTGGCCCACGCCGGCTGGCGCGGCCTGGCCGCCGGGGTGCTGGAGCAGACCCTGACGGCGATGAAGGTTCCGGCGCACCGGCTGCTGGCCTACCTCGGCCCGGCCATCGGGCCCACCGCCTTCGAGGTGGGCGAGGAGGTGCGCGCGGCATTTCTGGAGCACGACGCTGGTTGCGGCGCGGCTTTTGCGCCGAAGCCGGGTTCGCCGGGCAAGTCGCTGGCGAACCTGTACGAGCTGGCGCGGCGGCGCCTGCGCGCCGCGGGGCTGCACGACATCTCCGGCGGTGCGCAATGCACCTTCACAATGCCGGAACGCTTCTTTTCCTACCGGCGCGAGAAAGTGTCCGGGCGCATGGGCGCCTTCATCCGCCTGCGGCCGGAAGCCGGCTGATAGAATGCGCGCCGCCCCGCGCGGGCTGCAACCGAAAATGACCCTCACTTACATCATCCTCGCCAGCTTTGCCGGCGGACTGTTGTCCGCGCTGCTCGCGGCCGTCATTGCGTGGCGCGCCCAGCCTAAACTGATCCCGCTGTTCGTCAGCTATGCGGTCGGCGCCTTGCTGGGAGTGGTGTTCCTGGACCTGATGCCGCACATCTTCGAGAGGGGCGGGCAACAGCACACGGCGGCGGCCTGGATCCTTGCCGGCATCCTGGTGTTCTTCGTGCTGGAAAAGCTGGTGCTCTGGCGCCACGACCACAACCACGGCGAGGCCGCGGC
>CAZTYC010000160.1:2379-6293 GCA_964617435.1 uncultured Burkholderiales bacterium
CACGATCATGCGCACGACCACGATCATGGCCACGGCCACGGGCGGCATGCCAGCGCGTGGACGGTCATCATTGGCGACGGCTTCCACAACTTCACCGACGGGATCGCGATCGCCACCGCGTTCATGGCGGACACCCGCCTCGGGGTCATCACGGCGATGGCCATCGTCGCGCACGAATTGCCGCAGGAACTGGGCGATTTCCTGGTGCTGCTCAATTCCGGCTTCAGCAAGTCGCGCGCGCTGTTCTGGAACGTCATGTCCAGCCTGGCCACGCTGGCCGGGGCCCTGATTGCCTACTTTGCCCTGAGCGCCTTTGACGGGCTCTCGCAAGTCTTCCTGTGCGTGGCGGCCTCGAGCATGATCTACGTCGCCATTGCCGACCTGATTCCCGGGCTGCACCGCAAGAGTTCGCCGCGCGATTCGCTCACCCAGGTGGTGTTGATCGTCCTCGGCGTGGGCTCGATCCTGGTGGTGAAGGAACTCATCGCCCACTGATGCGTGTTTCCCCTCATGACGGCGTTTCCGGCATCGGGGATAATGCCGACATGCTGCAAGATGCGGTGATCTAGGGCGGGGGCGTCATGGGGACAGCGGGTTTCAATCTCAACCAGATTTTGTCGTCGGTGCGCGAATCGGGCACCCGCTGGATCCAGAGCATGGGCACCATCCCGACGCCCGGCAATCTCAACGAGGCCTGGCAGAACGCGGTGCAGGCGCTGCAAAGCGAGCCCGCCAAGCTCGCCGCCATCCAGCAGCGCTTCGTGGCGGAGCAGCAGCGCGTCATGCACGCCCTGGGGTCCGATGACGGCGCGGACCTGGCTTCGGCGCAGGACAAGCGGTTTTCCAGCGAGGCCTGGCAATCGGCGCCGCAATTCCGCTATCTGGCGGAATCCTACCTGGCGGCCTCTCGCCTGCTGCTGCAAAGCATCGAGGACCTGAACCTGCCCAAGGACCAGCGGCAGCGCATGCGGTTCTTCGCCAAGCAATATCTGGACGCCGTCTCGCCGGCCAATTACCTGCTGACCAACCCGGACGCGCTCAAGGCGGCGATCGAGTCGAAGGGCGAAACGCTCAAGGCCGGATTGGAGAATCTGCGCGGCGACATGGAGCGCGGCCATATTTCGATGACCGACGAGTCGGCTTTTGCAATCGGCCGGAACATTGCCCTCACCCCGGGGTCAGTGGTGTTCGAAAACGAGCTGTTCCAACTGATCCAGTACACGCCGACGACCAAGGACGTGCACCTGCGCCCGCTGGTGATGGTGCCGCCGTGCATCAACAAGTTCTACATCCTGGACCTGACGCCGGAGAATTCGCTGGTGCGCTACGTCGTCTCGCAGGGGTTTACGGTGTTCCTGGTGTCGTGGCGCAACGTCCAGGCCGAGCAGGGGAAGCTGACCTGGGACGAGTATCTGGCCAACGGCGTGGTCAAGGCCCTTGACGTGGCGCGCGTGATCAGCAACGTGGAAAAGGTCAATGCGTTGGGCTTTTGCGTCGGCGGCACCATGCTGGCCTGCGCCCTGGCGGTGCTGCGCCGGATGGGCCATGACGTGGTGGAAAGCGCAACCTACCTCACCACCTTCACCGATTTTTCCGACGTCGGCGACATTGCCGCGTACATCGACGAGGCCTTCGTAAGGCGCAAGGAAGCAGAGGTCGGCAACGGCGGCGTGGTCAACGGGTCTGACCTGGCGTTCGCATTCTCATCGCTGCGCGCCAATGAATTGATCTGGAATTACGTGGTCAACAATTACCTGAAAGGGACCAAGCCGCCGGCCTTCGACCTGCTGTACTGGAACTCCGACAGCACCAATCTTCCCGGTCCCTGGTATTGCTATTACCTGCGCAACACCTATTTTGAAAACAACCTGATCAAACCGGACAAGCTCACCATGTGCGGCGTGCCGCTGGACCTGTCGTACGCGGACATGCCGGCCTTCGTGTTTGCCGCCAAGGAAGACCACATCGTGCCGTGGCGATCGGCGTATTCCAGCGCCACGTTCCTGGGGGGGGATGTGGAGTTCGTGCTGGGCGCGTCGGGCCATATCGCCGGCGTGGTCAACCCGGCCTCGAAGAACAAGCGCAGCTACTGGAGCGGCGGCGACATGAACGGCGATCACCTCAAGTGGTTGTCGCGCTCGGTGGAAACCGAGGGCAGCTGGTGGCCGCACTGGATCGAATGGCTGAAGTCCTTCAGTGGCAGAATGATTCCAGCCCGCAAGACGCTCGGCAACGGGGAGTTCCGGCCCGGCGAACCGGCGCCCGGCCGGTACGTGAAAGCCAAGGCTTGAACGGTGGCGATGCGGCAAGAGTTTTCGGGCACAACGACAAAAACTGATCAGCGAGGAGAAACCAAATGACACAGCGCATTGCATTGGTCACCGGGGGGATGGGCGGTTTGGGCGAGGCGATCTGCATGAAGCTCGCCCGCATGGGCATCAAGGTCGTGGTGACCCATTCGCCGTCCAACACCAAGGCGGCGGAATGGCTGAAGGACATGGCGAGCCGGGACTACCACTTCCACGCCTACCCGGTGGATGTGGCGGATTTCGATTCCTGCTCGAAGTCGGTGGCGCAGATCCAGAAGGAGATCGGGCCGATCGACATCCTGATCAACAATGCCGGCATCACGCGCGACACCACGTTCAAGAAGATGAACAAAGTCGACTGGGATGCCGTGATGAAGACCAACCTCGACAGCGTGTTCAACATGTGCAAGCCGGTCGTCGACGGCATGGTCGAGCGCGGCTGGGGCCGCGTGATCAATGTGTCGTCGGTGAACGGCCAGAAGGGCGCCTTCGGGCAGACCAACTATTCGGCCGCCAAGGCCGGCATGCACGGCTTCACCAAGGCGCTGGCGCTGGAAGTGGCCAAGAAGGGCGTGACGGTCAACACGATCTCCCCCGGGTACATTGGCACGGCGATGGTCAAGGCGATTCCCGAAGACGTGTTGAACTCCAAGATCCTGCCTCAGATTCCGGTGGGGCGGCTGGGCAAGCCGGAGGAAGTGGCGGGTCTTTGCGCCTACCTGGCCTCCGACGAAGCGGCCTTCCTGACCGGCGCCAACATCGCCATCAACGGTGGCCAGCACATGTTCTGATGCCGCAAGGCTTGTGCACAATGAAAAAGGGCGCCTCGGCGCCCTTTTTCATTGTGCGAACGGCGCGGTCGCCGTCAGGCGTACATGTGCAGGCCGCCGTTGACCGAAATATTGGCACCGGTGATGTAGCTGGACGCGTCGGATGCGAGGAAGGCAATCGCGTTGGCGATATCCTCGGGCGTGCCCATGCGGCCGGCCGGGATGCCTGCGACGATTTCCTCGCGGATGTCGTCACGGATGGCGCGGGTCATGTCGGTGTCGATGTAGCCGGGCGAGACCGCGTTCACGGTGACGCCCTTGCGGATCACCTCGTAGGCCAGCGACTTGGTGAAGCCCAGCACGCCGGCTTTGGCGGCCGAATAGTTGGTCTGGCCGAACTGGCCCTTCACGCCGTTGACCGACGAAATGTTGATGATGCGGCCCCAGCCGCGCTCGACCATGCCGTCAATGACATGCTTGCAGGTGTTGAACACGCTGGTGAGGTTGGTGGAAATGACCGCGTGCCAGTTTTCCGGCGTCATCTTGCGCAGGGTGGCGTCGCGCGTGATGCCGGCGCAATTGACCAGGATGCCGATCGGGCCGTACTTCTCCTCGATGGCGCGAATCATGGCGCCGGTGGCCTCGAAGTCGGTCACGTCGCCGAACGCAATCGCGGTGGAATCGCCGTTGTAGCCTGCCGCCGCCATCTCGTCCTGCCAGCGCGTCTCGGAGCCGGGCACCACGTAGTTGGCCACCACGAAGTGCCCGTCGGCGACCAGCGCCTTGCTGATGCCGGTGCCGATGCCGCCGACGCCGCCGGTGATGAGTGCGATCT
>CAZTYC010000161.1:0-6250 GCA_964617435.1 uncultured Burkholderiales bacterium
GACAGCGCGCCGATCTCGGCCACGGCCAGCGCCAGTTGGTCCGCCGCCAGGGCGACGGGTTCGGCGTGGAAATTGCCGCCGGACAGCACATCCCCCGAATCCGGGAACACCAGCGGGTTGTCGGTGACGCCGTTGGCCTCGATCTCGAGCGTGCGGCTCGCCGCATCGATCACGTCGCGGCAGGCGCCCATCACCTGCGGCTGGCATCTCAAAGAATACGGATCCTGCACCTTGTCATCGCCCACCAGGTGCGAATTGCGGATTTCGCTCTCCTGCAACAGCGCACGGTACTGTGCCGCAACGGCGATCTGCCCGGGCTGTCCGCGCAACTGATGGATGCGGTCGTCGAACGGCGTATCCGAACCCATGGCCGCGTCCACGCTCATCGCGCCGGCCACCACGGCGGCGGCAAAGCAGCGTTCGATGTCGATCCAGCCGTCGATCGCCAGCGCCGTCGAGACCTGCGTGCCGTTGAGCAGCGCCAGTCCCTCCTTGGCCGCCAGCGTGAGCGGCGACAGGCCCGCCGCGCGCAACGCCTCCTGTGCCGGCATGCGCTTGCCGCCCACGTGCGCCTCGCCCAGGCCCAGCAGGATCGAGGTCATGTGCGCAAGCGGTGCCAAATCCCCGCAGGCGCCCACCGAGCCCTTTTCCGGAATCAGCGGGTACACGCCGGCATTCAACAGCCGCAGCAGCGATTCGAGGATCACCGGCCGCACGCCCGAGCGGCCGCGCGCCAGGCTGGCGATCTTCAGGATGAGGATCAGCCGCACCACGCGGTCGGCGAGCGGCTTGCCCACGCCCGCGCTGTGCGAGAGCACGATGTTCTTCTGCAATTCCTCGAGCTGCTCGTTGGGGATGTGCGTGTTGGCGAGCTTGCCGAACCCGGTATTGATCCCGTACGCAGGCGCGCCGCGGGCGACGATCGCCTCCACGGTGGCGGCGCCGGCGCGGATCTCCGCCCAGCAGCCCGGATCGAGTTCAAAGCGGTCGTGGCTGTCGCGCCAGTGCGCAAGTTCGGCCAGGGTCAGCGCACCCGGCTTCAGGGTGATGGTGTTTTGCATTCCGGAATTATCGCGCGAAGCGTGCGGTGCAGGCGGCACCGATGGTCCAGTTCGCATAATCACCCACGCGAATCCGCCCCGCCGGCCGGCCATGCCTGCCGCTTGTCGCCGGTGGAAGGACGAGGCCCGCGCGCGGGCCGGCGTGCGCGCAGCGCCAACCGCCGAACGCGCCGGAACGGCGCGCTGACCGGCCGATGCCCGCGCAGCGATAAAATGTGCGTCACGCTACCGCACACGCCATCATGAAACGCACCGACCTCGAAAAAATGCAAGGCAAGCAACTCACCGGCCAGATGAAGGGCGCCGGCATTCCGGACCGCTTTGGCAAGGCCTCCTCCGCGCCGCTCGACAAGCGCGAGCAGCGCCGCCGCGATGCGGAGGCCGGGCTCATTCCGTTTGCCGCCAAGCTGCCCTCGGCGCTGGTGCAGCGCCTGCGGGAAAAGTCCGAGGCCGAGGGCGTCCCGCTGAACGACCTGCTCGCCACCTTGCTCGATTCCGCGCTGGCCGCGAAAAGCAAGAAGAAATCCTAGTGGCGCTCAAGGCCACGATCCACAAGCTCGAGCTCACGGTATCGGACCTCGACAGGCACCACTACCAACGCTATCCGCTGACCATCGCACGCCATCCGTCGGAGACCAGCGAGCGCATGATGCTGCGCGTGCTGGCCTTCGCGATGTTTGCCGACGAACGGCTTGAATTCGGCAAGGGCCTCTCCACGGACGATGAACCGGCGCTGTGGCAGAAGTCCCGCGCGGGCGAGATCGAGTGCTGGATCGAGATGGGTTTGCCGGACGAGCGCATCCTGCGCCGCGCCTGCGGGCGCGCGGCGCGCGTGGTGCTGATGGCCTATGGCGGCCGGGCGGTAAGCGTGTGGTGGGAAGCCAACCGCGCGGCGTGCCAGCGGCTGGACAACCTGCGCATCCTGGAAGTCCCGCCCGACGCCGCCACCGCGCTCGCGGCATTGGCGGAGCGGGCCATGGAGCTGAGCGTCACGATCCAGGACGGCCATGTCATGGTGTCGTCCGACGCCGGCACCTTGGGCGTCGACTGCGTCGAACTCAAAGGTTGAAACTCAAGCACTGGCGCGGCGTTTGAGGCATTTTTGGCCTGAACGCCGCGCCAGTGCTTGGGTTCAGCTTGCCTTTCCCAGCAGGCCGGCGAAGAACGCGCCGATGGCGTCCGTGCCCATCTTGCGCGCGTCGGAGAGTTCGCCATCCACGGTGC
Source organism: uncultured Burkholderiales bacterium (assembly GCA_964617435.1). Lineage (GTDB taxonomy): Bacteria > Pseudomonadota > Gammaproteobacteria > Burkholderiales > Usitatibacteraceae > UKL13-2. Next base: position 2,286 of record CAZTYC010000161.1, read on the forward strand.
GTCGCTTGATCTTGCCGTCGGCGTCGAGCAGCACCACTGCCGGAATGCCCTTCTTGAGCAGCGAGGGCTCGTAGCGGTTTACCACGTCGAGATTCTTGTTGAAGCGCCCGACGTCCACTTTCACCACCACGCTGTGGCCGCGCACCAGCTGGTCGAGCTTTTCGCGCTTGAGCTCCGCCTCCAGCACCTTGCAATCGCCGCACCAGTTGGCGCCAAACACCACCAGCACCGACTTGCCGGACTTTTTCGCCGCGGCCAAGGCGTTGTCGATGTCGCGCGCCGCATCGGAGGCTTCGTCATAGGGTTTGAGCGCGGCCACGCCGGCCACGTCGGAGGCGCGTGCGTCGCCGCCTTGCACGGCGACGGCAAACGCAAGCGCGGCACACGCCGCCCCGGCGGCGGTCAACAGGGATGGTGAAAGCTTCATGGCTGGATGGCCTTGTAGAGAAACGGCAGGCTGGTGTTCATGCGGTAGTCGATGCCGGAATGGTTGTCGTCAAATTCTTCATAGCGGTGGCGGACGCCGGCGGCGTGCAGCCGCTTGGACAGGATGCGGGCGCCAAAATGGATGTTGTACTGGTCGCGCCAGCCGCAGTCGATATAGATTCCCTTGAGTGTCTTCAAGTTCCCCCGGTATTTCGACACCAGGTGGATCGGATCGTGCTTCAGCCAGGCTTTCCAGCGCGCGTCGATGCGCTCGCCGGTTTCCAGATTGAACGGCAGGCGAAAGCCGAGCGGCGCCTTGGGATCGGGATCGTAGCTGGCGGCCATGGCGAGAATCATCAACGCGTGGCCTTCACCGTCGGACAGCTTGTCCTTTTTCCACACCGCTTCGAGGAACGCCCGCGCGCGGCCATCGTCGAGGCCGGTGGCCGCACGCCGCTCTTCCCTGCGCACGTCGATGGGCCCGGCCTTGCGCACGGCCGGGCGGTGCTTCATCAGTTCCGTCAACGTGCGCGGCCAGTCGTGCATGTACACAAAGTCGAAATAGGCATCGCCGGAATGGTTGGCGATCGCCCCCCAGTGCTTCGCATACTTCATCCCGTGAATGATGGCGCCGTATCCGCCGCTGGACTTGCCGAAGCAAGCGCGGTGCTCGCGCGCGGCCAGGGTGCGGAATTCGCGGTCCACGAAGGGAATGATCTCGTCGATCAGGTAATCGGCATACGCGCCGATGGCGGTGGAATTGATGTACTGGTTGCCGCCGAGCGAGGTGAAGCAATCCGGAAAGACCACGATGGCCGGGCCCATCTTCTTTTCATGGATCAGGCGCGCGGCGCGCTCCGGCACGTTTTCATCAAAATTGCGCCAGGCCACGTGCGACAGGCCCGAGCCCATGAACCCGACCAGGTCGTAGAGGACCGGAAAGCGCTTGCCCTTGTAAGCGGGCGAATCGTATTGCGGCGGCAGCCAGACGGCCAGCGCGCGAACGTGGGGGTCACCGAGCGGATTGCCGGCGAGAATTTTCGAGGTGTGCTCGAGAAAGACCACGCGGCCCGAGGGCCAATGGGGACGCTTCAATGCCATGACAGGAGGCTCCGTTCAATCCGCGAAGTGGCCGGATTATCGCAGAGGCCTCCCGCCAGAGGGCGATCCCGATCTGCATGGCAGTGTTCCTTATGCCTTGTGGAGGCGCTTGGCGGTCACGACGACGGTGTCGAACTTGACCGGCTCCTGCGGCGACGCCTGCACGGCGGCAGCGGAGTGGATGGCTTCGGCCAACAGATCGCTTTGGCTGGCTTCGTAGCCGCCGAACAGCAATCCGGTAACCAGGACGCCGACGGCAAAGCCGGCAAAACTGTTGGAACTCTTCGACGTGACTTTGTAGGTGCTTTTCATGATGGACTCCATAAGTGATTTGGGTGGTTGCGCTCCTGTTTTGAACGTGGCGCCACTTTATTTGGGGCGCAACTGGTTTTGAAGTGGACTGCGACGAAGCGCAGGATTTTTGGCGCAAAACGAACCTGCGCCGGACAAAGCGCCCAGTCCACGGGTTCACGCCAGCGTTTTCAGGTGGCGAAACTGGCTGCGCAAAGGAGGTCGGGCGCGGAGCGTTGCTGGTCCGAACAGCATGTTCACTGGATCGCCGAAAGCGTGCCTGTGTGGCGGTAGGGGCAGTTGATACGCAAGCGGCGTCGCAAGGTCGACATGACACAGTTCGGGCGGGCATCGGCCCTCCTCCGCGTTAGCAACAAGGCGAATGGCTGGGCGTGAGCACACAGGCGCGCAGCCGGGATTCAACTTGCTTGTGAGAGGCGGTTGCCGATCTTGTCGTAGGTGAATCCCAGGGTGGGTGTTGGATTGCCTGCCTGCGGCGTCTGGCTGGTGAGGCGGTCCAGGTTGTCATAGCCGTAGGTGAAGGAGCGGGTGGGATCCACGCTGCCGGAGACCAGGGTATCGATGCCGGTGATGCGGTGGGCGATGTCGATCGCATACTGCTTGGCGTCGATGTTGGCGCCGGCCTCGATCTTGCCGACGCGGCCATCCAGGTCGAAGTAGCGCGTATGCAGATTCGGGCTGGCGGCCGTGCTGTTGCCCCACGTCCATTCACCGACGGGGCCAAACGGCTCGTAGTCCGCATTCAAGAGAATGGGCGTGTTGCTGGTGGCCGGATTCAAGGTCACGCTCACCGAGCGGTTGTTGCTGTAGCCGTATTGGACCACAGTGCCGGAGGGATAGGTGATGGTGGCCAACTGCCCCGCAGCGTTGTAGCCGTGGGTCAGTGTCTCAACAACAAATGACGTTGACCCCTTTTATTGACCAATGGCTACGTAGTCTGGCGGTTCGATTGCATACGCGATACTTGAGAGCAAAGTAAACGTGGACAAGGCCATGAAAGCGAGCATTCGAACTATTCTAAACTTCAACTTTTCCTCCTTGACGTTAACCACTGGATTGGACGACCCGCATACCGACTACCTTTTCGGACTAGACCCATCCGAACCGCTCCAAAATCCTGGTGGCCAACTTCCGGTAGCGAGACCCATCAGAAATACGTCTTTGATCGTTTCGAGACGTGCGAATTGATTCGGAGCGGCCAAGTTATTGCGTATTTGAGCCACGCGTCCCCCGTCGTCACACCATCCTTTGGATATGCAGGTGAGCCTTGCGGCGACACTCGACGATGAGCAATCGATCCCCAACTCGCACGCGGCAATATTGGTTGCAAGTGCCATCTCAAGACCGCTGACAGGCCCTTCAACGCCAGGAATACTCCAAACCAAAATCTTGTTTCTGGCAAGAAAATAGCCGTCCAAATTGTCCAGTACGGTCGGATCGTTCGAGCCCGCCAATCCACGGGCTTTCTGGGTGTTTTGAAGATTGGCTTCGCCAATACCTATTCCTTGGAATCGCATTGCAAAAGCCTGTGAGGGCAAATCTCCCTTAGCCGCGGCGTCCCGCATCAAATCCATCGGAGCCACGCGGGTGTTTTCAACATCGACCCCCGCGCATCTTTCAGTCATTTCGCCGAGGGTTTCATATCGCCGGGCTTTTGCCGGACTCGCATCGCCAATGAATCGATTCGCATTTCTTGAAATACTCAAAGCGTTCATACATGTCTGAAGTATTTGAGCGAGGTAGTACTTCGCTTGCGGATCGTTATCTGCACTAGCAGATAGCTCTGCGTACAAGACTGCGAATGGCTCTTTTCCGTTGAATCGTGATCGCCATGGACTAGTTGGAGGCTTCGCAACTGACTCCTGCCGAGTACTTTTCGGCAGCGCAGAACTTCCGGCAATAGAAGGAGATTCCGTCAATTTTTCATGTGCGACCGTTGTATTGGAATTGACCGTATTGAGTATGGGCTTACGGAATGTTCCTCCGATGTTCGAATTGGCAGGAGCTGGTAATTGAGCGAAGTACCAGACCGACACACCGAACGTCGCTGCAAACAAAAAGGCTATTGTCGCAATCCACTTTGATTTGCTCATACAAAAAAGCACCGTTAATTGAAGTCATCACAA
>CAZTYC010000162.1:0-6230 GCA_964617435.1 uncultured Burkholderiales bacterium
TCCTGTGGATGTGGCCCAACGCGCGCATCAGCGTGATGGGCGGCGAGCAGGCCGCCAGCGTGCTGGCCACCGTCAAGCGCGACGGCATCGAGGCCAAGGGCGGCGCGTGGAGCAAGGAAGAGGAAGAAGCGTTCAAGGCGCCCATCCGCAAGCAGTACGAGGACCAGGGCAATCCGTACTACGCTACCGCCCGCCTCTGGGATGACGGCATCATCGACCCCCGGGACACGCGCATGGTCCTCGGATTGGCGCTGTCCGCCGCCCTGAACGCGCCGATTGAAAAGACCGATTACGGCGTGTTCCGGATGTAATGACATGAGCCAGATCCTGATCGAAACCGACGGGCCGCTCGGCCTGGTCACGCTGAACAACCCGGACAAGCACAACGCGTTCGACGACACGCTCATCGCAGAGCTCACCGCGGGGCTCAACGCGCTGGATGCCAATGACGCGGTGCGCATCGTGGTCCTGTCCGCCACCGGCAAGTCCTTTTCCGCCGGCGCCGATCTGAACTGGATGAAGCGCATGGCCGCCTATTCCGAGGACGAGAACTTCCGCGACGCCATGGGATTGGCCGGATTGATGCGCACGCTGCACGGCATGAAGAAAGCCACCATTGCGCGCGTGCATGGGGCGGCGTATGGCGGTGGCGTGGGCCTGGTGGCCTGCTGCGACATGGCTGTCGGCACCCACGCGGCGACTTTTTCGCTGTCGGAGGCGAAACTGGGCCTGATCCCGGCGGTGATTTCGCCCTATGTGATTGCCGCCATCGGCGAACGTGCAGCGCACCGCTACTTCCTGACTGCGGAGCGCTTCGATGCCGGGGAGGCCTTCCGCTTGGGTCTGCTCTCCGAATTGGTCCCCGACGATGACGCCATGGATGAGCGGATCAATGACCTGGCGAACGCGCTGATGTCCGCCGGCCCGGCGGCCATCTCCGAGGGCAAGCGGCTGATCGCCGCAGTGGCGAACCGCCCGGTCGACAGCGCCCTGATCGAAGACACCGCGCGTCGCATCGCCCGCGTGAGGGCGTCGCCGGAAGGCCGGGAAGGCCTCTCGGCGTTCTTGGCAAAACGCAAACCCAACTGGACCGTGGAAGGATGACGACGTGGACCCAAAGCTGATCCTGTACCCCCTGCTGGCGATGTTCCTGCTGGTCTGCATCGTGGCCGGCACCATGCTGCGGCGGCGCATCGCATTCTACAAGTCCAACCGGGTTCATCCGCAAAAAACCGCCACTTCGGCGCAGATGGCGGCCACCATCACCGATTCGCGCGCGGCCGATAATTTCCGCAACCTGTTCGAGCTGCCGGTGATGTTCTACACCGTGGTGCTGACCCTGTTCGTGACGCAACTGGTCAGCCTGCCGCAGCTCGTCCTTGCCTGGGGGTTCGTGCTCGGGCGCGTGGCGCACAGTTTCATCCAGTGCGGATCGAACACGGTGATGCACCGGTTCTACGCGTTCGTGTTCAGCAATTTCTTCCTCGTCTGCATGTGGGGCTTGCTGGCATGGCAACTCCTTACCCGCAGCTGAAACCATGTACTGATCCAACGCCATGTTCAATAAGATCCTGATCGCCAATCGAGGCGACAACAAGGCGCTCCGCGCCGCCGTTGCGGCGAAGGCTAACCGCGCGGAGCGCGAGTTAAGCTCGCGCAAGCGAGCGGCCGAAGCCAAATTGCCTGCACTGATCCAAAGCCATGTTCAATAAGATCCTGATCGCTAATCGTGGCGAAATCGCCTGCCGTGTGATCCGCACCGCGCGCGCGCTGGGCATCCGCACGGTGGCGGTGTATTCGGATGCCGACCGCACCGCGCAGCACGTCATTGCCGCCGACGAGGCGTACCACATCGGCGGCCCGCGCCCTGCCGATTCCTACCTGAAGGGCGATGTGATCATCGAGGTCGCGCGCCGCTGCGGCGCGCAGGCGATCCACCCCGGTTACGGCTTCCTCAGCGAAAACGAGCAGTTTTCAGCCGCCTGCGAAAAGGCCGGCCTGGTGTTCATCGGCCCGACCCCGGACTCCATCGAGAAAATGGGTTCCAAGAGCGCCGCCAAGGCCCTGATGGAAAAGGCCGGCGTGCCCGTGGTGCCCGGCTATCACGGCGACAATCAGGATCCCGCGTTTCTGTTCGAGCAATCGAAAAAGGTCGGCTATCCGCAGTTGATCAAGGCCGTGGCGGGCGGCGGCGGCAAGGGCATGCGGCTGGTCGAGAAGGCGGACGAATTCAGCGCCCAGCTCGACGCCGCGCGGCGCGAGGCCCGGAATGCGTTTGGCGATGATGCCGTGCTCATCGAGCGCTTCGTGCTCGGGCCGCACCATATCGAGTTCCAGGTGTTTGGCGACGGTCGCGGAAACGCCGTGCATCTGTTCGAACGTGAATGCTCCATCCAGCGCCGCCACCAGAAGGTGCTGGAGGAAACCCCCTCGCCGTTCATCGAGCAGCAACAGGACGATTTGCGCGAGCGCATGGGCAGGGCGGCGGTGGCGGCCGCCAAGGCGATCAACTACCGGGGCGCGGGCACCATCGAGTTCATCGTCGGCGCGGACCGCGAGTTCTATTTCATGGAAATGAACACGCGCCTGCAGGTGGAGCATCCGGTCACCGAGATGATCACCGGCGAGGATCTCGTCGAATGGCAGCTCCGCGTGGCCTGCGGGGAACCGCTGCCGCTGGCGCAGCCCGAGATCGAAACCGCCGGCCATGCCATCGAAGTGCGCATCTGTGCGGAGGACCCGCACAACGATTTCCTGCCGGAAACCGGCCACATGGCGCTGTTCGCAGTGCCGGAGAACGACCCGGAGGGCAACGTGCGCCTCGATACCGGCGTCACCAGCGGCGACACGATCAGCGTCTACTACGACCCGATGATCGCCAAGCTCATCACCTGGGGCGCGGATCGCGGCGAGGCCGCGCGCCAGATGCAGCGGGCGCTGGCGGAAACCGAAGTGCTGGGCGTCAAGACCAATCTTGCGTTCCTACAAACCCTGGTCCAGCACCCGTCGTTCCTGGTCGGCGACACCGACACCGCGTTCATCGCCAAGCATCGCGCCGCATTGCTGGCCGAACCGGCGGTGGACGATTCCCTGCTGGCGGCCGCCTGCGCGCGCCTGCTCGAGGACGAGCGTGTGCGCCTGACGCCGGATCCGTGGTCGCAGAACGACGGCTGGCGCGTCAACGGGTTTGCCTCTCGCCTGATCGAATTCAAACTGCCCGGGCAAGACGAGCCCGTCGCATGCCATGTGGAAAGCGAGGATGGGGTGTACCGGTTCTCGGTCGGACATGGAACGCCGGTGCCCTTTGCCTGGATGGCGCGCGAGGACGGCGCGCTCAAGGTGCGGCTGGGCGAGGCCAAGTTCGCGGCGCGGGTGGTGCGCGCGGGCGATGCCCTGACCGCCATCGACGTGACGACGCGTGCAAGCCTGACGCTGTTCGATCCCTACCATTTCGAGCAGGAGGATGCCGGCGCGGCCGGGCGCCTGACTGCCATGATGCCGGGCCGTGTGGTCAAGCTCATGGCGGCCGTGGGCCATCACGTGCGCAAGGGCCAGCCACTCATCATCCTGGAGGCGATGAAGATGGAGCACACCATCGTCAGCCCCAAGGACGGCGAAATCAGCGAGGTCCGGTTCAAGGAAAACGAACTGGTGCCCGCAGATGCGGTGCTGTTCGCCTTCGCGGAATGAAAAAAAACGCCGCTGTTTCCAGCGGCGCGTGATCACTTCGGGTGTTGAACCGGCGCGTCAGTAGTAGCGGTTGCCGGTGGTGTTGGGCCGGTAAGCCGGCCGCACGTCGACCTGCACCGGAATCGTCGGGCCCGGATCGTACGACATGCGCGTGGTGTAGTCGCGGCCGTTGTAGCGGTAGCGCACGTCGTAGCCGCGGATTTCCTCGCGGTAGTCGTTCACCACGTTGCAGCGCTGAACATCGCGGGTGACCGGCACGCGCTCGACGTCGTAACGGCTGCGGCGGTACGGCGAGTCGCTGCGCGCGGAGTAGCGGTTGTCGTAGTTGCCGCTGTCCTTCTCGATCTGGTTTCCGATCACGCCGCCCAGGATGGCGCCCGCCGCGGTGCCGCGGTCGCGGCCGCCGGAACTGTTGCCGAACTGGTGGCCGATCACGCCGCCGATGATGGCGCCGAGCACCGCGCCCGCACCGGAGCTTTCGCGCTCGGTCGAGTTCACGCGATAGTCGCGGTTATCGCGATAGTCGCGGTTTTCGCGGTACGCATCCGGGGTGTCGCGGCGCACGCGGCGATCCTCATAGGTCGTCACGGGCTCGTTCACGCACTCCTGGCGCGGCGCGGAAACACGGTCATAAATGGGGGTGGCGGAGATGACCTGCGCGGTATCGGCGAATTCCGCCGCTTGCACAGCCATCGAACCTGCGCCCAATGCGCTCAAGACAGCAACGGACAACATGCGCTTCATCTTCATCTCCTGTATGCGGCGCGAATGGTGCGCCGTGGCCAAGTAACGGCATCGTATTGCGGACGGTTGACCTTTGCCATCGCCGGCGCGGGAGTCGCGCGCGGCGCGGCGGGCGGTATCGTCTTCCGAAACCGATAGCCAACGTCAAGGCCTGGCGCGGCTTTCCGGACGGTTTCGCGCCAGTCGCCGCGCCAGTGCTGGGGTTTTCCCAATGCTTCCTGCGGCAGATCAAACACTTTTGCGGGGGGCCAGACCTATAATGGTGAACTACCGCACACAACTGACGCGCTTGCCGCAATTGGAGGAGTTCACCATGTCCGCCGTCCTGAAAACCCAGACCGCCCCCGCCCCGACCGTCAAGCTGTTGATCAACGGCCAGTTCGTCGAATCGAAGACCCAGACCTGGAAAGACGTGGTCAATCCGGCCACCCAGGAAGTGCTGGCGCGCGTGCCGTTCGCGACAAAGGACGAACTCAACGCCGCCATCGCCGTGGCGGCTGAAGCATTCAAGACCTGGCGCAACACGCCCATCGGTACCCGCGCGCGGATTTTCCTGAAGTTGCAGGAACTCATTCGCCGCGACATGAAGAAATTGGCGGCCTGCCTCACCGCGGAGCAAGGCAAGACGCTGCCCGACGCGGAAGGCGACGTGTTCCGCGGCCTGGAAGTGGTCGAGCACGCGTGTTCCATCGGCACGTTGTCGCTGGGCGAAATCGCCGAAAACGTGGCCGGAGGTGTCGACACCTATTTCATCCGCCAGCCTATCGGTGTCTGCGCCGGCATCACGCCGTTCAACTTCCCGGCCATGATCCCGATGTGGATGTTCCCGGTGGCCATCGCCTGCGGAAACACGTTCGTGCTGAAGCCTTCCGAGCAGGACCCGATGACGCCGATGCTGCTGGCCGAGCTCGCGATCGAAGCCGGCGTGCCGCCGGGCGTCCTCAACGTGGTGCACGGTGGCAAGGAAGCCGTGGACACGCTCTGCACGCACCCGGACATCAAGGCGGTGTCCTTCGTCGGCTCCACGCACGTCGGCGAGCACGTCTACAAGCTCGCCTCCGAACACGGCAAACGCGCGCAATGCATGATGGGCGCCAAGAACCACGCGGTGGTGATGCCGGACGCCAACAAGGAGCAGACGCTGAACGCCCTGGTCGGCGCCGGCTTCGGCGCGGCCGGCCAGCGCTGCATGGCCACGTCCGTCGCCGTGATGGTGGGCGAAGCGAATAAGTGGATCCCAGATCTGGTGGCCAAGGCCAAGACGCTCAAGATCAGCGGCGGCACCACGCCCGGCGCGGACCTCGGGCCGGTGGTTTCAAAGACGGCCAAGGCGCGCATCGAGGGCCTGATCCAGAAAGGCATCGAAGAAGGCTGCAAGCTGGAACTCGATGGCCGCAATCCGAAGGTCGACGGGTTCCCGGACGGCAACTTCGTCGGCCCCACCGTCTTCTCCGGCGTGAAGGCGCACCACACGGTCTACACCGAGGAAATCTTCGGCCCCGTCCTGGTCATCGTCTCAGTCGACACGCTGGACGAGGCCATCGCCTTCACCAACGCCAACCCCTTCGGCAACGGCACCGGCATCTTTACCCAGTCGGGCGCGGTGGCCCGCAAGTTTGAAAACGAAATCGACGTCGGCCAGGTCGGCATCAACGTGCCGATCCCGGTGCCCGTGCCCTACTTCAGCTTCACCGGCTCGCGCGGCTCCAAGCTCGGCGACCTCGGTCCCTACGGCAAGCAAGTCATCCAGTTCTACACGCAGGTGAAGACGGTGACGGCGCGGTGGTTTGATGATG
>CAZTYC010000163.1:0-6163 GCA_964617435.1 uncultured Burkholderiales bacterium
CATGCGCGAGGACGGCGCGCTGTGGGTGGCGTGGCCCAAGAAGTCGTCGCCGCTGTTCAGGGACCTGACCGAGGACGGCATTCGCGCGGCCATCCTCCCCACTGGTTGGGTGGACGTCAAGGTGTGCGCCATCAACGCGGACTGGTCCGCGCTAAAATTGATGAAAAGAAGGGAGCTGCGCGGCAGGGAGTGAGGGCCGCGGCCAACAACATGCCCATGCGCAATCAGGTGGTGCTCATCACCGGGGCCTCGACCGGCATCGGCGAAGCCTTGGCGATCGAACTCGCGCGGCGGGGCGCGAAGGTGGTGCTGACGGCGCGCCGCATTGCCGAGCTTCAGCGGGTCGAGTCCGCGATCCGCGCAGCCGGCGGACAGGCGCTCGCCGTGGCCTGCGATGTGACGCGCCGCGAAGACAACATTCGCGCGGTCGCGCAGGCCGTGGCTCATTTCGGCGGGCTGGACGGCCTCATCCTTAACGCCGGGGCCACCATGTGGGCGCGCTTCGAGGAGATCGAGGACCCCGCCATGCTGGACCGGCTCATGCAGGTCAATTACATGGGGGCGGTGTATGGCGTCCATGCCGCACTGCCGCACTTGAAGAAATCGCGCGGGCGCATCGTCGGCATCGCCAGCCTGACGGCGCTCACGGGTGTGCCGACGCGCAGCGGATACGCGGCCTCCAAGCATGCCATGCGCGGGTTCTTTGATTCGCTGCGCATCGAGCTCCGGGCCTCGGGCGTGTCGGTCACCATGATCTACCCCGGCTTCGTGGCCACCGGCATCCGCGAAAACGCCACGGCGGCCAACGGTGAGGCGGCGCAGGTCGATCCGGTGGACCCGAAGCGGGTGATGAGCGTCGAGCAGTGTGTCGCCCTGATCGTACCGGCCATCGAGGCGCGCCGCCGCGAAGTCGTCATGACCGGCAAGGCCAGGCTCGCACAATGGGTGAAGCTGGTGGCGCCGGGCTTGGTGGACGACATGGCCGAGCGCGCGGTGGCGGCCAACCAGGCGCACGTCGACCGGCAACTGGCCGCCACGGGAAAAAATTCGTGAAGGCCGCCTACATCGAGCGTTACGGCGGGCCCGAGCAACTGATCGTCGGCGAGCGGCCCGGGCCGGAGTGCGGGCCGCACGACCTGCTGGTGCAGGTGAAGGCGGCCAGCGTGAACCCGGTGGATTGGAAGATCCGCGACGGCAAGCTCAAGGTCATGATCCACTACCGGCTGCCGCTGATCCTGGGGCAGGACCTGTCCGGCGTGGTGGTCAAGGTGGGTTCCAAGGTCTCGCGCTTCAAGTCGGGCGACGAAGTCTTCGCGCGGCTGGACAAGACCACCATCGGCAGCTTTGCGCAATACGCCGCCGTGCGCGAGTCCGACGCGGCGTTGAAGCCCCCGCATCTCACCCACGCCGAAGCCGCCTCGATCCCGCTCGTGGGATTGACCTCCTGGCAGGTGATGCGCGACATGGTGGGCCTGAAGCCCGGCCAGCTCGCGCTCATCCATGCGGGGTCCGGGGGCGTCGGCACGTTCGCGATCCAGCTTGCGAAAGTGCTGGGCGCCACGGTGGTGACGACGGCCAGCGTGCGCAACGGCCCGCTGGTGAAGCGTCTGGGTGCAGACCGCGTGGTCGATTACAAGTCGCAGCGCTTCGAGGACGTGGTCAAGGAGGCCGATTTCGTCTTCGACACGCAGGGCGGCGACATCCTGCTGCGCTCCATCGCCGTGGCCAAGCGCGGTGGCTGGGTGGTGAGCATCGGCGGCATCCCGACGCCGCGCGTGATGAAGGAATGGGGGCTGGCCAAATGGAAGCAGTGGCTCGCCGCCGCAATGAACCGCAAGCCCATGGCGCTGGCGCGCGCACGCGGCGTCAAGTTCGACTATCACTTCATGTCGCCCTCCGGGCAGCAGCTGGCCGCCGTCGCCAAGCTCTTGGAAGACCGCAAGATCCTGCCCGTGGTGGACAAGGTGTTTCGCCTCGACCAGGCGCGCGAGGCGGTGGCGTACGCGGAAGCGGGCCATAGCGTCGGCAAGGTCATCATCACGCCCTGAACTGCGTTCCTGCCAGGCCGGCTTGCGCAGCGGCTCGAAGCGCAGGAATTGAAACCCCAGGTCTGGCGCGGCGTTCAAGGCATTTTTGCCCCGAACGCTGCGCCAGACCTTGACTTTAATCTTCCAGAATTTGCCACCGATGACGCTCACCACCTGGCTTACCTTCTTCGCGGCCACCCTCCTGCTTTGCTTTTCGCCCGGGCCGGGTGCGCTGTCGTCGATGTCGGCCGGGATGAAATACGGCTGGCGGCGCGGGATGTGGAATTGCCTGGGGATGCAGGCCTCGATCATGGTCAACAGCACCATCATCGCGCTCGGGCTGGGGGCGATCCTGATGGCCTCATCGACTGCGTTCCTGGTGATGAAGTGGTGCGGCGCGCTCTACCTCGTGTGGCTGGGCATCCAGAAGTTCCGCGAGCCGCCGGTGCCGTTCGAGGAAATCGCCGCAAAGACCGAATTCAGGGACACCACCACGCGCGGCATCTTCCTGCAGGGCTTCCTCGTGAGCCAGACCAATCCGAAGGGCCTCTTGTTCCTTCTCGCCGTGCTTCCGCAGTTCGTCGACCCTTCGCAGCCCACGGCAGTGCAATACGTCATCCTCACGCTGACCCTGGTCGCCGTCGACATCGTCGCCATGGGCTGCTACACCGCGTTTGCGGCGAAGGTGCTGGCGATGCTGAAAGATCCCGCGCATATCCGCTGGACGAATCGGGGGATCGGGAGTTTGTTTGTGGCGGCCGGCGGGATGTTGGCGGTGTTCAAGCGGGCGTAAGCGTTTTTCTTATCTGTGGCTTATTTGCTTGTTGAACCTAGCCGGGGGTTGCCCGGCGACAACTCACTTTTCTTGCTCCGCCAAGAAAAGTAAGCAAAAGAAGGCGGCCCCAGAGTCGGCGCCCCTTCGGGTCCCTTGCGCTACTCGCGGGCAAAGGCGGCTGCGGAACTCGCGGCTCGAATTGGTGCGTGTCCGAAAGTCGCCGTTTCTCGCTCGCCGCTCAGACAGTCCTCGCCGACACCCCCTTCGCCCGCTGCGTTGCTCAGCGCCGCCAATGGGGACCCCGGTCGCAGCGGAATCAGTCGATGCAAAAAACATCGGTCGTCGGCCATTTCACGCGGAACTGGTCACGAGAGCCGCCTTTGGGGTCGCCCTTCTTTGTCTACTTTCTTTGGCGAAGCAAAGAAAGTAGGTTGCCGCCGGGCAACCCCCGGCCAGACGAAGTAAGCGCAAGTGTTTTCGTTAGCGCGTTTGCCGAACGAAAGGCAACAACACACCCCTACCGGTGTCGTCCACCAAACAGTGCCAGGAACAAGAACAGCAGCACCAGGATTCCGCACACCAGGAAGAAAATCTTCCATCCGGACTTCGGCGATTCGCCCTGGACTTCACCCGTTTGCCCGTTCACGACAAAGCGATAAGTCTTGCCGCCATAGAGATAGGCCGAGACCCACATCGGCAGCAGGATGTGCTTGAAGGTCAGGTGGCTGTACTGGGTGTTGAGCGAAGAAATGCGCTGGTGATCGCCGCCGATGTCGGCGCGCACCAGTTGCTCGACCTTCGCGTCGATCAGCTGCTTTCCGGTGGTGAAGGCCGCGCGCAGTCCGACCTGATACGCCTCGGCTTGGAATCCGGTGATGTACTCGTCCTGGTAGGGTACGAGCTCCTTGGTGTTCCAGCGGCTCATCGAGGCCGAGAACTGCGCGGCGATCATGCTGCCCACCGCGCCGCCCGCCGCACCGCCGATCTGCGAAAGTGCGCGCTGCGCCTCGACGGCGCCGGTGCCGGCTTGCGACTTGCCGCCGAAGGCGCTCTTGCTGCCGGACACCAGCACGTCATCGTGGAAGAACGACACGCTGCCGGACACGCTGGTCCATTCGGTGCGCGTGCGCGATTCGGTGACACGCTCGCCCTTGTCATTGGTGGTCTGGTACTGCTCGGTGTAATCGTCCCCGCGCTGCCCTGCGTAGCGCGTGTAGGTCTGCGCATCGAAGGTCCAGTACGGCACGTAGATGCCCTTGATGCCGCCATCGCTCTGCGCGTATTTCTTCAACGCCGACGGCGCCAGCCACAGCCCCTTGATCCACTTGCGCCATTTGTCCTGCGCCTGCACCTTGGTGACCTTGAAGGGCACCAGCGACTTCGGCTTGATGAGCCGCTGGGCGTAGGACTTCGAGGTGATCGGAGTTCCGCAGAAGGTGCAGGCGGAGGCGTAAAGATTGGACGGCAGGGTCTGCTCGCCGCCGCAGTTCTTGCATTTCACCTGCTCCTGCTGGAAGGTCTCGCTTTCCTTCTCCAGCTTGCCCAGCCACTCTTCCAGCGAAAGCTCCTCAACAAGATCGTCGGTTTCCGGGATGTCGTTGACGTCGCCGCAATACGGGCACTTCAAGGTCTTGCTGCCCGGCGCGAACGAAAGCTTGGCGCCACAGGATTTGCAAGGGAACGCCTTGACGGTGGCCGCCGTCATCTGGTCCAGCGTGGTCTGCGACGGATTGGGGTTTTGCATGGTCAGCGCTTGAGCCGCGCCATCGAGTGCACGTCCGCATATTGGCCGTTGCGGAACGCGTAGGCCCGGTGGGTGCCCTCGATCTCGAAGCCGAACTTCTTGTACAACGCGATCGCCTCGGCGTTGTCTGTGAAGACTTCAAGTTCCACGCGCGTGTAATTGAGCCAGTTGTCGGCCAGGTCCAGCGCGGCCTTGATGAGCGCGCTGCCCACGCCACGTCCCGCGAATTCGTCGTGCACGGTGATGCCGAACGACACCGCGTGCTTGCGCCGGACATGGCGGCTGTGGTGCGCGACCAGGCCGCAATTGCCGACCACGCGGCCGTCGAGTTCCGCGACCAGGAAGTAATCCGTGGGCGATAGTTCGCCCAGGCGCTTGGAGAATTTTTCCTTGGAGGTATAGGGAACCTGCAGCGTGTTGGCCTGCGCCTGCGGCTGCAGCATGGTCTCGCGAATGGCGTCGAAATCCGACGGTTCCGCGGCGCGAATGGTGAGGGTCATGGCGATGGCATCCCCCCGCCCCTTCGCGGGCGGGCCGCGACGGGGCGGGCAAAGTCAGGAAAATCGATCAGCCCGCCGGCGGAATCGGCGGCGGCATGTTGGCAAACAGCGGCGCGAGTTCCGGCACGCTGCCGGCCTGGGCCCACTGCGCCATGCCCGCTTTCCACACCAGCGAATCGCGTTTCAAGGTACCGCTGGCGAGATGCGCCTGCAATGCGGTCAGGTCGAACGGCCCGGCCTGCTGCCCGTTGATCGCGACATGGAAGGCGACCGCCGTCGGCAATGGCGGCGGCATCGCGCCCCCACCCCCACCCATGCCCGCAGCGCCGGCCTGCATGGCGGCGCCCATCTGCCCGGCCATGGCCCCGCCCATCGCGAATCCCGCACCCAGGCCCATGCCGGCGCCCGCGGCGCTGTTGGGGGTGGTCGCGGCGTCGCGGATCGCGCTTGCCGTTTCGTATTGCGTGTACGCCTGCAGATTGCCGACGGCGGCGATTGCGCCGCGCTTGTCGATGGCCTTCTCGACTTCCTCGGGCAGGCCGACGTCCTGCACCTGCACCTCGACCAGCTCGAGGCCCATCGCTTCGAAGTCCGGGCCGATGCGTTCCTTCAACATTTGGCCCATGGTCGAGACCTTGGCTTCCAGATCGATGATCGACAGACCCAGTTCGGGCATCACTTCCTTGATCCTGAGGCCGATCTTGCCGCGCAGGTTTTCCTGGATCTGCTCGGTGGTGAAGCGGCCTTCGGTGCCCGAGATGTCCTTGATGAAGATGCCGGGGTCCTTGACGCGGATGGCGTAGATGCCGAACGCGGTGGCGCGCACGATGCCGAATTCCTTGTCGCGCATCGTCGCCGGACCCGGCGTGCCCCACTTCATGTCGGTGAACTTGCGCGTCGAGACGAAATACACCTCGGCCTTGAAGGGCGACTCGAAGCCGTATTTCCAGCCCTTGAGCGTCGACAAGATCGGCAGGTTCTGCGTGGTCAACGTATGCAGGCCGGGCTTGAACACGTCGGCGAGCTGGCCCTCATTAATGAACACCGCCATCTGGCCTTCGCGCACGGTGAGCTTGGCACCGTACTTGATTTCGTTGTTCATCCGCTCGAAGCGGTA
>CAZTYC010000164.1:0-6155 GCA_964617435.1 uncultured Burkholderiales bacterium
CGCGCCGTGCAGATCGAAAAGCGCATGATGTTCATCATCCTCACGCTCATCATCGCGGTGGCGGCCTTCAACCTGGTGTCCACGCTGGTGATGGTGGTGACGGACAAGCACCCGGACATCGCCATCCTGCGCACGCTCGGCGCCTCGCCCAACACCATCATGCAGGTCTTCATGGTGCAGGGCGCGGTGGTGGGTGTGATCGGCACCTTGATTGGCGTGGTGGGCGGTGTGCTGCTGGCGCTCAATATCGATACGCTGGTACCGGCGATCGAACGCGCGCTGGGATTCAGGATCCTGTCGCCGGAGGTGTACTTCCTCTCCGAACTGCCGTCCGACCTGCATTGGACGGATGTCTGGACCACCGCGCTCATCGCGCTGGCGCTGGCCTTGCTGGCCACGCTCTACCCGAGCCGGCGCGCGGCCAATGTGAACCCGGCGGAGGCCTTGCGCTATGAATGAGACAGGCAAGGCCGTGCTGTCGTGCCGGGGCATCGCCAAGACCTATCGCGAAGGCTCATCCGTGGTGGATGTGCTCAAGGGCGTGGACCTGGACGTGGCCGCAGGGGAATCGATCGCCATCGTGGGTCAATCCGGTTCCGGCAAGAGCACGCTCCTGCACATTCTCGGCGGGCTCGACGCCCCGACCGCGGGAACAGTGCGATTGCAGGATGAGGCCATCGAACAGCTCTCCCCCAAGGCGCAGGGCGAGTTGCGCAACCGCGCCTTGGGGTTCGTGTACCAGTTTCACCATCTGTTGCCCGAATTCACGGCGCTGGAAAATGTCGCGATGCCCCTGGCGATTCGCGGCGAGACCACGGCGGTGGCGAAACAGAAAGCTGCGGAAATGCTCCACGACGTGGGCCTTTCGCATCGCGTCACGCACAAGCCGGGCGAGCTCTCCGGCGGCGAACGCCAGCGCGTTGCGCTGGCGCGCGCGCTGGTCACGCGCCCGGCCTGCGTGCTGGCCGACGAGCCCACCGGCAATCTGGACCGCGCCACGGCCGACGGCGTGTTCAAGCTGATGCGCGATCTCAATGCCAAGACCGGCGCCGCCCTGGTGCTGGTCACCCACGATCCGTCGCTCGCCGCGCAGATGCAACGCGTGCTGACGCTCAAGGATGGGATGTTGCGAAACTGACGGCGCGTGAGGATGCCATGGGGTCCACTCAAGCGGTTTCCGGAAACGCAGGATGGGCGGCGGTCGGCGCGCTGACAATTCTGGCGATGCTTGCCTCCTGCGGCATCGGGGAATCCACCGCCTTCAAGACCTACAAGACCTTTGTCAACGCCGTGGTCCACGGCGACTGCAACACGCTGTACGCCCTCGCGGAAAAAGACGCGCTGGCCTACGTAGACGGCCTGTGCAAGCCGCGCACGGTCCAGCACATGGGCCGGACCATCGAATTGGGATCGGTGGCATCGAACGTGGCCAGCATCCGGCCCAGTTCGACGCCTTTCAATGATCCGATCACGATGGAGTGGACGCTCGAATCGGAAACCGCGTCTGCCGACGCGGGCGTCGTTGACCTCGTGGTGCTTGAGAAGTCCTTTGAGCGGCGCGGCAACCTGCGCGAGCCGACGTTCCTGCGGCGGCACACGGTTACGGTTCGCGTGAGCCGCGGGCAAGGGAAACTCACGCGCTTCACCGAAGAAATCCTGCGCGACTACGGGGGCGAGGCGGCCACGCGCGCGGCAGAAGAAGAGCGGCGGTCGCGGTAGCCAGAGTCCGGCAAACTCAAGCACTGGTGCGGCGTTTGGGCCAAAAGAGCGCCAATCGCCGCGCCAGATCTGGAGTTTGCGCCTTTTATGCTGCGTTAACTGTTCGGAAACGCCACTTCCGCCACGGTACCGCCCCCGTCGCGCGGCAGCAGCCCGAAGCGCGCGCCGTGGAGCTTGACGATGCGATCGGCAATCGCCAGCCCAAGGCCGGCGCCGCTCACGCCCGAGCGCGCGGAATCGAGGCGGGTGAACGGCTGCTTGAGGCGTTCGACCTGGTCCGGCGGGACGCCCGGGCCGCGATCCTCCACGCGCAGCACGGTGTGCGAGGCGGTCCGCGTGACGCGGATGTCCACCGGGGTGCCGGCATGCTTGCGCGCGTTGTCCACCAGGTTGTCGAGCAGGCGTGCGACCGCCTGCGGCCGCAGGCGCAGCGTGGCCTGCGTTTCAAGATGGGTGGCGATGGTCATGCCCATGCGCCGTCCGCGCTCCGCCGCGCCCTGCACGAGGAGGTTGAGGTCCACGGATTCGATCGGTTCGGCCGCCTCGGTCTTGGCGAAGTCCATGAACTGGTCGATGATCGAATTGATGTCGGCGATGTCGCCTTCGAGGTCGCGCCGGGTGGTGTCGTCCATGGGCAGCATTTCCATGCCCAGCCGCAGGCGCGTGAGGGGCGTGCGCAGGTCGTGCGAAACCCCGGCCAGGAAGTTGGTGCGATCGCGCTCGTTGCGTTCCAGGCCTTCGCGCATGCGATTGAACGCCACGGCCACGGACTTGACCTCCTCGGGGCCCATTTCCGTGACTGGCGGCGGATTCCGGCCCGCGCCGATCTCGGTGGCGGTTTGCGCCAGCGCCTTCAGCGGCCGGTTGAGGCGCCGCACCAGGAACAGCGCCGCAGTCAGGGCGAGCAGGGTGCCGGCGATGCCCCACGCGAGCCAGGCCATGGAGTAGTCCGCCTCGACGATGCGGCTTTGCGGAAACACCACCCACACGTGGGAGTCGCCAATCGGCAGCCGCGTGATCAACGGCGGCGGCAGGGGCGGGCGGCCTTCGCCCTTGGGGTCCGGCCTGGGGTCCTGGCCCGGTCGCGGCGGGCGGCGAAACTGGAACAGGTCCGCGCGCTCGCCGAATTGTTCCTGCAGGCGTTCGCGCGCCATGCGGATGGCCGGGATGTTGGGCGCGGGATCGAGGCGCTCCTCGCCTTCGGTCTCGAGGCGCGCGTTGGGGATCACGCGAATGCCGCGCTCCTCCCGGAGGCGCTGGATGAAATCGCGGTGCCGCTCCGGCGGCAGCGTCTCGAACGCCGCGCGGATGGTCTTGAGGTGGCTCAGGTAGCCGGCGGCGATCAGGTTGAAGCGCGGCTGCTGCGCGTAGTAGCGGAACAGCAGCACGGACACGATCTGGCTCACCACCAGCACGGCCACCATCACCAGGGCGGTGCGCGCGAACAGCGATTGCGGCCAAAGCTTCATTTGGCGTGCGGTTTGCCGTCCGGCACGAACACATAGCCGAGCCCCCAGACGGTCTGGATATAGCGGGGCAGCTGCGGATCATCGCCGAGCAGCTTGCGCAGGCGCGACACCTGCACGTCGATGGCGCGGTCGAAGGTGTCGTGTTCACGCCCGCGCGCCAGTTCCGTGAGCTTGTCGCGGGACAGCGGCATCCGCGGATGCTGGGCCAGCACCTTGAGCAGCCCGAATTCACCGGTGGTCATCCCCACCGACACGCCGTCCTTGGTGAGGCTGCGCATGCCCAGGTTCAGCACGTAGGGCCCGAACGTGACGATTTCGTCCCCGGCCGCCGGGGCGCCGGGAGCTTCCAGCGGGGCCTGGCGGCGCAACACGGCATTGATGCGCGCCACCAGTTCGCGCGGGTTGAACGGCTTGGAGACGTAATCGTCCGCGCCCATTTCCAGGCCGACAATGCGGTCCACGTCGTCGCCCTTGGCGGTCAGCATGATGACCGGCAGGTGCGCCTCCGGCCGCACGGACGCGCGCAGCTTGCGCAGCAGGGCGGTGCCGTCCTCGCCCGGCAGCATGACATCGAGCACCATGAGGTCGAAGCGGTTGCGCGAAAACGCGCGGTCGAGCCCGTTGCCGTCGGGCAGGGTCTCGACGGCAAAGCCCTGTTCGGTCAGGTAGCGCTTGAGCAGGTCTCTGAGGCGCAGGTCATCGTCGACGACCAGGATGCGATGGCGGGGGACGGCATGGTTGTTCATGGTCAGATGATAGTCAGGCCCGGCAGGGGGCCCGTAAAACATGCCGGGTGAAGTTGTAAGGGAATGTTAGCAAAGGGGAGGGGCGTTACACGTGGTTACCAAGCCGGGCCGACCGCCCGCGCCAAGGCGCGTTGATCGCGCTAAGCTGTGCGCATCGAAGGGTTCGTGCAGCGACGACACCAACCCAATCCCTGAAGGAGAACACCATGAAGACATTGTTGAAGACCGCCGCCGTGTGCGCCGCAATCGCCGGGCTGGCGCAACCCGTGTTGGCCGAGGAAGCCGGCAAGGGCGACCGCGCGCAGAAGATGCAGGAGCGCTTCAAGGCTGCGGACAAGGACAACGACGGCAAGATCAGCAAGGCGGAAGCCGATGCCTCGCTGCCGCGCCTGGCCAAGCACTTCGCCGACATCGACACCAACAAGGACGGCTTCATCACCAAGGAAGAAATGCGCGCCTGGCACCAGTCCCACGGCGGGCATCGCAAGCCGCAGCAGTAATCCGCATGCGGGCCGCGCGAACGCCGGATCGTTCGCGCGGCCCGTTTTTCCATCCAGGATTCCGGGGACCGCATGAAACATCCGCTTGATGTCGTCATCCGCTACACGCTTGCCGCAGCCGCGGCCCTGATGCTGGCCTATGTGATCGCCGACAACGCCAATGCGGCGGAGCCGAAGGATTACGCCCAGGCGGGCGCCTTTCCCGTTTCGACATCCGAGGAAACCTGGCGCGATGCGATGCGCGAGCGCGACGTGCCGGTCAAGATCTACGCGCCCGGCGCCGGCAAGGCGTCCGAGTCCGCGCTGCGCCCGGTGATCCTGTTTTCCCATGGCCTGGGCGGATCGCGCGAGGCCGGGACGCTGTGGGCGGCGCATTGGGCCTCGCACGGGTACATCGTGCTGGCCATGCAGCACGCGGGCAGCGATGAAGGCCTGTGGAAGTCGCGCCCTGCGGCCAGCGTGGTGGCCAGCCTGAAGGCGGGAATGACGCTGACCAACCTGGGCCTGCGTGTGGGCGATGTACGCTTTGTCATCGACGAGATCGAGCGGCGCGGCAAGGTCGGGGATGCGTTGTGGAAGCGCGCGGATCTCAAACGCATCGGCATGTCCGGGCATTCCTTCGGCGCGCAGACCACGCAAGCGGTATCCGGCCAGAGCGCCCCGACCCTGGCCGGCCAATCGGGCCTCGATCCGCGCATCGCCGCGTCCATCGCGTTCAGCCCCAATGCGCGCAACAAGATGAATCTCGACCGGCAGTTTGGCGATATCCGCATCCCCTTCCTGTCCGTCACCGGCACCAAGGACGGCAGCGTGCTCGACGACGGGACGACCTGGCAGGACCGGCTATTGCCCTATGAGCACATGAAGGAGGGCGCCAAATACCTGCTCGTGCTCGACGGCGCGGACCACATGGTGTTCGGCGGGCAGGAGATTCGGCGCCGTGCGCGGACCGACAACGATGCGCGCGTCCAGCAACGCGTGAAGGCCGTGTCCCTGGCGTTCTGGCAGGCACACCTGTCCGCGGATGCCGAGGCGCGCGATTGGCTCACGGCGGATTTCAAGTCCACCCTGGGGCTCCACGACCAATTCAGGACCAAGTGAGACGTTCATGAAAAACACAGTGCGCGGATGGATCGCAGGGGTGCTCGGGCTGGTGTTCAGCGCATGCGCGGTGGCGCAGCCGATCGGCGAGGAGGGTGCGCGGCACCTGCTCGTGCGCACCGGCTTCGCGGCCAGTGAGAAGGAGATCGCCGCGTATGCCGCGCTCTCCCGCGAGGACGCCGCCGCGCGGCTCATCCGCGAGGCGCGGTCGACAGCGCAAACCCCGCCGCCCGCCTGGGTGGACGAGGCGCCCCTGCCGCCCGCGCGCTTGCAGGCCATGACGCAGGAGGAGCGCATGGCCGAGCAGCGCAAGAACGTCGAGCACGCCTTCGAGTTGCGCGAATGGTGGTTCCGGGAAATGCTGACCACATCCTCACCATTGACGGAACGCATGACGCTGTTCTGGCACAACCATTTCGCCACCAGCCAGCAAAAGGTGCGCTTCACGCCGCTGATGTACCGCCAGAACGTGATGTTGCGGCGCAACGCCCTGGGCAACTTCGGCACCCTGCTGCGCGAAGTCGCGCGCGATCCGGCCATGCTGATCTACCTCGACGGCGCCAACAGCCGCAAGGAGCAACCCAACGAGAATTTCGCCCGCGAGGTGATGGAGCTGTTCA
>CAZTYC010000165.1:0-6152 GCA_964617435.1 uncultured Burkholderiales bacterium
AGGTGGCGCGCTGGGTGGAAGCGGCGCTGCGCACCATGTGGCAGCGCTGGTGCGCGGGAAAACCGGCGGAGAGTTTCGAGGTGCCCCGGTAAGCCGGTGCGGCGGCGTCAGGCGTCGCCGCGCTCGCACACCAGGAAGATGCTCGCGCACAGGTCCGGGTATTGCTGGCCCAGCGCGAAGCAGCCCTCCAGATACTCCTTGGAGATGATGTCGGTCTGCAGGAGCCGGTCCCACTGGAAATTCGCCAGCGCCTTGAAAAAGATCCCGGACCGGTGGACCACCCGCAGGCCCGCCGCGGTGACATCGCGCTCGAGCGTATCGAGCGCATAGGTGCGCCGGTGGCCGTGTTCCGCCTCCGCGGGCGTCACCGCGGCGTTGTGGGAAATCAGCCCCATCTTGACCGCGATCTGGCGCGACGGCGCGTTGGCATTGGGGCACACCAGGAACAGCCGCCCCGTGTCCGACAACCACTCCCTGTGGATGCGCCCGAGCACCATGACCGGATCGTCCAGGTGTTCCAGGACGTGGGTGAGCACGATGTTGTCGTAGCGCGCCGGCAAGACCGCGTCTTCGAACCGGGCATTGAGGATCTTTGCAGCGCTGCCGAGCCTGCCGGCGGCAACGCGCGCCGCTTCCGCGGAGGCCTCCACGCAGGTGATGTCGTTGAAGAACGGCGCCAGCCGCTCGGTGAACCGACCTTCGTAACACCCCAGTTCGAGCAGGTTTCCCTTGTTGAAGAACGGCTGGAAGGAGCGCACCATGAACGGATGCATGACGTCCAGGTCGAACCCGTAGGCGTACTTGCGCGCCGCCGAGTCCCGCAGTTCCGCATCGTAATCGCGTGGTTGGTTCATGGCCGATCCTTGCCGCCAAGCATGAGTCGCATTTCAATGAACGGCGGCTTGCGTTGGCCTTCGACGAAGCCGCGCCCCCGGTACAGCCCGATCGCCGCCGAATTGGCACTCGCCACTTCGAGGCAGACCTGCCGCATCCCCAATGATCGCGCATGCGCGATGCACCTGTCCAACAGCGTTCCCGCAATCTGCCGGCCCGTCCATGCACTCATCACGCTGACGCTCGACACATACGCAACCCGGCTTTCAAGATCATTGCAGTAGGCCGCCACCAGCCCGACCAGCTCCCCGCCGGCCCAGGATTCAAAACGTTCTGCGTGATCGACGATTTTGCGCGCATAGTCGTCCAGGTCCACGCGCCCGCTCAGCGGCGGCATGAATCCGGCATCGCATTGCCGAAGGTGGCCCGCCACGTCGGCAAGTGTCGAGCGGTTTGACGCATATTCAATGGGCGGGCTCATGGCACCAGCTCCGCCAGCCCGAATCCATGTCGCCCGAACTCATTGCCGTTGTAAAGCAGGTACACCTTGCCGTCGCACTCGAACACATGCGGATAGCACAGCATGTCCGAATCCCATTCCCCCGGCGACACGCCGATCCCGGGATGCTCATCGTCACGGGTCCAGACGGACAAGTCATCGGAGACCGCATGGCCGATGCGGTAGCCGCGATCCGGATTGCGGCGGAAATCCGAGGCGTGGCGGTAGCAGAAGAACATATGGTGCCGGCCGTCGATGGCGATCACGGTTGGCAACGCCTGGCATTCGTCCGGGCCGAGACGGTCCTCGATGATCCGCCGGCCCTCCTCCTTGGTCCAGCGCACGCCGTCGGCAGACACCGCATGGCCGATCTTGTAGATGCGATCGGGCGCGGCACCGTCGGCATAGCGCTTCCATCCGGTGCCAAAGATGTACCACATGTGGAAGACGCCGCCGATCACCTTCACGAATCCGTCGCCGACCAGGCAGGGTTCGTGCAGCGAGGCCGCAAGCACCGGCCCATTGCCCGCGCGCTGGAAGGTTCGCCCTTCGTCGTGGCTGATGGCGAGGCCGATCGCCGTTTCCACCGAGACCGACACGCGCCGGCTCCAGCCGCAGGTGTAGCCGAGCACCTTGCCCTCATGGCGAACCACATTCATCGGGAAGATGCCGTGCTCGTCAAAGCAACCCAATTCCCCCAGCGGAATGACGGTCTGGTCCGAGACGCGCAGGATGGTGCGCAAATCCTTCGCCATGTCCACATAGGCGATATGGCTGAGGAACTTGCCGTGGTCCACGGCGCGGGTCGAGAAATAGACCCGCACAAAGTCATCGAACACCAGCGCCTGCGGCGATTGCGCGTACTCGACGCACCCGTTCGGAAGCTTGTGGCGAGCGGGGTCGAAAATCCGGCCGAGCTTGTTCCATTTCATCGGCGCCCCCTAGTCCAGCGTTCCGTCCAGCACCGCCAGCCCAAAACCATGCCGGCCCACCTGGTTGCCCAGGTACAAAAGGTAGGTCGCGCCGTCGAGTTCAAAGACGTGCGGGTAGCTGATCATTTCCGAATCCCAGCCCTCCGCGGAAATGTCGATGCCCGCCTTGGTGTCGTCGCGCACCCAGTCGCGCAGATTGGTGCTCGATGCGTAGCCGATCCGGTATCCCTTTTCCCTGCCGCGAAATTGGCTGCTGTACCGGTAGCAAAAAAACATGTGGCACTTCCCGTTGGCTTGGAACACATCGGGGCTGGCCTGCGCTTCATCCGGCTCGATGCGGCTTTCGATCAAGTCCCGGTCAAGCTTGTTCCATTGGAGGCCGTCCACCGACGTGGCCATGCGGATCTTGTAAACCGGCTCCGGCCGACCGTCCGCAACGATCCACTTTTGCCCGGCGATGTAAAAGAGGGTCCACTGGTCTCCAAATCGGCGGATTTTCGGGCCGCTGATGACAAAGGGTTCGTGCTGGGAAAACGACAGCACCGGTCCCGGCCCCATCTTGGTGAAGGTCTCGCCCCCATCGCGGCTCACCGCCATGCCGATCGACACATTGAACGGCACCGATTCACAGCGCGTCCAACCGGCGTAGTAGGCCAGCACGTCGCCGCCACGGCGGATCACCGAGACCGGATAGGTGCCGAATTCATCGAATTCGCCCACGCCGCCCAACTCAAGGATCGGCTGCGCGGCCACCCGCCGGATCGCCGTCAGGTCCGCCCGGTCAAGATCCACAAACGCGGAACGGCTGACATACTGCCCGCGGGCATCGGGCAAAGGGCGGCAGGAAAAATACACGCGCACGAAATCATCGAAGACCAGGGTCGCCGGCGCCTGCGCGAACTCCTTGAGCCAGTCGCGGCCCCCGACGTCTTGCGGGGTGAAGATCTTTCCCAGTTTCTTCCAGCGAAACATGTCTCAGGCCAGCTCGTATCCGTTTGAAATGAGGTCGCGTGTTTGCTCGATTGAATTGAACATCATCACGTCTATGATCGAGAGCCACGGCACAAAGGGAGCGCCGAATTGGGGGTATTCAAGCGGCGCGGACCGGATGAAACTGAGCGCGCATCCGCGCGCCTCGAAGTCCTGGCGAGAGTACAGGTCCACCCCGCCGGCCGCATTGACATACTGCTTGGCGCCGACCGCCTCGCACAGGGCCAGCACCTTGTCCTGGCCCTTGAGGTGGTGGTCAATCTCCACAGTAGACGACACCCGGATCTCCGCACCCAGGCCGAAATGCCGGATCAGGGTGGTGATCGAAAACAGCAGGTACTGGAACAGGTTGGCCTCCGGGTGGAGGACCACCTGCTCGAGGATCGGAAAGGCCTGCCCGAAAGACGGAGCCTTCCGGTAGGCCTCGCGGAACTGGTTGAGCAGTTTGGCGCGGTCGAAATCGCCGGCCAACTCGCGGTCGCGCACGTCGAGCGCGTCGGACGCACGCTTGAGCGGCAGGGAGAACACGGCGCCGGTGCCGTTGCGCAGCATCCGGTTGCGGTTGATCCAGCCCTTCTTGGTGTACTTGATGTTGTCGTACACAATGAACAGGTCCACCGCCGAGATCAGGTGGAAGTAGCCGATGTACGGGAGAAAGTAGGGTTGCATGATCGCCACCCTCATGCGTCACCCCACGGGCGTATGCGTGCAGGCATCGGGCGGCCGGTCAGGGCGCCGCGATGAGGTCGCAGATCGTGCGGACCACGTCCATTTCCAGCGCGGGATAGATGGGGAGGCAAAGCACCCGCTGGGCCGCGGAGGTGGCAATCGGCAGGTTCTCGCGCCCGGCCGAGGGCAATCCCCGATACATCGGGAATTCCGAGATCAGCGGGTAGAAATAGCGGCGCGGGTGAATGTCGTGTTCCTTGAGCCAGTGGTAGAGCTGGTCGCGCGTGCGGTGATGATTGGGCTCCACGAGGATCGGGAAGTAGGCGTAGTTCGCCACTTTCTCGCCCGCATCCCCCATGCACGTGATGCCCGGAACACCGGCCAGCCGCTTGCGGTATTCCGCATCCACCACCCGGCGCTTCTCCAATGCATCGCCCAGGTGCTTCAACTGTAGCAGGCCCAGCGCCGCGCTGAACTCATGCATCTTGCCGTTGATGCCGGGAGCGACCACGGTGGTTTCCCCCGCATGGCCGAAATTCTTCAGGTGATCGATGCGCACCTTGGTTTTTGCGTCGTTGCAGACGATGGCCCCGCCCTCGAAGGTGTTGAACACCTTCGTGGCGTGGAAACTCAGCACTGACAAATCCCCGTGCCGCAGGATGCTGCCTTGCGCGTCCATCACGCCAAAGGCGTGCGCGGCGTCGTAGATCACCTTGAGGTTGTAGTTGTCCGCCAACTTCTGGATGGCCTCCATGTCGCAGGGATGCCCGTAGCAGTGCACCGGCAGGATGGCGGTGGTCTGCGGCGTGATGGCGGACTCGATGCGCGCCGGATCCATGTTGAAGGTCTTCGGGTCGATGTCCACGAACACCGGCTTGATGCCATTCCACAGCAGCGAGTGCGAGGTGGCGACGAACGAATACGGGGTCGTGATCACTTCGCCGGTGATCCGTAGCGCCTGCAGGGCGGTGACCAGCGCCAGGGTTCCGTTGGCGAACAATGAAACGTGCTCGACCTTCAGGTAGTCACACAGCGCCTGCTCCAGCTCCTGGTGGAACGGGCCGCCGTTGGTGAGGACTTTGCTATCCCAAATCCTCTCGAGCAATGGCAAAACCTCCGCCATCGGCGGAAGGTAGGGTTGCGTGACATAGATTGGCTTGGTCATTGGGCCTCTGGTTGACCTTCAACAGGCGCGGCGGCAGGCAAATCCCAGGCTGTTCGCCGCACCGCTACTCTACTTGAGACACGTGCTGGGCGGAACGGGTTTGATGATCACTCATCTTGATACGCCAACCTACTTGGTTCCTTTCACCACCGGAATATCAACTCCTATTGCAGGCAACGTGAATGATTTTTGATCGGCCTGTAATACAATCCGCCAGCACCAATGAAGTTTTCAAACAACAACAGGGAGTAACCGCGAATGAAAAGAGTCGTTTTGCTTGCATTGATCGTTTCGTTTCTTGGCGCATGCGCCACACCAACGGTGGTGCAAACTCGTCAACCCCAGGATGAGGCACTGAACTGTTCGCAACTTGCGCAGGCTTATGCCGAAGCCGATAACTACGAAAAGGCAGCGCGCGACGAGCGTGGCGTTACCGGGAAGAACACGGCGGCGGTGCTGTTGTTTTGGCCCGCGCTGATTGGAACGTATATGAATTCCGAAGACGCGATCAAAGCAGCGCGCGAGCGCAAGGATCACCTTTACAGGATTCAGCAGGACAAGAAATGCAATAAATCTCAGTAAACGGTAAATACCGAACTGGAATGAAAAACGCCGGGACCAGCCCGGCGTTTTCTTTGGTGCGGCAACTTGTCGGCGATTACTTCTTCGCCGGCTCTGCGGGTTTAGCGTCCGCCTTGCCATCGGCCTTCGCGGGGGCGGGGGCGGCGGCGGGTGCAGGAGCCGGGGCGGATGCCGCCGGTGCGGCAGGCGCAGCAGCCGGTGCCGCAGCGGGCGCTGCGGGTGCAACCGGCGTAGCGGCCGGTGCAGACTTGACTTCCAGCTTCGGTGGTTCCTTGGCCGCGGCGGGCGCATGGTCGGCTGCGGTACCGAACAGCGGCACGATCAGGAGTGCAACGATGTTGATGATCTTGATCAGCGGGTTCACGGCCGGGCCGGCGGTGTCCTTGTAGGGGTCGCCCACGGTGTCGCCGGTCACGGCCGCCTTGTGCGCGTCCGAGCCCTTGCCGCCGTGGTTGCCTTCCTCGATGTACTTCTTGGCGTT
>CAZTYC010000166.1:0-6143 GCA_964617435.1 uncultured Burkholderiales bacterium
ACCCGCTTGCCGAAAAGTCCGCTATTTTGAGGGGCGGCGTGTTTCTTGTCAAATCCGGGTGTCCAAACACAAACGGGGTGGGCACGTGGGCATCCGGGGTCAAAATCACATACCACCAGGCCGGGATTTCCAGTGGAGTGAGGACTTCCCCCACGCCGGCGGCCCAGGCGCTGCGGCCGAAGATGAAGAACGGCACATCCGCGCCCAAGCGCACACCAAGGGACGCCAGCCGTTGCGGGGCCCAGCTGATCCCCCAAAGGCTGTTGAGGGCCAGCAGCACGGCCGCCGCATCCGAACTTCCGCCCCCCAATCCCCCGCCCATGGGGATGCGCTTGAGGATGCCGATCTCAACACCTTCGCCGACCCCGGACTCCAACTGGAGCAGGCGGGCAGCGCGCACCGCCAGATCGGTCTCCGGTGGCACGCCAGGCAGCGGATTGCGGTGGATGACCCGCCCATCCGGTAGCGTGCGAAAGTCGAGGACATCGCAGTGGTCCACCATCACGAAGGCGGTTTGCAGCAGATGGTAGCCATCATCGCGCCGCCCGGTCACGTGCAGGAAGAGGTTGAGCTTTGCCGGCGCCCGGACTTGGATGCGCGTGCCGCTCACCGGGCCTCCCACTCGTCCACCACGAGCTTGACCACGGTGCCGCCGGACTGGATCGTCAGACGCCGGGCGATCCACGCAGACCCGCGCCACGCAAGGCCGTCCGCCTCGATCTCCCATTGCCGGCCATCGCTCGATGCAGCCCTGCCGCGCCCTTGCGAATCCAGCCCGGCCCCCTGCAGCCAGCCGGCGATCGCGGCCAGGTCGAGTGCCGCGCCCACCAGCGACTCGGTGAGCACCGCAAAGTCTCCCTGACGGGTTTCGTTCCCGCGCCTGAACTCGGCGCGCGAGCCCTCGCGGGTCAATTCGGCAACTTGTGATCCGAGCGGCGTAAACAGGGCAATCCGCTCGGAGTCTCGCGCGGCGTCGCGTTCCCAACGGATCTGCCCGGAATCGATGCGCTCATCGACGCGCACGCTGATGCGTCCGGCCAGGGCAAAGGAGGCCGCAGGCACACCCCGAATAGCCGGCGTGGTCCCACTGCGATCTTCCAGCGGCGCCACCGCGCATCCGCACAGGCCGACCAGGGCAACGGCCAAAACCATGACCGGCACCGACAAACAAAAACGGCACCGCGCGAGGTGCCGTCCGGGCGAATCGAAGGTTCCGCTCATGGAAGCGCCTTGCGCTGCATGGCGGCAAGTCCTTCGTGCCCCGGATGCTCCAGCAGCGCCGCGCGCAGCAGCACTTGGGCCTCGTCGCGCAGTCCTTTCGCCAGCATCACCTCGACCAGATGCGCCGCGATCTCGGCATCGCGCCGCAGGCCATAGGCTTTTTTCAGCTGCACCAGCGCGTCGTCGAGGCGGCCCTTGCGGAACTGCAGCCAGCCCAGGCTGTCGAGGATGAAGGCGTCGTCCGGCTGCAGGTCGATGGCCTTGCGAATCAGTTCCTCTGCCTCGTCCATGCGGATGCCGCGCTCGGCGAACGTGTACCCCAGGGCATTGAGCGCATGCGCGTGGTCGGGCTTGACCTCGAGCACCTGCCGCAAGTCGCGCTCCATCGAGTCAAGGCGGCTGATCTTTTCGGCCACCATCGCGCGGTCATAAAGGAGCTCCACCGAGCCCGGGTGCTTGCCCAGCGCGTCGGTCAGAACATCGTATGCGTCCGCATTGCGCTTGGCGTCGCGCAGGAGCTGGGATTCCGCAAGGATCAGTTGCACCCCAGTGGCCGGGTCGGGAAATTCCGCGCGCTGCGCCTCTTGCAGGAACTTGCGCCCCGCTTCCAGGCCGTCGCGGTCCGCCATCAGGGTTGCGATCTTGAGCTGGGCGTTGACGAAATACTCGCCCTCGGTCACGCGCCTGAACCATGCGCGCGCCTCGTCAGGCTTCTTTTGTGCGATCGCCACCTGTCCGAGGTAGTAGTGGATGGCATGCGGATCCTTCGGATTTCCGCTGAGCGCCTTTTCGAATTGCGCAGCCGCATCGTCCCAGTCCTCCATCTGCTGCGACAGCAACGCGACGGCGAGCGCATGGTCCGAGTCGTCGGGTTCCAGCCGCGCGATGGCCCGGAACTGCTCGCGCGCCGACAACAGCGCGTTCTGCGCGTAGTGCAGGCGCGCCAGCTGCAGGCGCGCATCAACGGATTGCGGGTTCGCCTTCACAAATGCGGTCAGGTACGCGGTCGCCTGGTCCGCCGCCTCCGCGTTGTCCTGCGCACGCAGGATGCGCGACTTCAACACCGCGCCTGCCGGCCAGTCCCGGCGAAGCGCCATGGCCCGGTCCACGGCCTCCAGGGCGCGCGGGAGCACATTGGCATTCAGGTTGGCCAAGGCCACGGCGTAATGGCTTTCCGCCATCTTGGGAAACGGGCGCGCCAGCGTTTCCACAAAGCTGACGACCGCACCCTTGTCCTGCACGCGCCCGAGCAATCCATTCACGTGCACGAACAAGGCGGCGGACCGCTTCGGATCGGCAAACGCCTTTTCGAGATTCGCCTTCGCGGTTTCGGCATTTCCCTGCACGCCGATCGCCGCCGCCAGCGCCTGCCGCGCCAGCGCGGCCTGCGGTTCCAGTTCAAGCCACAACAGGCTGGCGTCGATGGCGATATCGGTGTCGTGGCCCTGAAACCCCATTTCCACTGCGCGCCGCGCCAACCGCGCATCGCGGGTCTTTTGGGCCAGGTCGATCATGCCGCGCATGGCCATGTCGCTGCCGCCCCGCTGCCCGGCGATTTCCGACATCAGCAACTGGTAGAACGCCTGTTCGGTGCTGAGCCGTGCGCCCGCCTTCGGCGCGGCCTCGGCCGCGGCGTTCGGGGGGAACAGCCCGCACGCGAAAACGACTGCCCCGGCCATGCCGGGCACACACCGGAGAAAATACCTGGTTGGGAACATGTCGGACAACGGGTGCAACGTCGCTGGCGTCGGGCCGATCATGATAGTCTGTCTTGCCCGCGCCTGCGCTGCGCCACCGGCGAACGTGCCGGCCCACACGTCGATCGCCGAGTCCTGTCATGCCCGAATTGCCTGAAGTGGAAACCACGCGGCGCGGCCTGTCCGACGCGGTGCGCGGCCAGACGCTCACTGAAGTCGTGCTGCGCAACCGCGATCTGCGCTGGCCGGTGCCGCCACACCTGGCCCGCACGCTGCGGGGGTGCACGGTGCGCGATTTTTCGCGGCGCGGCAAATACCTGCTGTGGCATTTCGACCATGGGTTTCTGCTGTCCCATTTGGGCATGTCAGGCTCGCTCACGGCGCACGAACGCCTGCCCGCGCCCGGCAAACACGATCACGCCGACTTCCTGTTTGCCTCCGGGCACGCCGTCCGCTACCACGACCCGCGGCGCTTCGGCGCGCTATTGTGGATTCCCGGTCCGGAGCCGAGTCATCCGCTGCTCGATTCGCTCGGACCGGAACCTCTGTCGACTTCGTTTTCAGGCTCGCACCTGCATCGGCTGTCGCGCGGCAAATCCGTCGCCGTGAAGAACTTCATCATGGACGCGCAGGTGGTGGTGGGCGTGGGAAACATCTATGCCTCGGAATCGCTGTTCCACGCCGGCATCGACCCGCGCAAGGCGGCGGGCCGCGTATCCGCCGCGCGCTATGAGGACCTCGCCAAAGCGATCCGCAAGACGCTCGGCAACGCGATCAAGGCGGGCGGATCTTCCCTCAGGAACTATGTGGGGGCGGACGGCAATCCCGGCTATTTCCAGCTCGCCACCATGTGCTACGACCGCGAGGGGCTCGCCTGCCGCCACTGCAAAACGCCGATTCGCGCCATCCGCCAGGGCCAACGATCCACCTATTTTTGCCCGCGTTGCCAGCGATAGGGCGGACGTACAATAGGCGCATTCGCCGCGATCGCACCTCCATGTCCCGTGCCAACTTCCTGACCGAGCGCCTTGCCGAGTTGCAATCCTGGAGGTTTGGATTGGCCGGACAGATCCAGCGCGTCCGCGACATCCTGGCAGCGCATGATTTCATGTTGCCGAACACGGCTGCCGCGTTTGACGAAGCGCTGCGCGCGGTCGAGGGCCAGCGCATCACGATTGCATTCGTGGCGGAGGTGGCGCGGGGCAAGTCGGAATTGATCAACGCGCTGTTCTTCGCGAACCTGGGTCGCCGCCTGCTGCCCTCCGGCCCGGGCCGCGGCACGCGATGCGTGACCGAGGTCCGCTTCGACCGCGACGTGCGCACCAGCATCCGCCTGCTTCCGGTGGAAACGCGCGAAAGCCCCAAGACCATCGAAGAACTCTTGAGCGATGAGTCCCAGTGGCGCTGGATTCCGTTTGACGCGGACGCCCCGGAGTCGGTGGCGCGCGCATTGGCGGCCCTGTCGGAGACCAAACGCATTTCGATTTCCGATGCGGTGGCCTGGGGACTGCACACGGCCGGCGTGGCGAGCGCCGTGGAGGAAAGCGCGGTGAGCCTGGTGGAGGTGCCGCGGTGGCGATACGCGGTCATCAACATTCCGCATCCCATGCTCGATGCGGGGCTGGTGGTGGTCGATACGCCGGGACTGGCGGCGTTCACCTCCGAACCCGAGCTCTCGCGTCGGCGGGTGCCGTCCGCCGATGCCGTCCTGTTGATCCTCGACGCGGTCGCCGGCGCCGACAAGGCCGACCTGACCCTGTGGAAGGATTTCCTGGGCGGCGCCCCGGTGTTCCGGCAGCGCGCCAAGGTCGAGTCGGACCAAACCCGGCTGGTGGTGCTGAACAAGATCGATGAAATACCGCTCGGGGTTCCGGCCGATTCCCCGGAAGCGCCGCGCGTGCAACTCAAGGAGATCGACCAGCGCGTGCGGCAGACCGCCGAATTGCTGCGGGTGGAGCCCATCCGGGTGGTCGCGGTGTCGGCGCGCCTGGGCCTGGCCGGAAAGCTGGAGCAGAGCAGCGACAAGGCCATGCGCAGCCGGCTCTATCAACTCGAGCGCACCCTGGCCGCCAATCTGCCGGCGCATCGCCAAGAAATGCTGGGCACCAGCATCCTGTCGAGCTTGGGCAACGCGCTGGAAGCGGCGCAGGCCGACCTCGACAATGACCGGTACGAGACGCTCGACGGCCTGCGGGCGCTGACCCAGCTGATGGCGAAAAACGAAAAGATGGGCGGCGCGCTTTCCGAGCAGGCGAATGCGCGGCAGGACCGGCTGGACGGCGCGTTGCGGGAATTGAAGAGCGTGCGCAACGTCCATGTCCGCCTCGGCACCGAGTTGGGCCAGGCCACGGATGTGGCTGTCGCCAAGCGCGACGCCGCGCGCGCGCGCGCCGCGATCCTGGCCGGGGTCGCCCAGGGCAGCGTGCAGGAGACGCTAGGGCAATACCTGGGCCTGGTGCGCGAGCGGCTGGACGCCGTGGAAGCCAAGATCGAGGAAGTGCGCGGCCTGCACACGGGAATCGGCGAACGCCTGGCGCGCGATTTCGGGGTCAAGGTTCCCGAGGTCCATCCATTCGCCACGCAGCGTTTCTATACGGAACTGGACAAAGTGCGCGAGCAGGCACAGGCCGATTTCGCGCGCGCCGGGAATCTCCTCGTGCGGCGCGGAACAACGCTGGCCGAGCAGTTCGACCAGTTGATCGGCACGCGCTGCGTGCACATGTTCGAGATCGCCAGCCGGGAAGCGTCCGCGTGGATGCGCGGGCTCTACGGCGCGCTCGAGAAGCCGCTGGAGAAGTTTCGCGACGAAACCCTGGAGCGCGTGGCCAGCGTGGAGAAACTCAAGGGGGCGGAAATCGACCTGGCTGAAAAGATCACCGCCCTGCAGGCGCGGCTCGATGCGATCAAGAAAAAGCACACCGCCCTGCAGGAAGCGCGCGATTCGCTTTCGCGCTTCGCCGGCGCGGGCGAGGATCTCGACGCCGCGTGATCAGGCGGCGCGCGGAAGCGCCGCCTTTAGTTCGGTCAGCCGCACAAACTTGGCGTTCAATTCCTCGCGGGTCTCGGCATGGTCCGGATCCAGCGGAATGCAATCGACCGGACAGACCTCGCGGCACTGGGGAACGTCAAAGTGCCCGACGCATTCGGTGCACTTCGACGGATCGATCTCGTAAATCTCGATACCCTGGAAGATCGCCTCGTTCGGGCATTCGGGCTCGCAGACAT
>CAZTYC010000167.1:0-6141 GCA_964617435.1 uncultured Burkholderiales bacterium
GGCGACATCATCGGCATCCCCAACCACGGAACGCTGCGGCTGGGCGACACCCTTACCGAGGGCGAAATCCTGCAGTTCACCGGATTGCCCTATTTCGCACCGGAAACCTTCCAGAACGTCGAAATACGCGATCCGATGAAGTCCAAGCAGTTGCGCACCGGCCTGCAGCAACTGGGCGAGGAGGGTGCCATCCAGGTGTTCCGCCCCATCGACGGCGGCACCCTGTTGTTGGGCGCGGTGGGCACCTTGCAATTCGAAGTGGTGCTGCACCGGCTCAAGAGCGAATACAACGTGGACGCCAAACTGGAGTCCTCACGCTACCGCCTGGCCCGCTGGATCACCTGCGATGATCCGGTCATCCTCAAGCGCTTCATCGACAGCAACTCACATCGCGTCGCGCATGACGTGGTGGAGGCGCCGGCCTTCCTGGCGACGCATCCGGCGGAGCTTGAAGTGGCGGCGGAACGCTATCCGCAGGTGCGGTTCCACGCGCTGCGCGAGCATGCGGGCCGCGTGTTCGCCAAGGCCGCGTAGGCCGCATCCGCGTGGACGCCATGCCCTTGCCGGGGTCCGATGACGCCATCGGGCATGGCCTGCGCAAGCATTGGACGCTGGATCCGGACATCCACTTTCTGAATCACGGGTCCTACGGGGCCACGCCGCGCCGGGTCCTGGCCGCGCAGACGCGCTGGCGTGAGTTGATGGAGCGCCAGCCGGTGTATTTCATGAATGACCTGCTGCCGCAGGCCCTGCGTGCGGCGCGCGATCGCTTGGCCGATTTCGTGCGCGCGCCGCGGGACGACACGCACTTTGTCACCAACGCCACCGAAGGTTGCGCGGCGGTGCTGCGGTCGATCGACTGGCGAGCGGGCGATCGCATTGTGCTGGCAAACCACGCCTACCCGGCGATCCGCAACACGGTCCGGGACCTGGCCCGCCGCCATGGCGTCGTCCCTGTCGAGGCCATGATCCCGTGGCCGCTGTCCGATGAGGGCGATGTGGTGGAGGCGTATGCGAATGCGCTGGCGTCCGGCGCCCGCCTGCTCATCGTCGATCACGTGTTTTCGCCGCTGGCCATTGTGTCTCCGCTTGACGCGTTGCTGCCGCTGGCGCGCGCGCGCGGCACACCGGTGCTGGTCGACGGCGCACATGCGCCGGCGCAGCTCGACCTCGATGTCAGCGACCTCCTCGCGCGCGGCGCGACGTGGTATGCCGGCAACGCGCACAAATGGCTGTGCGCACCGAAGGGATGCGCGTTCCTGGCCACGAGCGCGGCGGGGCGGGAGGGCCTGCATCCGGTCGTCGTTTCCAATTACTACGACCAGGGTCTCGAGTGGGAATTCGGCTGGACCGGCACGCGCGACCCGACGGCCTGGCTCAGCGTGATCGAGGCGATCGAGTTCATCGAAGCGCTGGGGGCGTCGCGGTACCGGGCCGCCCTGTCGGCGCAACGGACGGCTGCGCAGCAAATGCTCGCGGAGGCGTGGGGCGTGACGCCCGGCGCGCCGCCGGCCATGAATGCGGCGATGGCCGCCTTGCCGCTGCCCGGCGACGCGCCGGCAACGGCCGAGAGCGTCGCCCAATGGCGCTTGCGCTTCCTGCGGGAATGCCGCACCGAGGTGCCGGTGTTCAATATCAACGGACGGCATTGGCTGCGCATCTCCGCGCAGGTTTACAACACGCTGTCCGACTTCGAGCCGCTGTCGCGCGCCTTCGCGCGCTAGCGAAGGTGCTTGCCGAAGTCCAGCGACTTCCCGGCCATCAGCGTCTCGACCAGGAAGGCCGCCAGCGCCATCAGGAAGCAGAACACGCCCGAGAGAAACGTCCAGGGGATCAGGCGGTCGGTCTTCATCGCCACGGCCTCGACGAGGAACAGGGCCACGACCGTGGCGCTGATCATCGTGGCCGACAACGTGAGCAACAGCATGGACGCATTGACGATGCGCGCACGCGTGCGTAGCCGAGCCAATTCGGCCAGGAATTCGGCCTCGCGCTTGTGCGGCGAGATCGCGTCATCCAGGCGGTCTTCAAGTTTGCGGCCGCGGTCGATGATGCGCGCCAGGCGGCCGGCCAACGCACCGATCAGGCCGGCGATTGCGGTCAACATGAACACCGGGGCCAGCGCGAGCTGGATGCTGTGGGCGACGCCTTCCATGGTCAGGCCAGGTGCCTTGAAAAGAACGCGCGCGTGCGGTCCCAGGCCAGACCGGCGCAGGCCGCGTTGAACACTTCCGGGCGCGCGGCATTGCAGAATGCATGGTCGGCGTCGTAGCGGAAAACTTCCGGCGCCTGCCCGGCGTTCATCATGGCGGTCTCCAGCGCATCCACCGCTGCCGGCGTGCACCAGTCGTCGCGGTTGGCGAAATGCCCCTGGAACGGGATGCGGATCCGGGCCGGGTCCGCAAAGGACGCCGGCGGAACACCGTAAAAGCAAACCCCCGCCGAAATGCCGGGCAGGAGAGCACACGCCGCCACCGTCAATGCGCCGCCCATGCAATAGCCGGACACGCCGACCTTGCCGCTCCTCGCCTTGAGGTGGGCCACCGCGCCGGCCAAATCCTGATGGGTGGCGTCGGCGAAATCGAGGCCGGTCATCAGGTGGCTGGCCTCATCCGCATTGGATGCAAGGCGCCCCTTGTACAAATCCGGCGCCAGCGCATTGAAGCCCGCCTCCGCGTAGCGGTCCGCAATCGAACAGATCTGTGCGTTCAGCCCCCACCACTCCTGGATGACCACCACGCCCGCGCGTCCGGGCCCGGCAAAGGCCAGGTAACCGCTTGTCGATTGGCCGTCCGGCCGCGCGAAGGACACGTTTGCGAAGGTCTGGGTCATGTTCAGTCTTGATGCGCTGGCCGGCCGGAAAATCCCGCCGGGGTGCTGAAGGGCGTGAAGTCGATGATGACATAATTGGCGCCCATGGGATCAACGTCTCCATCCATGACGGCCTGGCCGAAGTGCCTTTCCGGCAGCTACTTGGAACAATCCAGTGGCTTCGTTCGCGGCATCCGCCATCGGGAGGAGCACGCGATGCTCGCGCGGGGCGCGAAAGTCAGCCTGCGCGAGGTCACCTGCGAGAGCGTTCGTGAGATTGCGCTGCTCGACGTGTCCGAGGCGCAGGTCGGCCTGGTGGCGCCCAACGCGTTTTCAATTGCCCAGGCGTATTTCCATCCGGAAGCGTGGTTCCGCGCCATTTGCGCCGATGACGTGCCGGTGGGGTTCGCCATGCTGGAGGATTGGTCCCGGGTGCCCGGCCGCGAGCCGGCACTCTTCGACGGCGAGCCGTATGTCGCCCTGTGGCGCTTCATGATCGACCAGCGGTTCCAGGGCATGGGGTTCGGCTCGCAGGCGCTGAAGTTGTTAATCGAGGTGGCGCGCTCGCGCGACTACGCGCGGCTGATGGTGTTGTCCTTCGTGCCCGAGGGCCCGAATGCCGAGCCGTTTTACGCGCGCCATGGATTCGTCAATACCGGCCGCGTCGAGCAGGGCGAGGTGGTCATGGCCCTGCGCTTGCGAGGGGACCCGCAATGAAGATATGGCATTGGCGCGTCTGGGTCGCGCTGGGATTGTCAGCGCTGGGTGGTTGCGCCACGGCGCCGCAACCGCCCGGTGAAGCGCGCGGCCTCGACCGCGTGAAGAACGTGGTGGTGTTGTATGCCGAAAACCGCAGTTTCGATCACTTGTTTGGGTACTTTCCGGGCGCGCGCGGATTGGCCGACGCGACGCCCGCGCAACAGACACAGGTCGACCACGACGGCACACCGCTGGCCGTCCTGCCGCCGGTGTATCACAGCGGCAAGGTGGACGAGCACCTGCCCAAGGCGTTGCCCAACGGGCCGTTCCGCGCCGACCTGCCTCCCGTCGGCCTCGCTTTCGGCAGCATGACGCCCAATCCGTTGCACCGGTATTACCAGCACATCGAGCAGATCAATGGGGGCCGGAACGACAAGTTCGTCGCGCTCAGCAACACCGGTGCCTGGCCGATGGCGCATTACGATGGCAGCGCCTTGAAGATGTGGACATGGGCGCGCGAGTACGCCCTGGCCGACCATTTTTTCCAGGCCGCCTTCGGCGGTTCGTTTTTGAACCACCAATGGCTCGCCTGCGCATGCACGCCGGTGTTCGCCGACGCGCCCGCGTCGATGCGCGCGCAACTCGACGACGCGGGCCGGCTCAAGCGCCGCGCCGATTCGCCGGCGTCGATCATGGCCGGGTTGCCGAGCTTGTGGGACGGCGCCGTCTCGCCCGACGGCTACGCGGTGAACGACAGCGATCCAGCCTATCAGCCGTCCAAGATTCCGGTCGCGCCGAATGGCGATCCGGACTACGCGGACCCGGCAAAATTTCCCCTGCCTCCGCAAACCGCGAAAACCCTGGGCGATGCCCTGAGCGAACGCGGGGTGAGCTGGGCGTGGTACTCCGAGGGCTGGAACGAGGCCCTGCAGGACGGGCGGCAGCCGCACAACGCACCGCGTGTGGTCATTGACCCGAGAAGCCTGCCGGGCTCGCTGTTTTTCCAGCCCACCCACAGCCCGTACAACTATTTTGCCGCCTACGCGCCGGGCAGCGAAAAACGCCGCGCACACCTGAAGGACGGCAGCGAATTCATGGCCGCGATCGAGGCCGGCGCGCTGCCGCAGGTTTCGTTCTTCAAGCCGGTGGGCAAGCGCGCGCAGCACTCGCGCTACTCCACCATCGCCGCGGGCGACGACCATCTCGACGCGATCCTGAAGAAGTTGCGCGCCAGCCCGCAGTGGCCGGACATGGTGGTGATCGTCACCTATGACGAGTTCGGCGGCTATTGGGATCACGTGCCGCCTCCCGCCGGACCGGGCTGGGGCGACCGCTGGGGACCCGGCTCCCGCGTGCCGGCCCTCATCATCTCCCCGTTTGCCCGGAAGGGCTTCATCGACAAGACGGTTTACGATACGACGTCGATCCACAAGTTCATCAACCGCCGGTTCAACCTCGCGCCGCTGCCCGGCGTGCGGGAGAAGGTGGGCGACCTGACCAACGCACTCGACCTGAATTGAGGACGGCCATGAGCTTCACCACACAGCAAGTTGCAGAAATCATCGCCGGCATCGTGCGCGGCCAGCAGGCCATCATCGACGCCATCGAATCGGAAAGCGGCGGGTGGAAGAACACGCACCTGCTGCCCAAGCTCAACACGGCGGCCAACATGCGCCTG
This sequence comes from uncultured Burkholderiales bacterium, assembly GCA_964617435.1. Taxonomy (GTDB): domain Bacteria; phylum Pseudomonadota; class Gammaproteobacteria; order Burkholderiales; family Usitatibacteraceae; genus UKL13-2. The sequence continues at coordinate 5,189 of CAZTYC010000167.1, forward strand.
GCGGTGCCGCGCCTGCAGGACGTGCCGGCCCGCGTGCTGCTGAGATCCCAGGGCCGTGTGCCGATGGACGTGGCCGGCATCGAACGCCTGCTGCACGAGGCGCTCGGCGATGCGGCGACTGCAACGGCGACGGCGGCCAAGCCCGCCGCCCCGGCAGCAGCGACGCCTGCGCCGGCGCCCGCAGCCGGCGAATCGAAGCCGGGCGCCAGCGGCGATGACTTGTCGAACTTCTTTGATTCCTGAGGTCGTCCCGGCCTAGGCGGTACCGGGTTGCTGTCCGTAGGTCGCGAACTTCGCGATCACGCGCTCCATTTCGTCCTGCGGCAGCAGCGGCGGCTCGCCGGCGGCAAGCGCGGCCAGGTAGGTGCGCGCGAGGTTCTCAATTTCCACGGCGACCGCGAGCGCGCTGTCGAGATCCTTGCCGACGGCGATCATGCCGTGATGCGCCAGCAGGCAAGCCTTGCGGCCTTCCAGCGCCTTGAGCGCGTGATCCGAGAGTTCCTGCGTGCCGAAGGTGGCGTAAGGCGCGCAACGAACATCTGCCCCGCCGGCAATGGCGACCATGTAATGAAACGGCGGAATCCCGCGGCCGTGGACCGCGAGCGCGGTGCAATGGACCGCATGCGTGTGGACGATGGCGCCGACCTCGGGCCGCGCCGCGTAAATGTCGCGGTGGAATCGCCATTCGGACGACGGCAGGCGCGCGCCGTGGTGCGAACCGTCCATGAGCATCGGCACGATGTCCCCGCGCTGCGTATCCTCGTAGGGAATCCCGGTCGGCGTGATGAGAAAGCCATCCGCGGTCCGCGCGCTGACATTGCCGGATTTCCCCTGATTGATGCCCGCGCGGTTCATCTTGAGGGCGGTGGAAAGAATCGCATCGCGCAGGGCGCCGTCGCGGGCGCCGGGGGGTTGGGTGAACGTCATGCGTTTCGCTCCAGTGCGGCGACTTC
>CAZTYC010000168.1:0-6125 GCA_964617435.1 uncultured Burkholderiales bacterium
GGGGCCAAGGCGCCCGCCGGCCCGCACGCGGGAGGCGCATGAGTGCCTTGCGCCGCGCGCGTTTGTGGACGGTGGCGGCGGCCGTTGCGCTGGCCGCCGGATGCGCCCTCGCGCCGTACTTCACCGGCGAGCTCAGCATGACGGCGGCGCAGCTCACCGAGCGCATGGCCAAGCGCTTCCCCGTGGAGCGCAGCATGGCCGGGCTGCTGGAGGCCACGCTGTCCGAGCCGTTCATCTCGCTCGATGAATCGCGCAACCGCATGGCCTGCGATTTCAAGCTCGCGGTCCGGCTGGCCCTGTCATCGAAATCGCTGGTGGGCAGCGTCAAGGTGTCGGGCCGCCCGGAATACGAACCGGCGACGCGCGCGCTGTTCCTGCGCGATCCGAAAGTCGAGCAGGTGCGCTTTGAGGACATGAACGACCTCATGGCCGCGGCGGTCAGCAAGGCCGCATCGTCGCTGGCCAAGGATGCGCTCGACGGCAAGCCGCTGCACGTGTTCAAGCCCGAGGATTTCAACCGGCAGGGCGTGCAGTTCGAGCCCGAAAAGCTCGCCATACGCGGCGACCGGCTGGTGCTGACCCTGAAGAAATGACGCCCGCACCGGCGTCGCGCCCGTCCACGTCCGCGGCCGGGCCGCATGCCGTTGATCAACCGGCCTTCTGAATCCCTTTCAACCCACCCCAACCTGCCCCGTGGATCCACTCCTCCTGCTCAAAGCCCTGTTCCTCGGCGTCGTCGAGGGCCTCACCGAATTCCTGCCGGTGTCCTCCACCGGCCATCTCATCATCGCCAGCGAACTGATCGGCTTCCACGATGAAAAGGGCAAGGTGTTCGAGATCTTCATCCAGGCCGGCGCCATCCTCGCGGTGTGCTGGGAATACCGCGCGCGCATCGCGGACACCTTTGCCGGCCTGTTGTCGGAGCGGCGCGCGCAGCGCTTCGCCCTCAACCTGGCCATCGCGTTCGTGCCGCTCGCCGGGCTCGCGTTCCTGTTCAACAAGGCGATCAAGGCCGTGCTGTTTCATCCCGTCCCGGTGGCGCTCGCGTTCATCGTCGGCGGGTTCATCATCCTGTTCGCCGAGCGCTGGTACAAGGGGCGCGCGTCCGCACATCCGCACATGATCGATTCGGTCGATGACCTCACGCCGCTCGACGCGCTCAAGCTCGGGCTTGCGCAGTGCGCGGCGCTGATTCCCGGCACGTCGCGATCCGGCGCCACCATCATCGGCGGGCTGTTCTTCGGCTTGTCGCGCCGCTGCGCGACCGAGTTCTCATTTTTCCTCGCCATTCCGACACTCATCGTGGCGACGATCTATTCGCTGTGGAAAGAGCGTGCCCTGCTGGGCGGCGGCGACATCCCGGTGTTTTCGGTCGGGTTCATCGCGGCCTTCGTGTCGGCCTTTATCTGCGTGCGCTGGCTGCTGCGCTATGTGTCGTCGCACGATTTCACCCTGTTCGCCTGGTATCGCATCGCCTTCGGCTTGATCGTGCTGGCGGTGACCTACGGCGGCCTCGTGAGTTTCGCTCCGCATTAAACTCGAGCACTGGCGCGGCGTTTGAGGCAAAACCGGCCGGAATACCGCGCCGGTGCTGGAGTTTCATGTTTGCCGGTGTCCTGCGCACGCCGCGCGTATCGGGAATGTCGACGGCGGGGCGCGGGAAACGCGACTCGCGCGGAATCGGCCCAGTGTCCGCGCGTCGCGCGCTAAGCTTGGCCTCACATGACGCTCGTGAGGTGCACGATGAAAGCCCGCTGTTTCCTGGTCCTGCTCTGCGTGGTGCTGGCGACCGCCGGTTGCGCGACAAACCGCGCGCGTGAAACCCGGCAGTCGGCCAGCGTGGTCGATTTCCTGTTTCCGGGCCACAAGGAGGCGCCCGCACTCGAGCCCGGCGTGGCGGTCTTGAAGCCGCCGGTCAAGGTCGGCATCGCGTTCGCGCCGTCGGATGCCAAGCTGCGGACGCTGCCGGAAGCCGAGAAGCTCAAGCTGCTCGAGCGCACCAAGGCGGCGTTCATGCGCCAGCCCTATGTGGCGACATTCGAGATCGTGCCCACGCACTACCTGAAGCCCGGCGGCGGCTTCGCCAACCTCGACCAGGTCTCGCGCATGTTCGGCGTGGACCTCATGGCGCTGGTGTCCTACGACCAGATCCATTTCACCGACAGCAACGCCATGGCGCTGCTGTACTGGACGATCGTTGGCGCCTATGTGGTGCACGGCGATGAATACGACATCAAGACGCTCATCGACATCTCGGTCTTCGACGTGGCCAGCCGCAAGCTGCTGTTCCGCGCGCCGGGCACCAGCCAGGTCAACGGCGGTGCCTCGATGGCCAATTACAGCGAGCGCGCCCGGGCGGCGCAGATCGAAGGCTATTCGAAGGCGGTGGATGACCTGATCCCGAAGCTCAATGCCGAGGTCGAGGCGTTTCGTACGCGGCTCGCTGGCGCCCGCGACATCCGGCTCGCGCCGCAGCCGGGCTACCGGATCGGCGCCCGGGCCGAGTAGCGCATCGCCCGCTGCGCCAGCGCCGCTACATCGAGATCGAGCCTTCGCGAAACGCGGTCTTGTCGAGCCAGACGTTGACGAGCACCGGATGTCCGGCGCGCGATGCCTCGATCGCGCGGGCCAGCCCGGCGCGGATCTGATCGGGCTTGCGGATCTCGATGCCGACCGCGCCGAAGCCCGCGGCCACCTCGTGATAGGCGGTGCGCGAGAGCACCGTCGCCACGTCGTCGCCGAGCATCTTCACCTGCTCGCGCGCGATCTGGGTCCAGCCGGCGTCGTTGCCGACCACGGCGATGACGGGAATGCGGTGACGCACGAAGGTGTCGAACTCGGCCAAGCCGTAGCCGCTGGCGCCATCGCCCCAGATGAGCCACAGCGGACGGCCGGGCTGCGCCAGCGCGCTGCCCAGCGCAAAGCCGGCGCCCACGCCCAGCGTCCCGAACGCGCCCGGATCGAGCCACGACAAGGGGCCGCGCGCGCGCAGCACGTAGGCGGCGGTCGAGACGAAGTCGCCGCCGTCGGCGACGAAGATCGCGTCGTCGCCGGCCTCGGCATCGAGCGCGCGCAGGAACGCCAGCGGATTGACGAATTCGCCCGTGGCGGCGGCCTGGCGGGCGACGTCGGCTTCGCGCAAGTCGTCGCGCTGGCGCAAGGTGGCGATCCAGGATTCGCGCGAGGGCGCCTGCGGTCCCTGCGCCAGCCGCACCAACGTGTCGCCGGCATCGCCGAGGGCGGCAAGGGTGGGCTTGCGGTTCATGCGCGCCTCGCGCGCACTGCGGTTGAGCGCGATGAGCGTGGCGGAACGCCGCACATGCTTTCCGTAATCGAGGCGAAAGTCGCACGGCACGCCGGCCAGCACCACGGTGTCGGCCTCGCGCAACGCCTCGCGGCGCGCGTGCCGCATCAGCAGCCTGTCCTGCGGGCCCAGCAGTCCGCGCGCCATGCCGGAGAGGTAGACCGGAATGCCCATTGCCCGCACCGCCGCGGCGATCTCATGGGCGCGCGGCGCGTTGACCACGCTCTGGCTGCCCAGCACCATCAAGGGCCGCTCGGCGCGCCGCAATGCGGCGGCGATGGCATCTATCGAGGAGACCGGCGCGACCAGCGGCGCGGGCGGCGCGGCGACCGGCGCATACCCGCGATCGGCGCCCTCGAACATCTTCGCCGCGTGGTGGTTCAGGTACCAGCGCAACAGCCGGTCGCCGATCGCCTGGCCCTTGCCGGCGGCGTCGGCATACCACTGGCGGATCAGTGCCTCGTCGTAGAGCAGATCGACCGGGCATTCCACGAACACCGGCCCCGGCACGCCGTCGAGGCAGGCGCGCAACGCGGCCTCGGTGGCCGGCCCGAGGTCCGCCACGCGCCGGACCTGCCGGCAAAGTTTCACGTGCGGGGACACCAGCGATTTCTGGTCGATGTCCTGCAAGGCGCCGCGCCCTTGCAGCGCGGTGGGGGCGGCGCCACCGATGAGCAGCACCGGCGAGGCCGCCATCTGCGCGTTCTTCAAGGCGGTGATGGTGTTGGTGATGCCCGGCCCGGCGGTGACCGCCGCCACGCCGGGCGCGCCGGTCAGGCGCGCGGCGGCATCGGCGGCAAACACCGCGGTGGCTTCATCGCGCACGTCGACGATGGCGATGCCGAGCTGCTTGGCGGCGACCAGGATCGGCGAGATGTGCCCGCCGCACAGCGTGAAGATCCACTTCACGCCGTACGCGTGCAGCGCGGCCGCCACGCGGCTGCCGCCATGCGGGTGTGCGGTGTTCACGTCGCGGCCTCCCGGGTTGCGGCCGTGGCGATCAGCGCGCGGTAGTCGATCTTGCCCACCTTGGTGAGCGGCAATTGCGCGATGAAACGGACTTCGCGCGGGCACGACCACTTGATGAGGCGGTCGCGGCAGTGGGCGATCAGGCGCGCCGCCAATGCGGCATCCGCGTGCACGCCCGCCGCGGGCACCACCCACGCGACCACGCGCTCGCCCTGCGAAGGATCCGGCACGCCGGCCACGCAGGCGTCCGCCACCGCCGGGTGTTGCCGCAGTTCCGCCTCGACGTGCGCCGGATAGACATTGAACCCGGAGGACTTGATCATGCGCTTCAAGCGCACCGTGAACTGGAAGTAGCCGTCGGCGTCCATGCGGCCGAGGTCGCCGGTGTGCAGCCAGACCCGGCCGTCGGCATGCGTGCGCAGCGCCTCGCGCGTGGCTTCGGGGTCGTTGAGATAGCCGTCCATCAGCGTGGGACCGGACAGGCAGATCTCGCCTTCACTCCCCGCCGGCAGGGGGTCCACGCTTCCCGGCGCGCAGATTTCGGCCAACACGTCCGGAAACGGCACGCCGATCGATCCTTCGCGCGCATGGTCCACCGGCATGCCCATGATGCCGCTCACGGCTTCGGTGAGCCCGTAGCCTTCGAGCAGTTTCACGCGACCGCCGCGCCGCGAGACCAGCGCCTCGAAGCGCGACTTCACCTCGCGCGGCAGCGTGTCCGCGCCGCAGAAGCACAGCCGCAACTGCGACAGGTCGGTCGCCTCGAGGGAGCGATCGCGCGTGAGCGCGTCGAACAGGGTCGGCACGCCGACCATCACCGTGGGCTTGGCGTTGCGCAGGCGCTCGGCGACGATACTTGCGGAGAACTGCGGCACCAGCACCGCGCGGCCGCCGCCCATCAGCGTGGCGTTGATGCACACCGCCAAGCCGAACCCGTGGAACACCGGCAGCGCCGCGAGCATCGAGTCGCCCGCATCGAGCCGGCTCCAGGCGATGGCCTGGAGCGCCTGCGCGATGAAGGCGCGGTTGGACAGCAGGATGCCCTTCGGTTGCGAGGTGGTGCCGCCGGAAAAGAGGATCGCCGCAATGCCGTCCGGCGATCCGGCGGGGGGGCCGGGAAAGCGCGGCGCCACGGCTGCCGTGTCATGCCACCAGCGCACCCGCGCTTCGCGCGGGACGGGCGCGATGCGATGCCCCTTGGTCAGCCAGAAGCCGATTTGTTTGGGCCGGGGCAATTCGTCCCCCACGCGTGCGAGCAGGATGGCCGTCAGCGGCGTGCGCGGCCGGGCGGCGGCCACCACGGGATAGAACGCGTCCAGGGTCACCGCCACGCGCGCGCCGGTCTGATCGAGGTAATGGGTGATCTCGGCGGCGGTGGACAGCGGATGGATCATGGCCGGGCGCGCGCCCAGCCGGTTCGCCGCATAGAACGCTACCACCGCCTGCGGCAGCGTCGGCAACATCACCAGCAGCGACTCACCGCGCTTCACGCCCAGGCGCGCCAGCGCCGTGGCGCAGCGGTCGATGGCATCGATCAGCGCGGCATAGGTGGCGGTGGCGCCGAAATATTCCCACGCGACGGCCGCCGGCTGTTGCGCGGCCTTTTGCGCCAGCGCCTGGTAGAGCGTCAGCGGCGGGTAGGCGAGCGAGTGCGGCACCGATCCATAGTGCGCGAGCCAGGGGCGCTCGGTGCGCACGGCGCCGTCCATTCAACGCCGCGCCAGTGCGGCGCTGTGGCGGGCCCGGAGCAAGGCAGCCGGATAGGAGGCCAGCCGGCTCAACAGCGGCGGCCGGTCCGCCGAGCCGCCCACCGCCACGGCCAGCGCGCGCTGCACGGGCTTGAGCCGGCGGC
>CAZTYC010000169.1:0-6109 GCA_964617435.1 uncultured Burkholderiales bacterium
ACAGCTGCAGGAAGTTGTTGCTCATGACCAGCATGAGCATCGAGAACGTGAACAGCGAGATGTACGCGAAAAAGCGCGTGTAGCCGTCGTCCTCGGCCATGTAGCCGATGGTGTAGATGTGCACCATGAGCGAAACGAAAGTCACCACCAGCATCATCGTGGCGGTCAACGGATCGATCAGGAAACCGACCGCCAGCTTGATGCCGCCCGCGTTCAGCCACGTGTAGAGGTCGCCATTGAAGGTCTTGCCGGCCTGCACGTCCTGGAACACGAAGCACGACAGCGCAAAGGCGGCCGTCACACAAAAGATCGTCGCGCTGTGGGCGAACGCGCGGCCGAGCCGGCCGAAGAACCCGGCCAGGATGGCGCCGAGCAGCGGCAGCAGCGGGATCGCGAGGAGGGCCAGCTTGTTTTCGATCATGGTGTTCCTAGCAGAGCGCCACGAAAGTCAAGGACTGGCGCGGCGTTCCGGGCATTTTCGGCCTGCGAGCCGCGCGCATGCTGGGGTTTGGTTTCATGATGCCGGTCGAGGTGCATGTTGCCCATCAGCCTTTCAAGGTGCCGATGTCATCGACGTTGATGGACTTGAGGTTGCGGAACAGGGCGACCAGGATCGCCAGGCCGATGGCGGATTCCGCCGCGGCGACCGTCAGGATGAAGAACACGAACACTTGCCCGTCGAGGTTGTTCCAGAAATGGGAGAACGCGATGAAATTGAGGTTGACGGCCAGCAGCATGAGCTCGATGGCCATCAACAGCACGATGATGTTCTTGCGGTTCAGGAAGATGCCCGCGACCGAGATCGCGAACAAGGCGGCGGACAGGATGAGGTAATGGCTGAGCGTGATGGTCATGTGTGTCGCGGCCGGCTTATGCCTTCGGCGCGCCCTCCTCGCTACCGGCGGCCGGCTTTTCTGCGTCCATCTTCACGATCTTGAGGCGGTCCGCAGCCTTCACGCGGACCTGGGCGCCCACATCCTGGGTCTTCACGGCACGCTTGCCGCGATGCGCGAGCGCGATGGCGGCGATCATGGCGATCAACAGCACCACCGCAGCCAGTTCGAAGGGCAGCAGGTAATCGGTGTACAACACGCGGCCGAGTTCGCGCGTGTTCGAATAGCCAGGCGGCGGGCCGCCCTGCGAAACGACGCGGCTGAAGCCCATTTTTGCCCACAGCAGCAGGCCCATTTGCGCCACCATCAGCACGGCCACCGTCGCCGCCACCGGGAGGTGCTGCCAGAAGCCTTCGCGCAGCTTGTCGAAATTGATGTCGAGCATCATCACCACAAACAGGAACAGCACCATCACGGCGCCGACGTAGACGAGGATGAGCGTGAGCGCGAGGAATTCCGCGTACAGCAGGATCCAGATGCCCGAGGCCGTGACGAAGGCCAGCACCAGGAACAGCGCGGCATGCACCGGGTTGCGGGCGGTGATCACCCGCAGCCCAGAGAACAGCAGGACGGCGGCAAACGTGTAAAAGAGGATGGCGTGAACGTTCATGGGCCGGGCCTAGCGATACGCCGCATCTTCGCCGCGGCGCTTGGCGATCTCGGCTTCGTATTGGTCGCCGATCGCCAGCAGCATGGGCTTGGTGTAATAGAGGTCGCCGCGCGTTTCGCCGTGGTATTCGTACAGGTGCGTCTCGACAATCGAATCAACGGGGCAGGATTCTTCGCAAAAGCCGCAGAAGATACACTTGGTGAGGTCGATGTCGTAGCGCGTGGTGCGGCGCGTGCCGTCGTCGCGCTGCTCCGATTCAATGGTGATCGCCATCGCCGGGCACACCGCCTCGCACAGCTTGCAGGCGATGCAGCGTTCCTCGCCGTTCGGGTAGCGGCGCAAGGCGTGCAGGCCGCGGAAGCGCGGGCTGGCCGGCGTTTTTTCCTCCGGATACAGCACCGTGATCTTGCGCGCGAACAGGTGGCGCCCGGTGAGCTTGAGCCCCTGGTAGAGCTCGCTCAACAACAGGCTCGAAACGAATTCCTTGGCTCTATCCAGCATGTTGGCTTCCAAACCACCAGTTGATGACCGGCCAGTCGCGCACCGGATCCAGCAGCATGACACCGACCAGTACGATCCAGACGATCGTGATGGGAATGAAGATCTTCCAGCCCAGGCGCATGATCTGGTCGTAGCGGTAGCGCGGGAACGAGGCGCGGATCCAGACGAACAGGATCATGAGGGCCATCATCTTGGCCAGCAGCCACCAGATGCCAGGTTCGCCGAGCACCGGAACGGATCTCGGGAAGGGCGAGAGCCAGCCGCCGAGGAACAGCAACGACGACAAGGCCGTGCACAGCAGCATGTTCGCGTACTCGGCGAGGAAGAACATCGACCACGTCATGCCGGAATATTCGACCAGCGGCCCGGCGACGATTTCCGATTCACCTTCCGCCACGTCGAACGGGTGCCGGTTGGTTTCCGCCACGCCGGAAATGAACTGGATGGCGAACAGCGGCAGCAGGGGAATCCAGAACCATTCGAGGAGGCCGTAGGGGCCGTCCTGCCGCGCGACCGCCTGCGTGAGGTTGAGCGTGCCGGCGGCCATCAGCGCGCCGACCAGCGCAAAGCCCATCGCGATCTCATAGGACACCACCTGCGCGGCGGAGCGCAGCGCGCCGATGAAGGCGTACTTGGAATTGGACGCCCACCCGGCAATGATCACGCCATAGACGCCCATGGAGGTCATGGCGAGCACGACCAGGATGGAGGCGTCCACATTCGCGATGACCCAATCGGGCGTGAAGGGAATGACCGCCCACACGGCCATGGCCGGGATCACCGACACCGCGGGGGCGAGCAGGAACAGCCACTTGTTCGCGCCGCTGGGGACCACCTGCTCCTTGATGAGCAGCTTGAGCGCGTCGGCCACCGGCTGGGCGAACCCGCCCAGCGCCTTGATGCCGAAAAAGGTCACGCGATTCGGGCCGCGCCGCACCTGCATCCAGCCGATGACCCAGCGTTCGACCAGCTGGAAATACATGACGAAGGTGAGCACCGGGATCATGACCATGCAGATCATGACCACGGCCTTGGCCAGCGCCCACGCCGGAGGCCCCCACATCGGCCCCAGGTGGGTGAGGAATCCCTGGTTCAGGGTCTGGATCAGTTCGCCCACGCCCTACTCCGCCGCGGCGGCCAGCGCCGCCTTTTCAAGGGTGACCACGCCTGCGCCAGCCCCCAGGGCCGAAGTCTCGGCGAGTGCGGCAGCCACGCGGACACATCCGGCGGCGAGCCCCTTGTCGATCCTTGCCTTCAGTTGCACGACCGTGCCGCCTTGGGTCACGTTGACAACATCGCCGTCCGCGACGCCCAATTTTTCTGCCACATCGCCGGACAAGGCCGCAAACCGCGCGCGCTTGGCATCCGCCGTTTTTTGCAGGCTTGGCGCGCGGCGCACCTGCGCATCCGTGGAGTAGATCGGCACTTCGCCGACCCGCTCGATGCCGTCGATCTTCGCCGGCATCCTGATCTCGACGCCGCCGATCAGGTTGTTGAGTTTGCCCGCCACGTAGCCGGTCAGGTCGGCGGAAATGCCCGCGCGCACCTGCTCGACGTCCTCCTGGTCGAAGCCGGCCACGCCGAATTCATTGCCCAGCACGCGCAGCACCTTCCAGCCGGGACGCGATTCCGCATGCGGTTTCACCACCCCGTTGAAGGACTGCACACGCCCTTCCATGCTCACGAACGTCCCCGCCGTTTCGGTAAATGGCGTGATGGGCAACAACACATCCGCCACATCGTCCAGCACGCCGCGATATGCGGTCAGCGCGACCACGCAATCGGCCTGCTTCAACGCCGCCAGCGTGGCTGCCGGGTCGTGGCAGTCGGCGGGCTCCATCCCCATGAGGAGATAACCCTTGCGCGGCTTGCACACCATGCCTTGGGCGCAATAGCCCTCCGCACCGGGCTCGGCGCCGACAACCGCCGCACCCACGGCATTTGCCGACTCCACCAGGAAACCGAGCTTTCCGCCCGCCAGCCGCGCAATTTCCTGCGCCAGCACGTGGAGGGTGGTGAAGTCCGCATGATGCTGGGCGTAGTTGCCGACCAGCACCGCAACACGTTCCTTGCCCGCCAGATTCTGGGCGATGGCGCGCGCCTCCGCTGAAATGGCGACTTGCGCGACCGCGCTCGCCACACCTGCCGGCAGGCTCGCGTTGCGCGCCTCCGCCAGCGCCTTGGCGATCGCCGCGAGGCTCTCCACCATTTGCGAGGGCCGGACGATCGCGCGCTGGGCGACATTCATCAACAACTCGTCGTCCGCCACATGCACGATATTGAGCGAGAGGCCCTTCTTGGCCCCTGCACGCAGGCGCGCCGCGACCAGCGGGTGCTCCTTGCGCACCGTGGAACCCACCAGCAACACGCTTTGCAGCGCGCCGATATCGGCCACCGGCATTCCGAGCCAACGCGCACCGCTGAACTTTCCATCCGCGCTGGTATCCGCCTGTCGCAGGCGGGTGTCGATGTTGTTCGACCCGAGGCCGCGCATCAGCCGGTTCAGCAGGTGCAACTCTTCAAGCGTGGAGTTGGGCGATGCGAGCGCCGCCAGAGCTTCGGCGCCGTGATGCTTCCGCGCTCCGCCGAGGCCGGCAACCGCGGTGCTGATCGCCGTGTGCCAGTCGGTCTCCTGCCATTGCCCGCCGACCTTGATCATCGGTCGCGCCAGACGGTCGTGGCTGTTCAAGCCTTCATAGGAAAACCGATCGCGGTCCGAAAGCCAGCATTCGTTGACCGCCTCATTCTCCAGGGGCAGGACGCGCATCACGGTGTCCTGCTTGACCTGCACGATGAGGTTGCTGCCGAGGCCATCGTGCGGCGCCACCGACTTGCGGCGCGCCAGTTCCCAGGTGCGCGCGGCGTAGCGGAACGGCTTGCTGGTCAATGCCCCGACCGGGCACAGGTCGATCATGTTCCCGGACAACTCGGAATCGACCGAACGTCCCACGAAACTGAGGATTTCCGAGTGCTCGCCGCGCCCAGCCATGCCGAGTTCCATCACGCCCGCGACTTCCTGGCCGAAGCGTACGCAGCGCGTGCAATGGATGCAGCGCGCCATTTCCTGCATGGACACCAGCGGGCCGACGTCCTTGTGGAACACCACGCGCTTTTCTTCCTTGTAGCGCGAGGCCGATCCGCCGTATCCCACGGAGAGGTCCTGCAGCTGGCATTCCCCGCCCTGGTCGCAGATCGGGCAATCGAGCGGATGGTTGATCAGCAGGAACTCCATCACGCTCTTTTGCGCGCTCTTGGCGTATTCCGAGGCCGTTTGCACCTTCATGCCCTCGGTGGCCGGCGTCGCGCAGGCGGGCAGCGGCTTCGGCGCCTTTTCCACCTGCACCAGGCACATGCGGCAGTTGGCCGCGATCGAGAGCTTCTTGTGATAGCAAAAATGCGGCACGAAGATGCCCAGCTTGGTGGCGGCGTCCATCACCGTGGCGCCGTTTTCCACCGCAACCGTCTTGCCGTCGATTTCCAGATTGACCATGATTATTCAGCCGCCATTGCAAGGGGCGCCGGGGCCGGCGTGGAGTAGCCGCCGGGCGCGACCATGCAGCGCTTGTGGACGACGTGATATTCGAATTCTTCGCGGTAATTCTTCACGAACGCGCGCACTGGCATCGCGGCGGCATCCCCCAGCGCACAGATGGTCTTGCCCTGGATCTGGTCGGCAAGGTTCAGCAGCAGATCCAGGTCTTCCTGACGGCCCTCGCCATGCTCGATGCGATGGATGATGCGATAGAGCCAGCCGGTGCCTTCGCGGCACGGCGTGCATTGCCCGCAGGATTCTTCAAAGTAGAAATACGCCAGGCGCTCGGCCGCCTTGACCATGCAGGTAGTCTCGTCCATGACGATCACCGCGCCTGAGCCGAGCATGGAACCGGCCTTGGCAATCGAGTCGTAGTCCATATCCAGCGTCATCATGAGATCGCCCTTGATGACCGGCATCGACGACCCGCCGGGAATGACGCCCTTCAACTTTCGCCCGCCGCGCATGCCGCCGGCCATCTCCAGCAGCTTGGCGAACGGCGTCCCCATCCTGACTTCGTAGTTGCCCGGCTTGTTGACGTGGCCGGAGACGGAAAACAGCTTGGTGCCGCCG
>CAZTYC010000170.1:0-3180 GCA_964617435.1 uncultured Burkholderiales bacterium
GACGCGCCCAGCAGGTGGATCGCGAAGATCGTCATGTCGGTGCCGATGCCGCCCTGGGTGACCAGCGGCGGGTACAGCGTCCAGCCCGACGCGGCGGCGCCGCCGGGCACGAGGAAGGAACCGAACAGCAGGAGCGCGGCCGGGATCATGATCCAGAAGCTCCAGTTGTTCATGCGCGGGAACGCCATGTCCGCTGCGCCGATCTGCATCGGGATCAGCCAGTTGGCGAACCCGACAAACGCCGGCATGACCGCGCCGAAGATCATGATCAGCGCGTGCACCGTGGTCAGCGAGTTGAACACTTCGGGCTGCACCACCTGCAGGCCGGGCACGAACAATTCCGCGCGCAGCACTAGGGCCATTGCGCCCCCGACGAAGAACATGAAGAACGCAAACCACAGGTACATGCTGCCGATGTCCTTGTGGTTGGTCGTGGTGAAGATGCGCGTCCAAGGGCCGGGGCCGTGGTCGTGGTGGTCGTGACCGTGGTCGTGGGCGGCGTCATGGGCCATGTTGCTCTCCTGAGTCCTGATCTGTCTGGGGTGTCGGCTGGGGTTCGGTGGCGGCGCTTACTTGCGCTTGGCCTTGATGTCCGCGGGCTGCACAACCTGGCCCGAGGCATTGCCGAACGAGTTCTTGGTGTAGGTGATCACCGCCGCAAGGTCGGTGTTCGACAGGCGCGCGGCAAACGGCTGCATGGCGGTGCCCGCCTTGCCGTTCAAGACGATGTCGATCTGCTTGGCCGGTTCGGCGAGCACGATCTTGGAGCCGGCGAGCGGCGGGAACGCCGGCGGCGCACCCTTGCCAGTAGCCTGGTGGCACGCCACGCAATTGGCGGCGTAGACCTTTTCACCCATGCCCTTCAACTCGTCGAGTGTGTATTTCTTGCCGGTGTCTTCCTCCGGCGCAGCCGCCACCGCGACCGGGGCGGGCTTGGTATTCCATTTGGTCTTGGCATCGGCCATCCACTTGGCGTATTCGGCCTCGGTGACGACGCGGACCGTGATCGGCATGTAGCCGTGCAGCTTTCCGCAGATCTGGCTGCACTGGCCCTTGAAGACGCCGGTCTTCTCGGCCTTGAACCAGGCATCCTTGATGAAGCCGGGGATCCCGTACTGGTTGATACCGAGTTGCGGCACATACCAGCCGTGGATGACGTCAACGGAAGTGACCAGCAGGCGCACGCGCTTGTTGACCGGCACGATCAACTCGTTGTCGACCTCGAGCAGGTAATCGGGGTTCTGCTTGCGGTCCTCGGCGGGCGTCACGCCCGGCTGGCCGATCTGGCTCCACGGCGTCTTGAGGTAGGAATAGAAGCCGACATCCTCGGCGCTGTAGTCATATCGCCAGCCCCATTGGAAGGCCGTGACCTTGATGGTGACGTCGGGATGCGACGCGTCCTTCATGTCCAGGACCGCGCGCGCCGCCGGGATCGCGATGGCGATCAGGATGATGAACGGGATCACCGTCCAGATGATCTCGATGAGCGTGCTCTCGTGGAAATTCACGTCCGGCTTGGCGCCCTGCGATTTCCGGAATTTGAAGATCGAGTAGAACATCGCCCCGAACACCACGACGAAGATCACCACGCAGATCCACAGGATGTACATGTGCAACCCGTAGATCTGCGCCGACACCGGCGTGGCGGGCGGCGGGATATTGACGTCGTACGCGGCAAAGGCCGGCAGTGCAGCCCACAGCAAAAGGACTGCCGCGAGGATTCGTTCGATCACCGTCTTGTTTTTCATGCTGGTTGTTCCGCCCTTGGTTTACCCTGAAACGGCCGCTGGCGATCGCTCGCCGGCCATCTCCTGAATTACTCGCGCAGCCAAAACGCGCCGACCGCTCGTTGCCCCGCCGCGCGGGGCAACGCCTAAAGAAATTCCATCCAAATCAACGAGTTCCGGTACCGGTGCGCCGCACAAACCGCGCGCAGGCCGCCCTGCGTCAATCCATCATTTTAGCCCACCGGCGGAAACCGTGGCAAGGCAAGGCGCGTACAGCGCGTCAGTTGACGGCGGGGCCGCGCTCGGTGTCGCCGTCTTCCGGAGGCGGGGCTCCGGCATTTGCGCCGGCAATCCGGTAGCGCTCCTCGGCCCAGGCACCGAGGTCGATGAGCTTGCATCGTTCGCTGCAAAACGGGCGGAACGGATTGGTCGGCAAATAGGGGCCCACCGTTGAACACGTCGGGCAGGCCACGCGAGGGGGGCGATTCATCCGGACCTCACAGGTTGCAGTAGGTCAGCTCGAACTCGATATCAGCCTCGTGCAGCTTGGTCCGCTGCACGCTCCCGGGAAGGATGAACCGGATATTGAGCGCGTATTTGTTGGCGCTGATCTCCGGAACGCAGGGCAGCTCGCGCGACAGGGTCAGCCTGAGCATGTGCGCGGACCGTTCCATCGGCATCTGCTGGAACAGCCCGCCATAGGCGATGAGCGCCACGGACTTGCCGCTTTCGCGCAGCACGCGCAATACGATGCGCAAGGCGCTCGCCACCGGCAGGAAGGGACGCAGCCATTCATCGAGGTCCACGCGCCGCGCGTCGCCGTTGCGATGCAGCCAGTGATGGAACGAGGGCAGGTCGAACTCGCAGGTCCCGCCGGGAATCGCGGCCCGCTGCTTGATGGTCATCAGCCATTCGTTCTCGCGAAGATGCTGGCCGGTCTTACCGGCCGCGGCGAGCAGGTCGGAAAAACTCGTCTCGATCTCCGCCACCACGGCATCGAGTTTTTCCTCGGAAATGGCTGGGTTGCTGCGCAGCGCCTCCAGAAAAAGCCGCTGCCGGTCAAGCTCCTGCAGCAAGTCGGACTTCAGATCCCCGCGGCTCGCCACCTCCAACACCTCGAACAGCGTCGCCAGCGCGGCATGGTGATCCTGCGGCGAATCCTGGACGCGGAAGAACTCGACCCGGTCGAACAAATCTTCCAGGCGCAACAGCGTGCGCACGCGTTCGTTCAGGGGGTACTCGTAGGTAATCACGTGGGTGGCGTCCGGGCAGGCCGAATTGTGACCGATTGGCGAAGCCTTTACAAATCGGCCCAGGACGTGCCGGCCCATCGCTGAAAGAGGGCGGCCACCGCCGGACGCAAGCTCGCCACGTCGCCCACATTGGACAACACGGACTCCGCCAGTTGCAGGCGAACCGCGCGCGGCACCTGCGCCGCGAGCAGCCCGTCGAT
>CAZTYC010000170.1:3280-6039 GCA_964617435.1 uncultured Burkholderiales bacterium
CCGGTGAGCTCATGCGAAATCCGGTCGGCATCGACGACCCGCGCGCCCAATTCCGCGAAAAGGGCGGCCACGACGGACTTTCCGCACCCGGCGCCGCCGGTCAACCCCGCCACCCGCCTTGACTCCGGGGCGTGCATCAGGGCATGCGGCCCAGGTACCAGGTGGTAAGTTGCTTTCCCCACAACAGCGCGATGAAACCGGCCGCCGCCAGGTAGGGGCCGAAAGGCAGCTTCGCACCCTTTTCCCTGCCCATGAAGAGGATTCCCAGGATGCCCACCAGCGCGCCGACCGCAGCAGACAGCAGGATGATGACCGGCAACAGTTGCCACCCGAGCCAGGCGCCGAGCGCGGCCAGCAACTTGAAGTCGCCGTACCCCATGCCATCCTTGCCGGTGATGAGCTTGAACACCCAGAACACCGACCACAGGATCAGATAACCGGCCGCCGCGCCGATGACCGCGGATTGGAGCGTGGTGAAGACCCCGAACACATTGACCATCAAACCGAGCCACAGCAGGGGCAGCGTGATGTCATCGGGCAGCAGCGTGGTGTCGGCGTCGATGAACGCCAATGCGATCAGCGACCAAACCAGCAGCA
The DNA here is from genome assembly GCA_964617435.1 of uncultured Burkholderiales bacterium. Classification (GTDB taxonomy): domain Bacteria; phylum Pseudomonadota; class Gammaproteobacteria; order Burkholderiales; family Usitatibacteraceae; genus UKL13-2. The sequence continues at coordinate 3,878 of CAZTYC010000170.1, forward strand.
ATGCAAACAGGGTGGCCGCCGTCACGCCGAAATGGGTGGCCGCCACAATCGACAGCAGGGCCGTCAGGGCCTCCACCGCGGGATAGCGCGCGCTGATCCTTGCGCCGCAGCCACGGCATCGTCCGCGCAGTGCGAGATAACTGAGGATCGGAATGTTTTCCACCGCGGCGATCTGCCGGTTGCACGACGGGCACGCGGAACGCGGAACGACCAGGTTGTAGCGCGGCGACGCGTCCGCCGGCTGCGGCTTGTCCGGAAACAGGAACTCCTCGCACTGCGTTTTCCAGTCGCGTTCCATCATCTTGGGCAGCCGATGGATCACGACATTGAGGAAGCTGCCCACTACGAGCGCGTTGAGGCCGACGACGACGATGAAAAAGGCGGGGGAAGCCTTGAGCGTCTCGAAAAAAGTGTCAATCAATTGGCGCTACCGACCTTCGTGCCGGTTGCGGCCCAATCGATCCGCTGGCGTGCGGTCCCGCGACGTCACGCAACTGCCTGGCCCATCTTGAAGATCGGCAGGTACATGGCCACCACCAGGCCGCCGATCAGAACACCGAGGATCGCCATGATCAGCGGCTCCATCAGGCTCGAGAGCGCGTCCACGGCATCGTCCACCTCGCGCTCGAAGAAATCCGCCACCTTGCCCAGCATGCCGTCCAGCGAACCGGACTCCTCGCCGATGGAGCACATTTGCACGACCATGCTCGGGAACACCCCGCTGTTCTGCATCGACACCGTCAGGCTGGTGCCGGTGCTCACCTCCTGCTGGATCTTCTTGGTGGCCTGGTAATACACGCGATTGCCCGCCGCGCCCGCGACCGATTCCAGCGCCTCGACCAGCGGCACGCCCGCCGCAAACATCGTGGACAACGTGCGCGTCCATCGCGCGATCGTCGCCTTGCGCACCAAGTCCCCGAAGACCGGCGCCTTGAGCATCAGGCGGTCCATGGTCTCCTGCATTTTTTCCGACCGCTTGAGCGAATTGAGGAAGGTCCAGATCGCCAGGCCAAGGCCGCCGAAGATGATGTACCAATACTTGACGAAGCCGTCCGAAAGCGACATCACGAACAGGGTCGGCGCGGGAAGGTCGGCGCCAAAGCTCTTGAACAGGTCCTTGAACTGCGGAATCACGAAGATCATGATCACCGCGGTGACGATGAATGCCACGACGAGGATCGACACCGGGTAAAACAGCGCCTTCTTGATCTTGCCCTTGATGGCCAGGATCTTCTCCTGGTAGGTGGCCAGGCGGTCAAGCAGGGACTCGAGAATACCGGCCTGTTCGCCGGCGGTCACGAGATTGCAATACAGGTTGTCGAAATAGATGGGGTACTTGCGGAACGCCTGGCCGAGGCTGCTGCCGGTCTCGACCTCGGTCTTGATTTCAAGCAGCAATCGCGTGACCGACGGATTCGAATGCCCCTTGGCGACGATGTCGAACGCCTGCAGCAATGGCACGCCGGCCTTCATCATCGTGGCGAGTTGCCGAGTGAAAAAAGTGATGTCCTGCTGGGTTACCTTCTTGCCGCCGCCCGAGCGCAATTTCTTGATCTTGGGATTGGCGATGCCCTGGCGGCGCAGCGTCGACGCCACGATATTTTCGCCGGACGCCCGCATCTCGCCCTTGACGATCTTTCCGGACTTGTCCTTGCCTTCCCAGGCGAAGTTGAACAGCTTGGCCGCTTCCTTGCCGCCTTTTCCCGGACTACCTGCTGTCGCCGCCATGTCAGACTCCTTGGCCGGATCGTGTCCGGCGTTCCGAATTCATGTCACTCGTTCGTCACGGACTCGACTTCCTCCAGGGAGGTCAAGCCCGCGCGAACCTTGCGAAGCCCGGAGCGCCGCAAATCGGACACCCCTTCCTTGCGGGCCTGATCGGCGATATCGATCGAGGTCCCGTTCTTCATGATGATGCGCTGCATTTCCTCGGAAATGGGCATCACCTCATAAATCCCGGCGCGTCCCTTGTAGCCGCTATTCTTGCATATGTCGCATCCGACGGCGCCGTACGGCTGCCACGTGCCGTCCAGCTCCTCCTCCCGGAATCCGGCGCGCAGCAGGACCTCCTTGGGCAGGTCGACAGGGCGCTTGCACGAGCACAGCCGGCGCGCCAGGCGCTGTGCGGTGATCAAGATGACGCTGGTGGCGATGTTGAACGG
>CAZTYC010000171.1:0-2962 GCA_964617435.1 uncultured Burkholderiales bacterium
GCGGTCGCCGTGGGTCTCCGCGAGCAGGATGCCGTCGGTCATCACCTTGACGAAGGTGTTGTCGTCGGTGTGGTCGTTGAAGCGGATCTTGTAGCCGACCGCGTGCTGCCCTGCGGCGCCGAGTTCGCGGGTCAGCCGCGTCGCCAGCGAGCGCGCGGCGATGCGGCGCGGCTGCGTGCAGCCGATCATGCCGTGCGCGCCGCGGCCGAGTTCCAGGCAGATCTTCGGCAGCTGGGTGGTCTTGACCGAGCCGGTTTCGCCACAGACGATCACCACCGGGTGCTTTGCGACCAACGCCGCGATCTCCTGGCGGCGCTCGGCGATGGGCAGCGCATCGTCGAACACCGGTGTGGCGAGCGCGGCGCGGCGCAGTTCGCGTTGCGCAAACCGCGCGCGCGCCTCGGCCAGTGCCTGCGCGAGCGCCGGGTCCGCGTCTCCGTCACGATGCCCAGGCGCCGCCTGCGCCTTGCGGTGCAGGGCGATCAGGCGCGCGCGATCCGCGGGCAGCACGCCGGACAGGTCGATGCGGGGAGGGGATGCCGGTTTCATGGAGCGCGCATTGTACGCGCGCGGCGCCGGGTGTTTTCGGGAGCACAAACCGGCCAAACACTAGCAATGGCGGGCGATTCCGGACGAAAATGGCTGGAAACGCGCACCAGTGCTGGTGTTTCAATATGGCGTGCCGAGACATCGGGCATGGCGACCCTGGCGCAGGCCGTGTTGATCCATGGCAACCCGGGCTGCCCTGCGCGCCGTTAGACTGGTCGCCACGTCCCCGCCGAAGCCCGCCATGCGCATCGCCCTGCTGTCCGACATTCACGGCAATTTCCACGCCCTCGAGGCCTGCCTGGACGCGGTGCGCGCGCGCGGCGTGGATCGCTACGTCTTCCTCGGCGACCTGGTCGGGTATGGCGCAGACTCGGCGCGCGTCGTCGACGTGGTGATGGATGCGGTGGCGCGCGGCGGGCTGGCGGTGCGCGGCAACCACGACGAGGCGATCGACGGCGAGGCCTCGTACCTCAATGAGATGGCGCGCGCCGGCGTCGCGCATGCGCGCCACGCGCTGTCCGTGCCGCAGCGCACGTTCCTCAGGAACCTGCCGCTGGTCGAGCGCGACAAGGACTGCTGCTTCGTGCACGGCTCGGCGGACCGGCCGGAGCGCTATCCCTACCTGGACAGCGCCGATGCGGCGCGCAAGTGCGCGCTGGCGGCAGAGCGCCCCGTGGCGTTTTGCGGCCACGTGCACGAGCAGCGGCTGTACTTCGGCACGCGCGACCAGAAGATGAGCCTGCTGGTGCCGACGCCGGGCATTCCGATTCCCGTGCCGCACCACCGCAAGTGGGTGGCGCTGGTCGGCTCGGTGGGGCAGCCGCGCGACCGCAACCCGGCCGCCGCGTTCGCGATCTACGACGGCGCGCGTCCCTCGCTGGTGTTCCACCGCGTGTCGTACGACCACCGCGCGGCCGCGCAGCGCATCCGCGACGCGGGCCTGCCCGAGGCGCTGGCCTACCGGGTGGAACGTGGCGTCTGATTTCGCCTCCGTCGACGCGCGGCCGGCGGCCCCGCAAACCGGCGACCTCATCGACGGCTTTCGCCTCGGCACGCAGGTTGGCGAAGGCGGCACCGCGCTGCTGTTTCACGTCACGGCCGAAGGGCGAGAGGATCCGGGCTTTCCGATGCTGATGAAGATTCCGCGCGTCGGCGCCTGGCAGCCGGCGGAGAGCATCCTCGGCTTCGAGATGGAAGCCATGATCCTGCCCATGCTCAGCGGGCACCACATCCCGCGATTCGTGGCGGCGGGGGACCTGGCGACGGTGCCGTACCTGACGATGGAATGGATCGAGGGAATCTCGCTGCTCGAGGTGGCGCGCGAGGCGCCGCTGCCGGTCGAGCGCGTGGTGGCGATCGGCGCGGCGCTGGCCGATGCCGTGCACGCGCTGCACCAGCAGGATGTCATCCACCACGATTTCAAGCCGGCCAACGTCATGTTGCGCGGCGACGGCAGCGCGGTGCTGCTGGACCTCGGCTTCGCGCATCACGCACACCTGCCGGACCTGTTGTCGGAGGAGCGCCGCTTCCTGGCCGGCTCGGCGCCGTACGTGTCGCCGGAGCAGCTCGGCGGCTCGCGGGACGATCCGCGCGGGGACCTGTTCGCGCTCGGCGTGGTGATCTACCAGCTGGCCACCAACCGCCTGCCGTTCGGCGCGCCGGATTCGCAGCAGGCCATGCGCAACCGCTTGTGGGCGGCGGTAATCCCGCCGCGCGCGCGCGTGCCCAGCCTGCCGCCGTGGCTGCAGGAGGTCATCCTGCGCTGCCTTGAGCCCGATCCCGCGGTGCGCTACCAGAGTGCCGCGCACATCGCGTTCGACCTGCGCCATCCGGACCAGGTGCCGCTCACGCCGCGCGCCGCGCGCGTGGAACGCCCCGGCTTCGTCACGCAGTTCAAGCTGTGGATGCGCTCGCGCGAGGACCGCCGCCCCATGCCCGCCAAGCCGCGCGTGCTGCTCGAGCGCGCGCCGGTGATCATGGTGGCCATCGACACCTCGCACCCGGAGGACCCGCGCCATGCCGCGCTGCAATGGACCACGCGGCAGATGGCCTCGCTCAACCTCGAGTTCCGGCTGATCTGCCTTTCCGTGGTGCGGCCGGCCTCACTGGAAGAGGCACGGCATGTTGAAACGAGCCCGTCGGGCATGCAGTTGATCCACAAAGTGCGCCTGAAGAACTGGATCGAGCCGATGGGCCTGCCCGCCGAACGCGTGACCCTGCACGTGATCGAGTCCATCACGCCGGCCGAATCGATCCTGGAATTCGCGGCCGCCAATCACGTGAACCTGATCGTCATCGGCGCCCCGGCGCCCGGCGACGCCACCATGGCCTGGTGGCGGTCGACCGCCTCGAGCGTGACGGCCAACGCGCAGTGCAGCGTGCATGTGGTGCGCGTGGGCGTCCTGCACGGGGC
>CAZTYC010000171.1:3062-5654 GCA_964617435.1 uncultured Burkholderiales bacterium
ATGCCTTCGGCCTCGAACACGCGCTTGACCGTCGGGCGCGATGCCACGCGCTGGGCGTGCCGGGTCCAGACCGGATAGCGCTCCTTCATCGGCAGGCCGATGCGGTGGCCCCAGCGGTAGAACACCAGGAAGAACGGGTCAACCACCGTGTACTGGCCGCCCAGGGCAAAGGTCTTGCCGGTGAGCAGTTTTTCGATGTCGGCGAAGTACCTCTCCACGTTGGCCAGCGCGGTGGACTTGAGCTGCGCGTGCACGGTCGCGTCCTCGGCATAGCGTTCCGGCCGGAAGATGCCCGCAAACGCCACGTGCACCGTGTTCGAGAGCCAGCTCATGAGCGAGATCGCCTCGCACTGGCGCCACGTGTCCTTGGGCCACAGGCCACGGTCGGCAAAACCGCCGCCGAGATACGTGAGGATCGCCACGCACTCGGTCATGATCTTGCCGTCCACGTTCAGCACGGGCACGCGCGCCTTCGGGTTGACCTTCAGGAAATCGGCCTTCTTGTGCTCGCCGTCCTTCAGGGACACCAGCACGGAATCGTAGGCAATCCCCAGTTCCTCCAGGACAATGTGGGGGGCCAGGGAGCAGGCGCCGGGGGAATAGTAAAGCTTGATCATTTATGCCTCAAAAGCGCGGGACCACGGCCCGCCAAAGACTCATAGTCTCGTAATCAGGGAGGATGTGTCAAACCGGTTGCCCCCGGCCTTCTGGACATCGCCGTAAAACTGGTCGACCAGCGCGGTCACCGGCACGCGCGCGCCGTTGCGCCGCGCCTCTTCGAGCACGATGCCGAGGTCCTTGCGCATCCAGTCCACCGCGAACCCGAAGTTGAACTCGCGCTTGAGCATCGTGCGCCCGCGGTTTTCCATCTGCCAGGATTGCGCCGCGCCCTTGGAAATGACATCGAGGACCTGGTTGCCGTCCAGCCCGGCTTTCTCCGCGAACGCGAGGCCTTCGGAAAGCGCCTGCACCAGGCCGGCAATGCAGATCTGGTTCACCATCTTGGTCAACTGCCCGGCGCCGGAAGGCCCGAGCAGCGTGGTGGCCTTGGCGTAGCAATCCATGACCGGCTTGGCGCGGTCGAACACCGCGGCATCGCCCCCGCACATGACGGTGAGCTGGCCGTTGACGGCGCCCGCCTGTCCGCCGGACACCGGGGCGTCGATGAAGCCGATGCCCTTTGCCGCCGCCATCCGGTTGAGCGTGCGGGCGGCGTCCGCCGAGGCCGTGGTGTGGTCGATCAGCACCGTGCCGGCCGGCATCGCGGCCAGCGCGATCTGCCCGACTTCCATCAGGTCGTTGTCGTTGCCCACGCACATCATCACCATCTGGGCACCGGCGACCGCGCCGGCGATATCCGCCGAAAACGCGCCACCATGCTGCTTCGCCCAGGCCTCGGCCTTGGCGGTGGTGCGGTTGTACACCGTGACCGAATGGCCCTTGGCCTGAAGATGCCCGGCCATGGGATACCCCATGACGCCCAGGCCCAGGAATGCAAGTTTCATGTGTGTGACTCCCTGTGTGGTTCCATCATTTCTTCACGCGCAACGGCCGCAGAGCCCGCGCGCCGGACTGGACCGGCAAGCCAGGCACTCGCGCGCACCGGGGGGCGCCCCCGGCGTCCGCTGCCGGTTCATTGCTCATCAATTGACCAGGTTCGGCGGCACCTCGCCGCGCAGCGCGGCGGTGAGGTTGGCGGCCGCCAGTTCCGCCATGCCCAGCCGCGTCGCGCGCGTGGCGCTGCCGATATGCGGCGTCATCGCAACGTTGTCGAGCGCGAGGAATCCCGGATGCAGGGCCGGCTCGCCCTCGAACACATCGAGCCCGGCGCCCGCGATGCGCCTTGTCTTGAGCGCCTCCACCAGCGCCGCATCGTCCACCACGCCGCCGCGCGCGGTGTTGATGAAAATGGCGGACGGCTTCATCAGCGCCAGTTCCGCCGCGCCGATCAGGTGGTGCGTGGCCGGCGAATACGGCACCATCACCACCACGAAATCGGACGTCGACAGCACCTCCTCCTTGGTGCCGTAGGTGGCGTTGAGCGACCGCTCGGTGGCCGCGTCGAGTCGCGTGCGGTTGCAGTAGCGCACCGTCATGTCGAAGCCGCTGGCGCGCCGGGCGATGGTGCGGCCGATGCGGCCCATGCCGATGATGCCCAGGCTTGCGTGGTGCACGTCGGTGCCCAGCCACTGCTCGACGGCAAACCCCTTGCGCCACTCGCCGCCGCGCAGGCGGCGCTCGGTCTCGGTGATGCGCCGCGCGGCGGCCATGAGCAGGGCGAAGGTCAGGTCCGCCGTGGTGTCGTCGAGGACGCCCGGCGTGTTGGTGACCATCACGCCGCGTTTCGTCGCCTCCGCGACGTCGACGTTGTTGTAGCCCACCGCGATGTTGCTGACCACCCTGACCGTCGGGCAGGCGTCGAAGAATGCGGCATCGAAGCGCTCGGTCAGGCACGCCAGCACACCGTTGCAGCCCTGCGCGCGCGCGCGCTGGGCGTCGGCCGACATGATGGTGTCCTCGACGTTGTGGTCGACGCGGAAATGTTCGCCCAACCGTGCGGCGACGTCCGGAAAAATCGCGCGCGTGATCAGG
>CAZTYC010000171.1:5664-5962 GCA_964617435.1 uncultured Burkholderiales bacterium
GCCATACAGGTAGTTCGGCAGCCACAGCGTCATGCCCGGCCAGATGTACATGATCACCAGGCAGAGGATCACGATGAGCATGTAGGGCATCATGCCCGCAAAGATCTGGTTGAGCGTCACGTGCGGGGGCGAAACCCCCTTCAGGTAGAACGCGGACATCGCCACCGGCGGCGAGAGGAACGCAGCCTGCAGGTTGACGAACACCATCACGCCCCACAGCATCGGGTCGATGTTGAAGTGCGCCAGCAGCGGCAGGAAGATCGGCACGAAGATGATGATGATCTCGGTCCATTCCAGC
>CAZTYC010000172.1:0-5944 GCA_964617435.1 uncultured Burkholderiales bacterium
GCGCCGGCGTCGACTTGTTTGTCTCTTCCGGCGTCACCTGGTCTTCGGTGGTGTTGCCGGTTTTTTGCGCCAGCTCAGCCGGCTTGTCGGATTCGTCGAGCGCCGGTGTGTCGGTCTCGACGATCTTGCTGTCGAGCGAACCGGCACGGATATTTGTGATGTCGGTGATCGGCACCAGGTCGACCGCGATCGACTCGACCACTTCGGGCTCCAGCGGCTTGGCCGAGCCGAGGCCCACCAGCGCAATGATCAGCAGCGCGGCGTGAAGGATGACCGAGGTGACGACACCCGTCCGCATCCCGTCACTTCACCTCGTCCTGTGCCGTGATCAGGCCGATCTTGGAAAACACGTTGAGCGAATTCCCCGTCAGCGATAACGCCAGCAACGCGCCGGCGATGGACAGCGGCACGGTGAGCATGATGATGAACGGATCGGCAAAACTTTCGAATTGCGCCGCCAGCACCAGGTAAATGAATGCGAGCGCCAGTGCGAACGTGACGAGCAGGGTGGATGCGCCCTCCTTGAACTCGCGCGTCTGCCCGGACACGTCGGTCAGCACGCCGGGCAGCACCTTGGCCGCCGCGGCCTCCATGGCCTTGAGGCCGTCGCCCAAACTGTAGCCGGACGCGATCTCCGCGTTGACGGTGGCCGCGCGCATGCGGTTGAAGTGGTTCAGGTTCTTCGGCGACACGCCCTCGCGCAGGGCGGTGACATTGGACAGCGGCACCATGTCGCCGCTGCGCGAGCGCACGTAAATGTCGGAGATGTCCTGCGGTGACGCGCGATCCTGCGCCGCCACCTGCACGATCACGTCATATTGCTCCCCGCCCTTCTTGAAGCGCGTCACCACGCGCCCGCCGAGCATGGTCTCCATGGTCCGCCCCACGGTGTCGACCGGCACGCCGAGGTCCGCGAGCTTGTCGCGGTTCACGGTCACGCGCAGCTCCGGCTGGTTGAGACGCAGGTCCGAATCGATGTTTTGCAGCGCGGGCGACTTGCGCGCTTCCTCGGTGATGCGCTCGACCATGCGCGCCAGGTCCGGGTAGGAGTCCTGGGTCATGAGCACGAATTCCAGCGGCTTGCCACGCCCGCCGAAAGTGGAGGGCACCAGCGGGAAGGTGTTGATCCCGGGGATCGCCCGCATCTTCGGCCGGATTTCATCGGCAACCTGCATGGTGGAGCGCTTGCGCTCGGCCCACGGCTTGAGAATGATGATCGAGAAGCCGGCGTCGGGCGTCGGATTGCCCGCGTTGACGAAATAGCGCGTATGTTCCGGCACGCTCGCGTAGATCTTTTCCATCTGTTCGCCGTAGAACGCGGTGTAATCTACCGTCGAGCCCTCCGGCGCGGAAATCGGGCCGAAGATGGCGCCGCGATCCTCCAGCGGCGCAAGCTCTGACTTGATCGTCAGGTACAGCGGCACGGAGATGGCGGCAAACACCAGCCAAATGACCGCGGCGATCCAGCGCCGCGCGAGCACCACTTCCAGCGCGCGCCGGTAGGCGGAATTGATCCACGTGAATCCGGCCTCCACGGCATTGTAGATGCGGCCGTGCTTGGGCTCGTGCTTGAGCAACTTCGAGCACATCATGGGCGACAAGGTCAGCGCCACAAAGCCGGACACCACCACCGCGCCCGCCAGGGCCAGCGCGAACTCGATGAACAGCCGGTCGGTGCGCGTCTGCCCGAAGGCGAGGGGGGCGTAGACCGCGGCGAGGGTGATCGTCATCGCGACGATCGCGAAGCCGATTTCCTTGGCGCCCTTGAGCGCCGCGTCGAACGGCTTCAAGCCTTCCTCGATATGCCGGTGGATGTTTTCCAGGACCACGATGGCGTCGTCCACCACCAGGCCGATGGCCAGCACCATCGCCAACAGCGTCAGCACGTTGATCGTGAAGCCGGCGGCGTACAGGAGGGTGAAGGTGCCGATGAGCGAAATGGGAATCGTCACCAGCGGGATCAGCGTGGCGCGCACGCTGCGCAGGAACAGGAAGATCACCAGGGCCACCAGCAGGATGGCCTCGACCACGGTGCGGAACACGTTCTTGGTCGATTCCTCGATGAACACCGAGGAGTCGTAGGACAAGGTGAGCTTCATGCCGTCCGGAAGCGACTTGTTGATTTCGACAATTTCCTTGCGCACCGCCAGTGCCAGGTCCAGCGTGTTGGCGGTGGATTGCCGTACCACGCCGAGCGAGACCGCCGGCTTGCCCATGAAGCGGGCGATGAGTCGCTCCGACTGCGCCGCCATCTCCACGCGCGCCACATCGCGGATGCGCACCGGGTAGCCGCCGGCATCGCGGATCACGATGGCGCCGAATTCCTCCGGGGTCGCCAGGTCGGTCTGCGAAAGCACGTTGAACTCGCGCCGCGAACTTTCGATGCGGCCCGCCGGGATCTCCGCGTTCTGCCGCCGGATCGCGTCTTCGACTTCCGCCACGGTGAGCTTGTAGGCGGCCAGCTTGCCGCGGTCGAGCCAGATGCGCATCGAGGTCTTGCGCTCGCCAAAGATGCGGACGTCCGCGGCCCCCGGCAGCGTGGCCAGGCGCGGGCGGATGTTGAGGTTGGCGTAATCCGAGGTCTCGAGGCGCGAGTGCTTGTCGCTTGCAAAGGCGATGAACATGATCGGGAACGCATCGGCCTCGGTCTTGGCGATGATCGGCTCGTCGATGCCTTGCGGAAGGCGGCCGCGCACGCGCGCCACCTTGTCGCGGACGTCGGCGGCGGCCGAATCCGGGTCGCGCGTGAGCTTGAAGCGCACGGTGATGTCGGAGTTCTCGGCGCGCGAGGAGGAGGTCATGACGTCCACGCCCTCGATGCCGGACAGCGAATCCTCCAGCGTCTTGGTGACCTGGCTTTCCATCACGTCCGCCGAGGCGCCGCGGTAGGTCGTCGTCACGGTGACGATGGGCTCGTCGATCTTGGGCAGTTCGCGCACCGGCAGGCGCGAGTAGGCGATCAGTCCGACGAGCATGATCGCGAGCGAAAGGACCGTCGCGAAAACGGGACGGCGGATGCAGAAGTCGGACAGTTGCATGGCGCGCGGGCCTCAGGACTTCGTCGCGGGTGAGCCGGACTTGTCCTTGGCGGCGGGCGGATCGCCGGCCGCGGTCGTCGCAGTCGCGGGGGCGCCGCCTTCGCCGGCAACTTTTACCGGCGCGCCGTCGCGGATCTTGATCTGGCCGGCAGTGACCACCATTTCATCGGTCTTTAGGCCGCTGGTGATTTCCACCAGGCCCTCCGCGCGCAGGCCGATGTCGACCTTGGTGCGGACCGCGCGGCCGTCGATGACCCGGAAGACAAAGAATTCGTCTCCCGCGGGCACAATGGATTGCTCCGGCAGGGTGAGGGTTTCCTTCTTCTCCTCGGTCAGCAGGCGGACGCGCGCAAACATGCCGGGCCGCAAGCGCTGGCCGGCGTTCTTCACGATTGCGCGCACGACAATCGCGCGGCCGCCGGCATCGACCAACGGGTTGATGGCATAGACCCGGCCGGCGAACACCGTGTCCGGCAACGCGTCGAGCGTGATCTGCAGGTTCTGGTTCACCGTGACTTTTTTGAGGTAGATCTCCGGGACGCGGAAGTCCACTTTCAACGGATCGATGCCTTCCAGATTGGCGACATCCTGCCCGTCCTTGATGTAGTCCCCCGCGCTGACCTGCCGCAGTCCCACGATGCCAGAGAACGGCGCGCGGACTTCCAGTTTGGTCAGGCGCGCGGCGGACAGGTCGTAGGCGGCCTGCGCCACCTTGAAATTGCTTTCCGCCTCGTCGCGGGCCTGAGCCGAGATGAAGTTCTTGGAGAACAAGTCGCGCGCGCGCTCGAGCCGGCTTTTCGCCAGCGCCAGGTTGGCTTCCGCCTGCTGCGCTTCCGCGCGCTGCACGGCGGCATCGAGCCGGACCATGATGGCCCCCTGTTCAATCGCCTGGCCTTCGCGGAACAGGATCTCGCTGATGCGCCCCGACACTTCCGGGCGGATCGACACGGACTCGTCCGACCTCAGCGTGCCGATGGCGGTGATCGTGCCGGGCAGCACGGTGGTCTTGGCGCGCGCCACCTCGACCAGGGTACCGGCAGGACCGCCCGGTGCAGGCTTGGCGGCGGCGCCCTGGGGAACGGTGGCTGGGGCCGGCGAGGAGCTGCGGCCCATCCAAAATCCGGCGCCCAAGGATCCGGCAACCGCGACGACGGCGGCAACGGCAACAAATGCTTTATTCATTGTGCGGAATGTCGGCACTGACCAAAAGGTCAATTATCCGCCGATTCCGCAACTCATTGGTGCGGCCCGAGTATGAACCGGTGCCAAACCGTGTCCGGCGGTTACGCCGGAATATCAGGGGTCAACTGGCTTTCCAGGTAATTGACCTGATCCTTGAGCATCAACTTTCGCTTCTTGAGCCGCTTGAGTTGCAGTTCGTCGTGGCTGGGGTGGGAGGTGAGGGATTCGATCGCCAAATCGAGATCGCGGTGTTCGGTGCGAAGCTCGATGATGCGCCGCTGTATGGTTTCGACAGACTCCATTTGCATGGCAGGGCTCCTCCAAGCTGGCCCGCGCGCCGTCGGCGGGCGAATCAACTATACGCCGGCCATTTTGTTTTTGCATCCACCCCTGAATCGGGGGTCTTTGTGGGATTTTTCATTGCTTTTTCCAGGTCGGGGGTGTCAAAATCCCCCGATTCCGAATGGGGGATTGGCCGTTCGGAACGGGGCCTTGTGCCCCTTGGAGGGCCGGACTGCGCGACCAGACGTGGACCGAGCAAAATGACGCGAATCCACGATGAATGGATACCGGACATGCAGGTACGGCGCAACGACTACGACGTAACGAACCGCATCCAGACCACGGACCCGGCCGCCGTGCAGCGCGAAGTGACGCGCCTTTACCGGCTGCTGTACCCGGGCGCCGCACATGCGCCGGTCGAAGCGGCGTTCGACGATGTCATCCGCATGTATGCGGGCGGGGATCCGGACTACCACGCCTGCGACACCTCGTATCACAATATCCAACACGTCATGGACGTCACGCTCGCGATGGCGCGGCTCATGGACGGCTACGAGCGCTCGCGGCGCGACACCCCGCCGCTCGGTGTCCGCCTGTTTCAGCTCGGCGTCGTCACCGCGCTGTTCCACGACATCGGCTACCTGCGCGAAAAATCGGTGGACTTTGCCGAGAATGGCGCCGAATACACCCTCACGCATGTGTCGCGCGGCGCCAAGTACCTGTCGCGATACCTGTCGCGCGTCGGGCTGGCGGAATACGCCGAGGCGGGGTCCGAGCTGATCCACTTCACGGGCTTTGAAAAGCGCGTGGCGGACATCCTCATCCAGGACCCGGTGCTGCGCATGCTGGGCAGCCTGCTCGGTTCGGCGGACATCATCGCCCAGATGTCCGACCGCTGCTACCTCGAAAAATGCCGCGACCGGCTGTACCCTGAATTCGTGGCCGGCGGCGTCGCCGAGCGCAGCACGCTCGCGGGCCGCGAAGTCGTCTTCGAATCCGGCGACGACCTGGTCCGCAAGACGCCGGCCTTCTTTGATTCCGCGGTCAATCGCCTGGAATACGACCTCGGCGGCGCGTACAACTACGCCGCCACCCACTTTGGCGGATTCAACCTGTACATGCACGCGGCCACCAAAAACGTGCAGTTCGCCAAGCAAATCAGCGTGTCCCCCAGCTACTCCTTGCGCCGCACCCTGCCGGCAGACCAGCCCGCGCCTGCCGAATAGCCCGCCGGCGGCGCGCTGCGGACAAAAATCACGCAATCTATTGCGCCGCAACAAACTTTGCGGGACGCTTCCTCCGCTATGATGCTTGCAGACGCGGCATCGTCGCCGCGCGGCATCGAGGAGGCTCGATTGAAGGCCACGGACACCCTGCAACCGGATTATTTCCACAAGGTCGTCGACTGCCAGTGGGCGTGTCCGGCCCACACCCCGGTCCCC
>CAZTYC010000173.1:0-5937 GCA_964617435.1 uncultured Burkholderiales bacterium
GCCTTGCGCATAGGCGCCTGCAAACAAGCCCGCCAGGGCGATCAGCAGACTCCAGTTTCCCGTTCCCAGTCCCGCAATGGCGGGTCCCGGGCACACGCCCGAAATCCCCCAGCCGATACCGAAGATCGCGGCGCCGCCGAGGGTGCGTGCGTTCATTGCGGACGGGTGGGACTGGAACGCATCGCCGAACACGGGCTTCGCCAACACCCGCGGAGCGAGCCGGTAGGCGATGAACGTCACCGTCACCGCGCCGCCGAGCACGAGCAGGAGCCCCATGTCGCTCCAACGCAGGAATGAAAGCACCACGGCCGGCTGCACCATCGTCGACAGCGCGAGCCCGAAACCGAACAGAGCGCCGGAAAACACCACCATGAGGTATCGCATCAGGCGCCTCCCAGCCACTGGACCGCACGTGAACTGAGCATGGCCGTCGCGAGGAAGATCACCACGGCCAGGATCGAGGGCAACTGGAGCGAGGCCATGCCGCAAATCCCGTGGCCGGACGTGCACCCATTGGACAATCGCGCGCCAAAGCCGGCAATGAATCCACCGAGCGCCAATTGCCAGCCCGGGAGGCCGGCAGCGGGACCGGGCCGCCCGGCGGTCCACCACCAGATCGCTGCGCCGGCGATCAGGCCCCCGGCATAGGCCAGTCGCCACGTCCGCGAGTTGGTGAATTTTTCCTGCCTGAAATGCGCGGCACCCGAAACCCACGACAGCGTGGAGGTGAAGAACGTGCTCATGCCGCCGATCAGCCCGGTGGTCGCGAACAGAAAGCTGACGCCTGCGCCGATCAGCAGTCCGCCCGCCAGGTAGTGTTGCCAGCCCAAGGGAAACAGGGATTCCATGCCGCCGCCATTCAAAGGGTGGATCAGGAAGCGATTATGACGCCGAGGCGCACCGCGCATCGATTAACATCGGTTCCCGATGACCCCCGTGCGCTGCGAAATCGACTTTCCGGAACTGGCGACGCTGACCCCCGCGGAGCGCATGTGCCGTTCGTTTTCGCAGCCCGTGGCAGTGCACGTGGCGCACGCGCCCGCCGAGGTGTCTGCCGTGATCGGCGCGGTGGAAGCCGCCGCACGGCGCGGGCACTGGTGCGTCGGGTTTGTCGCGCACGAGGCGGCGCCCGCATTCGACGCCGCGCTGGCGGTGAAGGATGGCGCGGAGACACCGCTCGCCTGGTTTGCCGAGTTCGCGCCCGGGTCGGTCGGCTCGCAGCCGATTTCTGCGCATGCGGCGCGGTTCGAGGTTGGGGCGTGGGAAGGGGACACACCCTACCCGCGGTACCGCGAGTGCATCGACTCAATCCGCGCCGACATCCGTGAGGGCCGCTTTTATCAAGTGAACTTCACCTCGCGGCTTCGCGCGGGGTTTGAGGGCGATGCGCTGGCGTTCCACCGCGCACTGCAGGCACAGCAGCCGGGCGGTTATCACGCGTTCATCGACACCGGCGAAGGCGCGCTGGCCTCGGTGTCCCCCGAACTGTTTTTTGCGCTGCACGGCGGCCACGTGACCACGCAGCCGATGAAGGGCACCGCGCCGCGCGGCGACACGCCGGAGGATGACGACCGCATCGCCTGGGCGCTCACGCATTCGGACAAGGAGCGCGCGGAGAACCTGATGATCGTGGACCTGCTGCGCAACGATTTGTCGCGCATCGCCCGTCCGAACTCGGTGGAGGTGGCGGCGCTGTTCGCGCTGCAGCCGCTGCCGTCGGTGTGGCAGATGACGTCCACCATCCATGCCGAGCTGCGCGAGGGTCTGGGGCTGCCGGACGTGTTCCGCGCGCTGTTTCCCTGCGGCTCGGTGACGGGTGCGCCAAAGGTGGAGGCCATACGTGCAATCCGCGACCTGGAGGCGCAGCCGCGCGGCGCCTATTGCGGGGCGATCGGATTCGTCGCGCCCGCGGAAGGCGGACAGGTGCGTGCCTGCTTCAATGTCGGCATCCGCAGCCTGTGGATCCGCGACGGGCGCGTTACCTGCGGCGTGGGCGGCGGCATCACCTACGATTCCACCGTGGAAGGAGAGTGGGCGGAGATGCAGTACAAGGCGCGCTTTGCCGCACGCGCCGCGCGGCCGTTCGAGCTGCTGGAAACGCTGGCGCTGGAGCGTGGGGCGTATGGGCTGCTCGAGCGCCACTTGGCGCGCATGGAAAAATCGGCGCGCCATTTCCGTTTTGTGTTCGACCGCGCGGCCGCGTCCAGTGCGCTCGCCGCGTTGGCGCATCGGCATGCCGAGGGCGCCTGGCGCGTGCGCCTGTTGTGCGCGCGCGATGGCCGCCTGCGCTCGGAAATCGCGGCGCTGGATCCAGTGCCGGCGCAACGCGTTTGCCGGCTGGCCGAAAGCGCGGTCTCCAGCGCGGACGAGTTCCTGCGCCACAAGACCACGCGTCGCGAAACCTACGCGCACCACGCGCCTCCCGGGCAGGCGGCCTTCGACACGCTCCTCTACAACGAGCGCGGCGAACTCACCGAATTCACGCGGGCCAACCTCGCCCTGTTGATCGATGGCGTGATCCTCACCCCGCCGCTGTCCAGCGGTCTGCTCAACGGCACCCTGCGCGAGGAGTTTGTCGCGCGCGGAGAATGGGTGGAGCGCGTGCTGACGCGAGAAGACCTGCCACGCGCCAGTCGCATCGGCTGGGTGAACAGCGTGCGCGGCTGGGTGGATGTGTCCGTCGCGCCGGGCAAGGAATGAAACAGGCGCCGCTGGTGCCGGACCTGCTGGCGCCGAATCTGAAAGTGGTGTTTTGCGGTACCGCGCCGTCGAAGGCCTCGGCTGCCGCGCGCGCGTATTACGCCAAGCCCGGCAACCGTTTCTGGCCGACGCTGCATGCCGTAGGCTTAACCCCGAGACGCTTCGCGCCCCACGAGTACCGCGACCTGCTCGGGCTCGGCATCGGCCTCACCGACCTTTGCAAACACCACGCGGGCACCGACGCCGAACTGCCGGCGGATGCGTTCGATGGGGCGGCCCTGGAGCGCAAGCTCGCGCGCCATGCGCCGCGGTGGGTGGCGTTCACGAGCAAGAATGCGGCGCAGGCGGCCCTTGGCCACGCCGTCGAATACGGGCCGCAGCCGGATCGCATCGCGGGCGTGGCGGCCTTTGTGTTGTGTTCGCCGTCGGGCCTGGCCACGCGCTTTTTCGATATCGCCATCTGGAGGCAATTGTCGGACCTGGTTTTGCACGACAAACACGCGAATCAGCCGTAAACTCGAAAGCGCTGTGCGGCGTTATGCCGGTGTCATCGACAAATCGAATCAGACGATCGAGGGGAAAACATGAAGCGTTCCACAACCCGCATTTTCATGGTGGCACTGGTGGCGGCATTCCAGGCCGGACCGGCATCGGCGCAGAACGGCCGGGTGGCGCAGTCCGGCGTTCTCGTCAATGTGGGCAGCCGCCTGTGTGCGGAAGTGCAGTTTCAAAGCAGCCGCGACGGCGTCAATGTCGCGCAGGGCGAATGCCGCGATGGCCGTTCCGAGTGGGACATCGTCGACCTCGGCAACGGCGAAGTCGCTGTGCGCAATCGCGCCACCGGCAAGGTCCTCGACGTGGCCAACGCGTCGCGCGATGACGGCGCGAATGTCCAGCAATACACCTGGAACGGCACCGGCGCGCAGCGCTGGCGCGTCGATGGCAACCGCACGTTCCGGCTTGTGAACGTGAACAGCGGCAAGTGCCTTGACGTGGAGGCCGCCTCCCGAGATCCGGGCGCCAACATCCACCAGTGGAGTTGCCACGGGCGCGAGAACCAGTCCTGGACCTTTGAGCGCACGGGCTATGCGAGTCCGGGCGCAGGTGGATATCCCGGCACCGGTGGCTATGGACGTCCCGGCAACGTGACGCCGGTTCCGGTGCCCGTGCCGGGGCAGGGTGCGGGCCAGCGCCCGCAAGGCCGCTCGCTCTATTCCGGCTTGATCCATTCGCGCGCCACCAGCAAGTGCGTCGATGTGTCCGGCGGTTCGACGGCGGATGGCGGCGACGTGCGCCAGTGGACGTGCCACGGCAAGGACAACCAGTTGTGGGACGTGGTCGACTTGGGCCGCGGCGAAGTGGCGTTTGTCGCGCAGAACAGCGGCAAGGTCATGGAAGTCGTGGCGGGAGACCGGCGCAGCGGCGCCGACGTGGTGCAGAACAGCTGGAATGGCGGCGGCAACCAGCGCTGGCGCTTCGAGCCCTGGGAGCAGGGCTATTCGCGCATCGTGAGCGTGGCGAGCGGCAAGTGCCTCGACGTGGAAGCCGGTCGCTCGAACGATGGCGCCAACGTCATCCAGGCCGATTGCCACGGCGGGCAGAACCAGCAGTGGCGAATCGAGATTCGCGGGCAGGGATCGAGCTGGAGCGGTTATCGTCCGCGCGACAACTGGGCGGGACGCAACACCTTTGAGGAACCGCCGTCGTTCATGGTCGGCGAATTCCGCGCGAACAGCAGCAACTACGGGTCCAACATCGAGCTGTCGGTCTTTTCGGACGGCGTGGTGATTGCCAAGATCGACGGCGGCCAGCGCATCAGCGGCTATTACCGCGACAACACGATCATCCTCGGCAATTACCGCTATGACGTGGAGCAGGATCGCGGCGGATTCCGTCTGCGCGAGTCGGGACAGGGCGGGCAGGGCGTGCTCTACACGCGCGCACGCTACGAATCCCCGCGCGGCGGCCGTTTCAACTGACGCAAAAACAAAGCAAAACTCCAGGACTGGCGCGGCGTTTGGGGCAATTTTGCCCTGAACGCCGCGTCCTTTCTGGTGTTTGAAGAGCGATTCGTTGCGCGAGTGCGACGTCTAGAACTGCGCCTTGAAGCGCGCCAGTTCCTCGGCCAGATGGGCGACTTCGCGCCGCAATTGCGCAACGTCCTGCTCCAGCTGTGCCACACGGTCTTCGCTGTTGCCTTCCACCAGGTTCGCGCCGCCCCCGCCCATGCCGGTGGCGATCGCCTGGCGATCGACCGCCAGTTCACCTGAAAGCAGGTGGGCCCAGCGCGCCTCCTTGGTGCCCGGTGCGCGCGGCAACTGCATGACCAGCGGCTTTTCCGCTCGGGCAAGGTCATTGAGCGTGCGTTCCACGCTGTCGACCGAGGCGAACGGATACATGCGCGTGGTGCGGCCGCGCAATTCACCGCAGGTCTGCGCCCCGCGCAGCAGCAGAAGCGTGATCACCGAGAGCGCGGCATCGTCCAGCGAGAGGACATCGCGCATCAAGTGCTGGTACTTGGCCACGCGGCTGCCGGCCGGATAGTAGGTCTGCGCGAGGTGGTTGTCCTGCAGGCGCTTGAGGCACGCGGCGACCGATTCTTCCGACAGCGACATTACCGGTTCACGGTTGGACAACTGGTTGCATGCATTCACCGCCGCGTTGAGCGACAGCGGATAGATGTCCGGCGTGAGGAATTCCTTTTCCGCCAGCACGCCCAGAACGCGCGCTTCGAACGGTGACAGGTTGAATTCGATCATGCATGCAGGCTAGGCGCTGCCGTCGTCCCCGTCAAGCCCATAGAATGGCGCATTGCGGAATTGCGCACAGGTGGTGTCGGGTGGCGATCAATCGACGGGATTTCCTGCGGGCCGGCGCGGCGGGCGGCGCGGTGCTGGCGGGCGGATGGGGGGAGGGGACGATGGCAGCGGTGAGTGCTTCCGGGTTTGACGTGGCCGAGAAAAGCGTGATGGAGCTCCAGGAGGCGATGTCCCGCGGGCGCGTGACCTCAAGGCAGCTGGTCAAGGCGTATCTGGCGCGGATTCGCGCGCTGGACCGCGCCGGCCCGCGCCTTCAATCGGTGATCGAAACCAATCCGGACGCGGATGCCCTGGCGCGGCAATGCGACCTCGAGCGAAAGGCCGGGCGCGTGCGCGGCCCGCTGCATGGCATTCCGGTGCTTCTCAAGGACAACATCGCCACGGCCGATCGCATGCAGACGACGGCCGGGTCGCTGGC
>CAZTYC010000174.1:0-3413 GCA_964617435.1 uncultured Burkholderiales bacterium
TTTTGCGAATTGAGCTATCCTTAGCCGCAAGGTCTTTCCGCTGTCGTTCAATCCCAGGGAGGTTGGAATGCGCGCGCTATTGGCTTGTGTGGGTGTCCTGCTCGCAGTCGTCAGCACTTCAGCAACTGCACAGACCTCGTCAGGGACCGGCTTCTTCGTCAATTCGCAGGGCTTCATGGCCACCAATTTCCACGTGGTGGAAGGCGCCAAGAAGCTGGAAGTGATGATGGCCGACGGCAAGACCTACCCCGCGGAAGTGGTCCTCACGGATCCCACCAATGACTTGGCCATCATCAAGGTGCAGGGCGTGGAGGCCATTCCGCTGCCGGTGAAGGATTCCACCGGCGTCCGCAAGGGCGATGCCGTCTTTACCGTCGGTTTTCCGCGGCCCAGCGTGCAAGGGCGGGAGTCCAAGGTCACGGAAGGCATCATCAGCAGCCTCACCGGCATTGCCAACCAGCCCACCATCTACCAGCACAGCATTCCCACGCAGGGCGGGAATTCCGGCGGCCCCATTGTGGACAAGACCTCGGGCGTGGTCATCGGCGTGATCGTGTCCAAGCTGAAGGGGGACCAGCAGTTGGTCAACTACGGCGTCAAGTCCGGCATGCTGATGAACCTGATTTCCTCCATTCCCAGCCTCACGGAGCGTCCGCCGTCCGCGCCCAAGAAAGCGGTGAAGAATTTTTCCGATCTCGTCGCCGTGGTGGACAAGTCCGTGGGCCTGATCCTGGTCTGGGATTCAAAGTCTGCCGGTGCCACCAACACGGCATCCAGCGCGTCATCCAGCGAGAGCGGCGGCAAATCCAAGTTTGAAGTGGTGGCGCAGGCCGCGGCCAACTATGACAAGGGCATGGCCGCCATCCGTGAAAGCAAGTTCCCGGATGCCATGATGTACCTGGGCCGCTCCGCGGAGGCCGGCAACGACAAGGCGCAGGCCATGCTGGGCGCGCTGTTTGAGGAAGGCCGCGTCGGCGCGCCGGACTACCCGGAGGCCGCCAAGTGGTACCGCCAGGCGGCGGAGCAAGGCAACGGCAACGCGCAAGCCTGGCTTGGGGATCTCTACCGCAGGGGCCAGGGTGTGCAAAAAGACTTCGACCAGGCGGCCGCGTGGTACAAGAAATCCGTGGCGCAGAACAACGCCAACGGCCAGTTGGGCTACGGCCTGTTGTTCGATGCCGCCGGCAACCTTGGGGAGGCCGTGAAGTGGGTGCGCCTCTCTGCGGACAACGGCAACTCCGCCGCGCAATACACCATGGGCGCGCTGTATGAAGGCGGCAAGGGCGTGCCGCAAAGCCGAAGCGACGCCATTGCCTGGTACACCAAGTCTGCGGAAAAGAACAACGCCGCGGCCAAGAGCGCGCTGCAACGTATCAACTCCACGCCCGCTTCCCAGCCCGCCACTGCGGCAGCACCCACATCGAACGGCGGCGGCAAGGATGACCTGGACCGCGGCCTTACGGCCTACTCAAAGGGAAATTTCGATGCGGCGCTCTCCGCGTTCCGCGCCGCCAGTGCCGCCGGAAATGCCGCCGCACAAAACATGATGGGCGTGATGTACGCCAAGGGCGAAGGCGTGGCCAAGAGTGATACGGACGCCTTCAATTGGTACAAGCTCGCCGCGGAAGGCGGCAACCCCAACGCGCAGGGAAACCTCGCCAGCCGCTACCTGAGCGGCGTGGGCGCGGCCAAGGACCCGGTGCGCGGCTACATGTGGGCCATCCTGGGTGCTGAGAAGGGCAGCAAGAACGGGCAGTCCATCGTGGAGAACATGAAAAAGCTGCCGAACGAGATGCAGAACACCTACAACGCCTTTGCAGATGATTGCCGAAAGAAGGCGTTCCGCAGCTGCGGTCCCAACTAGACGCTTCTTCGATCGCCGACCTTGTTGCCGGCCGTTATGCAGGCTCTGATGCCGGCCCTGTTGCCGGCCCTTGCTCCGGCCCTTTAGCCGGCGCTTCTGTCGGCATCTTCACCGGCTCTGCAAGCCGCATCAGTAGCTGGGGGAGAGCACAAAGATGGTGGTCACCTGCCCGGCCGCGTTGGTATCAAACCGCGTGTTCCCGGGGCCGTTGTCCGATCCGTTGTAAAGGTAGGCGTCATTCGGGCCGAACTTGAAAGACGGCCGTGAGGGCTCGCCCAGCCGGGCCTTGACCGTGGCCAACGAGTCGCCGATGCGCACGCCGCGGATCGCGCCGCTGAACGGGGCCTCGATGCGGATCGTCCGCGCGCGGCCTTCCTTGTCGAAGAACACCGTGACGCCTTGCTGCGCATCCTTGAGGCTCCAGCCGCCCTTGCTGGTGGCGGTTTCAAAGGGTTGCGCCTCACTGGGTGTATTCAATGCCGCCTTGGCTTGGGCAATGCTGTCGCCGATCCGCACGCCCAGGCCTCCGGGCGCCGGTGCGGCCGCGGGCGCCGCCTGCGACGTACGTGCGGGCGGGCTGGCGGTGGGCGAGCCAGACGCGCCCTGAGTGCCGCGCTGGCAGCTGGCGAGGTCGATGTCGATGGACCCCAGCTGCACCTCCTTGGCCGTGTAACTCAGCGTGAAGGTGACACCCTGCTCCACGAGTGCGCGGGCCTGGATGCCATCGCAAATCGCGCCGGGCGCAATTCTCCTGATGCGTTCGCCGGCCACCCCGGTGGCCACAAGCTGCTCCGCTTCAAATTTGGACATCTCCAGTTCCGTGCGGTAGATGACCCTCAGATTGGGTTGGTCCTCGATCGCGTACACGGTGGCGTCCTTGCTTCGATGCGGCAAGTCGTTGCGCGCATTCGCCACCCATTTGGACAGCTCCTGCTGGTTCATGCGTACGCCGGGGCCCGGCCGGCAATTGCGCGAATCGAGTTCCACCGTCTGCACCTTTGCATTAGGCATGGTGAAGGACACGATCACCTTGCCGCCTTCGCGGGCGAACAAGGTGATGGGCGCCGGCTGCTCGCAGGCCTTGAGAAACTCCGCCTGCATGAGCGAAATGAAGTTGGGCGGAACCTTGGTACCCGGCTCGATCTGGTACACCATCTTCAGCGTTTCGCCCTCCGCGTCGATCCGTTGCCAGATGCTGCCGCCGGATTTTTTTGGCAGGGTGCTGCCGATGGTGGCGGCAATTTCCTTCGCCTGCCGGGTCAGCAGGGATTCCTGTGCCCAGGCTGCAGGACCTCCCATCGCGCCTGCAACGGCCAGCAGGGCCGTGAGACCGCATTGAATCTTGCGCATTACCGGTGGTTTCACAGCGCCCTCCTCTTGGCGAGTCAACATCCGTGCTTATACGGCACGAAAAGCCCTACCCCTTCTTTAGCGCAGCCGGTGCGGGTGCGGGCGCCTGAGCCTTGAAAAAGCTGGCGCGGATTTTTCCGGACAGCTCATCAAACGCGCGGTCCGCCATGGTGGAGTAGACATTGCTGGCGCTGGCGCT
>CAZTYC010000174.1:3513-5907 GCA_964617435.1 uncultured Burkholderiales bacterium
TCCTTCACGATGCGCTCTTCGCGCTTGACCGCGGTATCCGCCCGGAAGTGCGGGGTGATCGGCTCAATGGGCAGCGACTTGGCGCCCGCCTTCTTGCCCTGCAGGTCGCGGTCGGTCTTCTCCAGCACCTCCGTAGTGGGCCGGATGAATCGAATCTGCACGCTGGAACGCCCGTCGGCCTCCAGCACCTTGAGCAGCGATTCCATGAACGGCAGCAGCGTAGGGTCCGAGGTTGCGGCCACCTTGGAGAAGCGATCCAGCGTGGCGCGGTAAAGGCCCGCGATGGCCTTGTCCGCGTCCGGCTTGAGCGGGCTGGCGGGATAGCGGCGCAGGAAATTCCGGTACGCGCTCACGGTGTTGAGCTTCTTGGCATCCGCAAACACCACCTGCGGCATGCCGGCGTTGATTTCCTCCCTGTGGCGCCAGCCCTTGGTCAGGTAAGCCTGGTAGGTCTTTTCCGTACCGCCTGCCTTTGCGGCCTCAAACAGCTTGTTGTCGCTCAGGAAGTTGTAGGCCGGGATGTAGGCTGCGCAGACCAGCACTGCAGCGCCCGCGGAGGTCAACAGGCGTTTGTCCAGGACCTTCGGCAACGCCTCCGCTGCCGCGGCGCCCGGGGCCGCTGGCCGCCATTCGTTGCGGCGCGCCGCAAAAAAAGGATCCAGCCGCGCCAGCGCGGCCATGTCGCCGCCGTTGACGGCCTGGTTGTATTCCGCCTGGCGGCGCTGGAGTTCCGCCACGGCCGCTTCCATGGCCTTCTTGCCGGACACCGCGATGTTGGCGCTGGACTTGTCGGTGAAGTTGAGTTGCAGGCGCGTCACCGATTGAACGGCCATGAATCCCGCCAACTCGCGCATCGGATAAATGCGCAACTTGCCGGTGGAAGCGTCCACGAAATCCAGCGGCAGCAGATATTTGCCCGGCGGGAACGGCAGCTGGCGCTTGAGCACCATGCGCCGCCAAAGGGCGAGCAGGTTGTAGATCACGGCAAACAGCAACAGGGCCATGAAGATGCCCTCCCCCGCGCCCATCATCGCGGACGCGTGGTTCAGGTCGCCGAAGCCCACCACCATCATCACGTACAGGAGCGGCAGCAGGACCACCATCAGGAGCAGGGAGAGAAACACCTGTTTGCCGATCTGCGAGGTGTCCTCGAACAGGACCGCGCCACCTGGGCCCTTGCCGGCTTTGGCCACCGCGGCAAACGCATCGCGCGACGGCTGTGGCAGGGCGTTGAAATCGACCTCGCGGAATATCGCCATGTGCCTCTCCCCTGGGTTGCTTTTATTGCACGGGACGGCCGCCATCGATGGGCGCCCGCCCATTGTTCTCGCGATTGGCGGGGGAGTCAACTGGGGCGCCCTCTGCTGGGCTGGCAATCCACCCGGTCCCGCCTGGGGCACACGGACATTGGGCCGCTTCGCCTTTCGGATGCGCGGTTGTGGCTTCGCAGGTGATTTGGGATAATGTCACCGACAGTCAATGACATTTGAGGTGCCCCATGTCGCAAATCACCGCCCGCCTGCCCGATGACCTCGTCGCGTCGCTGGACATCGCAGCGGCAAAGCTGAATCGCACGCGCGCCGAAGTGGTGCGCCAGGCGGTGGAGTACTACATCGCGGATGTGGAGGACCTTTCGCAGGCGCTCCACGCGCTGAACGACCCGGCCGATCCCGTGCTGGATTGGAAGGACGTCAAGCGTGATCTACTCCGTCAAAATCAAGGCAAGCGCCGCTAAGGCGCTGGCAAAGGTCCGCGTGGCGGATCGTCTCCGGTTGGTGGAGGCGATCGACCTGCTGGCCAATTCTCCGCATGCGGGCAGTGCGCTCAAGGGCGAATTTGCCGGCTTGCGCCGCATTCGTGTGGGCGACTACCGCATCATTTACGAAGTCGTTGACGGTGAGTTGCTGGTGCTGGTCGTGCGCCTGGGCCATCGTCGTGAAATCTACCGTTGAGTGAAACCATGAAATTCCTCGTCACCGGCGCTGCCGGATTCATCGGCCACCACCTTTCCCTCCGGCTCACCGCGCGCGGTGACGACGTGGTGGGCGTGGACAATCTCAACGATTACTACGACGTCACGTTGAAGCACGCGCGCCTGAAGCGCTTCGACGGAAATTCCCGCTTCCGCTTCGTGAAGGCGGACATCGCGGACAAGGCGGCGATGGCGGAATTGTTCGCGCGCGAGAAGTTCGACGTGGTGGTGAACCTGGCCGCGCAGGCGGGTGTGCGCTATTCGCTGGAGAACCCCCACGCGTACATCGAGGCCAACATCCAGGGCTTCACCAACATCCTGGAGGGCAGCCTCCATCACGGGGTGAAGCATCTGGTGTATGCGTCGTCCAGCTCGGTCTATGGCGGCAATACCAAGCTGCCGTTCGCGGAATCCGATTCGGT
>CAZTYC010000175.1:0-5882 GCA_964617435.1 uncultured Burkholderiales bacterium
TATTTGCCGACCATGATGCGGTTCCTTAGATCTTGAGTTCTTGGGGTTGCTGGGCGCCGTGCGGATGCGTTCCGCCGGCATAGACCTTGAGCTTCTTGATCATGGCGTAACCGAGGGGCCCCTTGGGGAGCATGCCCTTGACGGCCTTTTCCAGCACGCGCTCAGGATGCTTGGCTTGCAGCTTGTTGAACGTGGTCTCATAGAGGCCGCCGGGATAGCCGGAGTGACGGAAATACTTCTTGTCTTCTCCCTTGGTGCCGGTGACGCGCAACTTTTCCACATTGGTCACGACGATGAAGTCGCCGGTGTCCACGTGGGGGGTGTACTCGGGCTTGTGCTTGCCCCGCAAACGCTTGGCAACCTCGACGGCGAGGCGGCCGAGCACCTTGTCGGTGGCGTCCACGTGGTACCAGCCATGTACCACGTCTTCTTTTCTGGCTGAATAGGTTTTCATTGCAGTACTCGGTTCTCTGATTGCTTCTCTGGTTTTGAGTTCGAACCCTTCACGGCCGCGTTTGGACGCCGCAGGCCGGCAGGTTCTCCGTCGCCAAGCAATACGGGGGGAGTACTTGGCAGAACTAAAAATTA
Source organism: uncultured Burkholderiales bacterium (assembly GCA_964617435.1). GTDB lineage: Bacteria > Pseudomonadota > Gammaproteobacteria > Burkholderiales > Usitatibacteraceae > UKL13-2. Next base: position 589 of record CAZTYC010000175.1, read on the forward strand.
TAATAAATTCAATGACTCGCTGTCAAATCTGCTGCCAAGCCCCGAAAAACGCCTGAATTGGACCAAGGACCTCGCCAACATGAAATCCCGGATCAAATGGATCGAAAATGTCGCTTTTGCCTGTGAATCTGGCAGCGGCCATGCAATTGTTGCCGACGGCGCGCCGGACGCGGGGGGGCGCAATCTGGGGCCGCGGCCGATGGAATTGGTGCTGATGGGATCCGGCGCGTGCAGCGCGTTCGATGTCGTGGAAATCCTGCGAAAGGGACGACAAGCCATCACAGATTGTGTGGTTGACATCGAATCAGAGCGAGCAACCACTCACCCAAAGGTCTTTACCCGTATTCACTTTCATTTCGTAGTGACCGGCCATCGCTTGGATTCCGCGAAGGTCGCGCGGGCCATCGAACTCTCAGCCAGCACCTATTGCTCAGCCACTGCCATGCTGGCCAAGACCGCCAGTGTCACCCACGACTTTGAGATCCGCGACGCATCCGACGCAACCCCGGTCGGCAGCTAGATCCGGTAGGTGATTTCAGTCATGACCCGCGACAGCAGGCGCATGGCGCCTTTGACCGGCCCCGGAAGCTCGGTGGCGCCGTGCGATTGCGCGAAGTTCCCGTGCTGGATTTCCTCGGCACGCATCGTCTCGACGATCGATCTGCTGACGGCATCTTCGGGGCTGAGGCGCTCCAAGTGGCCATCAAGATGGGCTTCAACCTGCCGTTCCGTTTCCACGAGGAAGCCAAGGCTCCATTGATCGCCCAGCAAGCCCGACACCACGCCCAACGCGAACGAGCCGGCATAAAACGCCGGCGCAGTGACGCTGGTGTTTCCACCCAGCGCATGCACGCGCTGATCGCACCAGGCGAGGTGGTCGCGCTCTTCCCGCGCTGCCCGGGTCAACAGCCCGCGCGTGTCCTCGTTTCGCGCCACCAACGCCTGGCCCTGATACAAGGCCTGCGCGCAGACTTCCCCGCAGTGGTTCACCCGCATCAGGCGCACGGACACATCCTTGACGGCATCGGGCAGCGCGTTCGGCTCGTGGGGCACGGCCGCCGGGGCCGCACGTGACGCCGCAACCGGCGCGAACAATGTCCGCAACGCGATGTCTGCCTCGTTGATCAGGCGATCGGTCAATTTCATGGTCACGCCACGCGGTTCATGAAAAAAAACGGGCACCCGAAGGTGCCCGTTTGTTCACTTCGGGTTCTGAAATTAGAACGTGTGACGCAGGCCAAAACCCAGACCGCGCGGGTCGGCGCCATTGGTGAAGCCGTTGGCCACGCCGTTGATCGCAAAGTCGTTGCGCGAGTTGTTGTCGTTCTTGATTTGCGAGAACACCATGTAGGCATCCGTGCGCTTCGAGAACGTGTAGCTGCCGCCCACGGCCAGCATGCGGGCACGCGTATCCGGTGCGCCGGCGGCGGTGTTGAGCGACACGCCGCGGTCGGCACCCACGGCCGCACGCAGCGCCCAGGGGCCCACACGGTGGACGATCGAAGCGTAGTAGGACTTGACCTTGGCTTCGGTTCCGGTTCCGACCGTGAAAGTCTTGGACAGGCCGGTCGAGCCGAGCGCGCCCTGGAACTTCAGGGATTCCGTCACCAGGCCCAGCGTGGTTCCACCGATCACTGCGGTACCCACCAGCTTCAGGCCGGTGTCTTTCGAACCCGCGGAGAACTGATCATGCTTTTCGTAGGCGACGGCCAACGTGAATGGACCCGTTGCATAGGTGCCCGAGTAGGACGTCAGCGACGGATTCAACTGGGCTGCTGCTGCCGAGTTCGTACGGCTCTCGTTGGCGGCGTAACCGGCGCGCAGGGAGAAGCCATTCCAGTTCGGAGACCACCACTGCACGAAGTTGTTCGAACGACGGTCGAAACCGTTGCGCGTCGTGCCCGGAGCTGCTGTCGGGGTCGAGTTTCCGCTCACCACGTTGACGAGGTTGGCGATGCCGGTACCGTAGAAGGCATCAGCGGCGCCCGTCGAAGCCTTGTAGGGCGTGTCCCAGTTGCCGAGCAACAGGGAACCCGCGCTGCCTTGCAGGCCGACGGCGCTGTTACGTCCGGCCAGGTTGCCACCGCCCGCATCAAGTGCGACGGAGCCCATTTCGATCTGGAAGAACGCCTTCAGGCCGCCACCCAGGTCTTCCGTGCCGCGCAGGCCGAAATTCGAGGAGTTGGCAGACACGCGATTGCGCGAACCGACGTTCACGCCCGCCGCACCGACCGCGTTGGTCGCCTTCACCGACTCGAAATCGATATTCAGCGTGCCATACAGCGTGACCGGGTTGGCCGTCTGAGCCATCGCCACGGGGGCCATCGTTGCGCCAGCGACAGCGAGGGCGATCAATTTCAGTTTCATCACATCTCTCCTTTGGTTAATTTCGAGCGTCTTGTTTGGCCCGGGTGAGTTGCCATTTGCGGCAGTCCGCAAATCGGCTTCCCAAGCCCTGTTCTAGATTCTGCAAATTTTGTCCGGAAAGCCTTGCGCAGTTTGCCAAACTTGAAGGACTTCCTCAAGCAACGAGGACGAATTATGCCACAGGGTTAACCCGCTGTTGCTTTTGCGCAACAATCCCCCGCCGCCCACTAGCGCGCGAAATGGCGCCGGAGCGCCTCACCCGGATCGCGCTGGGCCATGAAGGCCCCGCCGATCAGAAACGCCTGCACTCCCCGGGCCTGCATGTGCGCCGCAATGGCCGGCGTGTCGATGCCGCTCTCGGTCACCAGGATGCGGTCAGACGGAACCCGCTCCTTCAGGCGCAGCGTGGTGTCGACATCGGTGACGAAACGGGTGAGGTCACGGTTGTTGATCCCGATCAGCGGCGTGTCAAGCGCGAGTGCGTCGTCCAGTTCTCGTTCATTGTGCGATTCCGCCAACACCGCCAAACCGAGGGCGGCCGCCAGTTGCTCCCATTCCCGAAACTGTTCGACGCGCGCGGTTCCCATGATGAACAACACCGCATCGGCCCCCGCCGCCCGCGCCTCGGCGACCTGGTACGCGTCGACAATGAAGTCCTTGCGCAAGACCGGCAGGGCACAGGCACCGCGTGCCGCCTGCAGGTCCTCCAAGCATCCGTGAAAGTAGTCGCGGTCCGTAAGCACGGACAGGCAGGCCGCGCCGTTGGCTTCGTAGGCCGCTGCGAATGCCGCGGGATCGAAAGGCGGCGCCTGGTCATTCCGGAAGTGTCCCGCGCTGGGGCTGGCGCGCTTGATCTCGGCGATGACGGCCGGTTGGCGCGCGGCGATCTTCGCGCGGATCGCACCGATAAAATCCCGCGATGGCGGCGCTGCGCGCGCCAGACGCAGCACCTCGTCAAGGGGCTGTGTCTGGCTCGCGAGCGCCACTTCCCCGCGCTTGGTGGCCAGGATGCGATCAAGGATGTCCGCCATCAGGAAGGACGGCCCAGGCGCTGGCTCAAGTCGACCAACGCCTCCAATTTGGAGCGGGCGGCGCCGGATTCGATCACCTCGCGCGCCTTGGCAACCCCGCCCCACAGGTCATTGGCGATGCCGGCCACGTAGATCGCGGCACCGGCATTGAGCATCACGATGTCCTTGGCGGGACCGCTCTGGTTGGCCAACACCGACTCGATCATGGCCTTCGATGCCAGCTTGTCCGGCGCCGTCAACGACTCCAGTGGCGCGGTGTCGAGGCCGAATTGCCGGGGCTCGATACGGTATTCGGTCACGAAGCCCCGCTTGAGTTCGGCCACCAGCGTCGGCCCGGTGAGCGTGATCTCGTCCAACCCGTCCTCGCCATGCACCACCATGACGTGCCGCGAACCGAGTTCCTTGAGCACGCGCGCCTGGATGCCGACCAGGTCGCTGTGGAACACCCCCATCACCTGGTTGGGCGCACCCGCCGGATTGGTCAATGGTCCCAGGATGTTGAGGATGGTGCGCATCCCGAGTTCCTTCCTTACGGGCGCCGCGTATTTCATCGCCGGGTGATGGTTGGGCGCGAACATGAACCCCACGCCGACCTCGCGGATGCACCTTCCCACCTCGTCCGGGGTCAGGTTCAGGTTTACACCGAGCAGTTCGAGCACATCCGCGCTGCCCGACTGCGAGGACACGGCGCGGCCCCCGTGCTTGGCCACGCGCGCACCGGCGGCGGCGCTCACAAACGCGGCCGCAGTGGAGATGTTGAAGGTATGCGCCTTGTCGCCCCCGGTGCCGCAGGTATCGACGAAATGCGCAGGGTCGCCCGCATCGACCTTGGTGGAAAACTCGCGCATCACCTGCGCGGCGGCGGCGATCTCGGACACGGACTCGGTCTTCACATGCAAACCCATCAGGATCGCGGACAGTTGAACCGGCGTGACCTTGCCCTCCATCACCTGCCGGAACAGGTCGACCATCTCGTCATAGAAGATTTCGCGTTTGTCAGATAGCCGGTTGATGGCCTCTTGCGGACTGAACATGGTCATCCCTTCAGTTTCAGGAAGTTCTTGAGCAGGGCGTGGCCGTGCTCGGTCATGATGGATTCGGGGTGAAACTGCACGCCCTCGACGGGCATCGACTTGTGTTTCACGCCCATGATTTCCCCGTCGTCCGTCCACGCCGTGACGTCGAGGCACGGCGGGCAGGTTTCGCGCTCGATCACCAGGGAGTGATAGCGGGTCACGCGATAAGGCGAGGGCAGATCCGCGAACACGCCGGCGCCGGTATGGGTGACCAGCGAAGTCTTGCCGTGCATGAGCGTCTTGGCGTGCACGATGCGCCCGCCGAACGCCTGGCCGATGCTCTGGTGGCCGAGGCACACGCCGAGAATCGGAATCCTGCCGGCAAAGCGCTCGATGGCGGGCACTGAAATGCCGGCCTCGTTGGGTGAGCAGGGCCCCGGAGAAATCACCAGGCGCGCCGGATGCAACGCCTCGATGGCGTCGAGCCCGACTTCGTCATTGCGCACCACCTTGACATCCTCGCCCAGTTCCCCGAAGTACTGGACCAGGTTGAAGGTGAACGAATCGTAGTTGTCGATCATCAGGAGCATGCCATCCTCCTCAAGCCGGATTGGTGTCGATGCCGGCCGCGACCATTTCGGCGGCGCGCAACAGGGCGCGTGCCTTGTTTTCGGTCTCCTGCCACTCGAGTTCGGCCACCGAATCCGCGACGATGCCGGCCGCCGCCTGCACATGGAGCTTGCGGTCCTTCACCACGCCGGTGCGGATGCCGATCGCGAGATCCATGTTGCCGTTGAAGCCCAGGTATCCGGCCGCGCCGGCATAGATGCCGCGCTTGGCCACCTCCAGTTCGTCGATGATCTCCATCGCCCGCACCTTC
>CAZTYC010000176.1:0-3409 GCA_964617435.1 uncultured Burkholderiales bacterium
AGGGCAGCCAGAACCCGCCGGGCAACATGCCCAACATTCCGGTCGCGCCCGGCGCATCTGTGGTGCCGCGCGCCGCACCCCTGCCCCATTCGACGCCGGCTCCCGGTCCAGCCGTCGGACAACCCCCCGTGCCGCCGCATGCGTCTCAAGCGCCGAAACCAAAACCCGAACCGGCCGTCAAGCCGAAGGAACCGGATCGCGAATCGAATGAACGCGCGCGCGGCGAGCGCGGCGTGAATCCGAAGGCTGCGAACCCCTAGCCGCTGACGCGGTCTTGGAGCGATTTCAGGCGGCGCGCTCGGCGTCGAACGCGGCGAGCCGCCAGCCGGGGCCCTGTTCGCGCACCCGGCGCAGGTTCAGCACGAAGGTCTCGCCGCCCAGCGAGACGGCAATCGGCGCGTTGGCCACATAGGTCTTGTCCGACAGCAGCACCGAGTCCGCCAGGCCGTCTTCAGAGGCGCCGGCGATGAGGATCGCCTCGGAGGGCTGCCACGAGTTGGTGGCCTCGTCGACGCGCTCGATGGCCGAATAGACCGGCGCGCGGCCGAGCACCTTGACGCCGACGAGCATGGCCGTGGGTTTTTGCAGCGCGGACTTTCGCACCACGACGCCGATCACGCACGGCTTGCCCTTTTCCAGCCGCACGGCGACGAGCTCGCCGACGGCGATTCGGCGCGCGTCCTCGTCCATGACGTCGAGCCCGATGCCGCTTTCGCTCACGTCGGTGAGCTGGATCGCATTGCGCACGCCCAGTTCCGCGCCGCCGCCGGCCAGGCTGTGCAGGCGCGATGCGGAGAACGCCATGTCACAGATTTCCTTGAATCCGAAGAACACCGCAACCGCCTGGTTGGTGCCGAATGAGACGCGCTTGCCGCGCACCCGGGTGCGGCCCGCGGCTTCGATGAGCGCGAATTCGCGCTCCAGGAAATCGACCACCGCGGCGTGGTCGTCCATCGGCAGCGTGAGGCCCAGCCCCCAGCCGGGGAAAATGCGCCCGTGGTGGAACTCGCGCAGCGTGCGGTCGAGCTGCCGCTCGAGCGGCTTCAGGCTCAGGAACAGGTGCGCGCCGTCGCCGGCCTGGTGCGGGATCAAGCCGCGCTGCCCGTTGGTGTTGATGCCGAGCATCGCCTCGCCGTCGGCGGCCGCGCGATTGAGCCACAGCGAGCTCATCCAGGCGGTCAGCCAGTGGTCGAGGATCTCCATGCGGCGCGGCGCGAGGTTGCCGCCGGCAAAGCGGTCCACCAGCAGGGCGCGCACGTACAGCGCCTCGACCGTGGCGTCGAACATCTGGTCCTCGATGCGCACGCTGATGACATTCGAATCCACCGCAAAGGCCACCGCCGTGCGGAACACCTGGTGCATCCATTCGCGCGCATCCGGCTCGGTGCGCAGGCCCGCGAAGCGCCGCCACTTCAACGCATGGCCGGACAGCGTCAGCATCAGCGCGCACGCCTGGGCGCGCATGCCGGCGTCGGCCTCGGGCGCATCAAAGGTGCTGCTCACCGCCAGGCGCGACATCTGCAGCAGGTGGTCGTAGCGTTCCGCCACCCACGAGCAATACACCTGGTGGTCGCGCGTGGCGGCCAGGCTGCTCTTGAGGCGCTGCTCGCGGTCCGCGCGCGTCTGGTCCTCGAAGGCGCGCAACGCCTGGCCCACCGAGTGCACGCGGTCGCGCGGCTTGAAGCTGGCCAGGCTGCGCTCGAGCGAGCGGTGGCGGCCGGTCACTTCGTCGCGGTCCACCGGCATGGCACCGGGCTTGGTGTTGGGGGAACTCATCACGATGCGCGGAAGGTCCTCAGCGCACCGGCGGCGATTGCGCCGCCCGCGCGAGCAAGACGTGGAACTCGGCCTGCACGGTGTCGTCGCGCCCGAGCAGCGCGGCGGCGCGCCAGTCGTGCACGCGCGCCGGATCCACCACCGGGTGGCCTGGAGCGGACAGCCATTTGCCGAGCTGCTCGATCTCTCCCTGCGCCGCGTCCGCCGGAAACTGCCTGGCGAACAGGGCGGCCGTTTCGAGGAAGTCGGTGGCGTTGTCCGCCACGAACAGCCGACCCAGCAGGAACAGCCACAACGGGCGCTGCTCTGGATCCTCCTCGATGGCCAGGCGCGTCAATTCGGTCGCCGCGCGCGGGTGGCCGTCGTCGATCAGCTGCTGCGCGAACGTGAGGATCTCGCGCGTGTTGCGCAGCGCCATGCGCGGCTCGGGCATCTGCAGGAACCGCGCGGTGACGTACTTGAGGCGCACGCGCAACGCGTCCGGCTCCAGGGGCCAGGGTGTGCCCCAGACGGACAGCTTCTGCTTCGGCGGAATGCGGACCGGCGGTCGGTTCATGTGCGCAACAACATGTTTTTTTCGTGGGTGCGGTGCGATTCCCCTGGAACGCACGCGATGGCCTCATTCTCCATCAACCCGAGGCCAGTTTGCCAGCCGGCCCCGTCGCGGCTCTTCGGCATGCAAAACACAAGGACTGGCGCGCCTTTCCGGGCATTTTCGGCCGGAACGCCGCACCCCGCCTGGGGTTTGGCATCGCGATCATTGGCGTGGAAGGAAGGGCAGCACCTCCTCCAGCGACACCGGTTCCGCCCCCTCGTCGATTTCCACCACTACCAGGTAGCCCTGGTCGTGCCCGTCGCGCGTGAAGGCCTTGGCCAGCGACAATTGATCGCTGCTCGACTGGCGGCCATCGGCCCGGGACCACGACTCCATCGACACCAGGCAGCCGGCCGAAGGTGTGCCGGGGAAGTAGCTCGCGCCGGTGTAGTAGGCGCTGTTGATGGTGGTGCCGTGGATGATCATGTCGTCGCGCCCGGCGCGGCCCGCGAGCCATGCTTCCTTCATTGGAAAGTAACCGCGCCATGCGGGCGGCAGGAAACTCTCGTAGCGCGCCTCGCTCCACTCGTCCGCGGTGTCCGCATGCTCGAATTCGGCAACGCTCGCCTCCACCGGGACCTTCGAATGCAGGTAGGGCGTGGGCCCGATCCACTTGTTGGTCGCGGTGCCCGCCCCCACGATGGTGAACACGCCGCGCGGCGTGTTGCCGTTGGTGATCGTCCCCGGCAGTTCCGTCGTCGCGCGCGCCAGCATGGGCTGCGCGAACAGGGAGCCGTCCGGATTGCGCACGAAGCGGCCATCGGCCGCCCGCACCAGCGCCAACCCGAACACATTGCGGCCGGGGCGCTGCACGCTGAAGATCACCGGAAATCCGGGGCGGATGGGCGCGGCAAACAAATCCGCCAGCGGCGGACGGCGCAGCGCATGCTGGCGCGGATCCACCGTCACGCGGTCCATGAGCGCGACCAGCCGCGGCTCCATCGCGTGATCCGGAAAGCGCGCCACGAGGGTCTCGCGGATGAAGTCGCGCGTCTCGCGGTCATCGCGGTCGCGCAACAGCGTGTACGCGGCGATGGC
>CAZTYC010000176.1:3509-5858 GCA_964617435.1 uncultured Burkholderiales bacterium
TCGCCGTTCCCGAGCGCCAGCGCGGCGGCGATCTGGCGTGTCGCGTCGTTCCATGCCTCGCGCTCGCCCGCTTCGGAGGCAATCGGCGCGGCGAAGTCCGCGTTGGAATAGCGCGCGATCTCTTCCGGCGAATGGCGCTTCTCCGAAGGCACGATGGCGCAACCGCCCGCCACCAGCAACAGCGCAATCAGGGTCCAGGGTCCGCGCCGCATCGTGCCGCTCTGCGTGGCCTATTTGCGGAACGCGACGCGGCGCGCCAACCCGCAGCTGAGCTCGATGCGGCGCGCGCGGGGGTCGTGGACCACCAGCACGCGGCCGGGCGGCGATTCATCGACGCCGCGCGGAATGTCGAACCACGCGTGGCGTTCATCGAGCGCGTGAAGCGGGTAATGCACGCTGGAGCCGAACAGGCCGTTGAAGGCGATCGTGCCGCCGGTCAGCATTGCTTCGCTGCCCAACGCGTCGCACGCAAAACGCCCATGCGCGGCGAACGGGCGCGACCCGCCGGCCACCGGATCGAACAGCGCCGCCACGTTGTGATCCCGCCCGTGCAGCAGCAGCTTTCCGTCGCCCAGGAACATGACCCGCGTGCGGCGATCCTCGGTTTCGAACGTGCCGTCGGCCGCATGGAACAGCGCGGCGGCATCGCCGAATTGCCAGAGGCTGGCCGCACCGTCGTTGTCATTCTCCGCACCCAGCCGCGCGACCATGCCCTGGCCCGCGCACACATAAGTACCCAGATGCGGCAGTTCGGTGACTTGCGCACGGCGGCGGCGGCCTTCCTCCCAGATGGGCGCGGCACCCATCAGGCGCGCGACGTCGGTGGCCACTGCCTTGGGCGATTCGGTGCGGTTGATGAACACATACAGGGAGACGCCCTCGGAGACATGGCGCAATTGCACCGAGCGCCAGCCGCGCAGGGCTCCGGTGTGGGTGACAAGCCGGCGCGTGCCTTGCCCGATCACACCGATGCCGGAGGCGTACCACCCCGCCGCGCCGTCGTTGAACGGCGCCAGGCGCGTGAGGTCAGCGACAAACGGCAGCCCCGCGCGCCGCGGGTCATCGAGGCAGGCATCCCACTTCAACATGTCTTCGATGGTGGAAACGATGCCCGCCGGGCCCGACCAGTGCATGCCGTTCTGCTCGACTTCCCAGCGGCCGTGATGGCTCCGGTACCCCAGTTCGCCGCCCGGCAGGGGATCGGAGCAATCCACACCGACGTAGCTCGAGGCCATGCCGAGCGGGTCGAAGATGTCGCGGCGGATGTTCTCGATGAACGAGCGGCCGGTGGCATTTTCCAGGGCGCGCTCGAGCAGCACGAAATTGCCGTTGCAGTAGAGGTTCTGGCTGCCGGGCGCGAACATGCTCTTTGGCGCGCGGCGGATCGTCTCCTCGCCATCGGCCAGCGTGAACGGCTGCTCGGCGCGCGCGCCCATCCACATGGCCAGCACCCAGTGGTCGCGCAGGCCGGAGCGGTTTTGCATCAGGTGCGCGAGCGTCAGCGACTTGTCCAATCCGGGAAACACGGATCCATGGCGCCCGGGGTGGGCGTGCACGTCCAGCCGGCCGGCGCGATGCGCCTTCCACACCAGCGCGCAGAGGAACTGCTTGGAGATCGAACAGATGCGGAACGCGGACGAGGCCGTGAACGGAACGCGTTCCTGTACATTCGCCAGGCCGTGGCCCGCGGCGAACACCGGCCGGCCGTGGAGCGAGATGCCCGCGGCGATGCCCGGTTCGTCGTCGCGGCAGAACCGCTGCAGGCGCCGCTCGACCCGGCCCAGCGCCGCTTTCAGAGAGGCCTGCCTCATCGGCCGGCGCGGCAGCCCGTCACAGCGGATCCGCGCACAGGCAGTGCGCAATGGCGCGCACCGGGAACCCGCCACGCGACGCATCGCTGATGTCCGCCAGCCAGTTCATGTCGCGCTGGATGTCTTTGGCCGCGTGACCCGGCACGCCGGCGATCCACGACCGATCGACGATCTTTGCGATGGCCCGCGCGCCGGACGCCCCGAACGCCTCCAGCAATTTCTCGAGCTTGGTGCGCTCCGGTTCGATGTACACCACCGCCGCATCCTCTTCGAGCTTGCCGCGCGTTTTCGCGGCTTTCACCGCATCGGTGAAGAAGCCGAGCCGGTCGATCAGCCCGCGGTCCTTGGCCTGTTTGCCGGTCCATACGCGGCCCTGCGCGACTTCATCGATCTTGTCCGGCGTGGTCTTGCGTGCGGCGGCGGCCTTGGATTTGAAATCGGTGTAAATGCCGTCGATGCCGGCCTGCACCAGCTTCACGAATCGCGGGTCCAGCGGCCGGCGCGGGTCATAGCCGTTTTCGCGCAACCACGTGGTGGC
>CAZTYC010000177.1:0-1564 GCA_964617435.1 uncultured Burkholderiales bacterium
TCGATGTGCTGGTGGATCGGCTGGCCGAAAACGACAAGCGCGAGCGCATCGCGGTCGGCCGCTCGAAGGCGGATGCGCCGGAGATCGATGGCCTGGTCTATGTCACCGGGGTGTCAAAGAAACTGGCGCCGGGCGAGTTCGTGCGCGCGCGGGTGGTGGGTGCGCAGGCGCACGACCTGGTGGCGGAAGTTCATCCGTAATGTACGGCGGCACAGTAGCGGCCATGCAAGCTCGCCACCGCCGGCGCTTCCTGCACCCACAAAAGACGTCACGATTGGCCGCTTTTTGCGGGTGGTGACGCTGCCGTTCAAAGCGAAGCCGGCACCATGCGCAAGGAGCATCATCGCGCCGACTTCTTGCATTCCTCCGATGCATTGGCTGCGCGCAAGTACGCGATCAGGTCGCGCCGCTCTTGCGCATCGCTGATCCCCGCGTAGCCCATCGTGGTCCCCGGGATCATTGCGAGCGGATTGGCGAGAAACTTGTCCAGCGTCGCGGTATTCCAGATGAACTTCGAACGCTTCATCGCCTCCGAATACTGAAATCCTTTGACCGATCCCGCCTTGCGCCCAATGAGCCCGCAGTGATGCGGACCGGTGCGGTCGTAGTCCAGTGCGTGGCAGGCCAGGCAGCGGCCATACAGCGCCTCGCCTTTCCTGACATCGGCGGCCGGCACAGCGCATGGAAGCCAAAGCAGCGCAATGCCGGCCGCCGCACGGGCGGAGATGCGCATGTTCAGGAGACGAACGCGGACGGCACCGGCACCTCGCCAAGCGCATTGCGAAGAATCGCCCAATGCATGGCTTCGTCGCCGAGAATGCTGGCGGCAGCCTTGGCAAGATCCGGATTGCCGAACAGCGGGACCGCATTCAGGTACGCGCTCACCGCGCCTTTTTCCAGCCCTGCCGCGAACTGCAGGACATCGGCCTGGCTTTTGAGCTTCTCCACCGGGAAGTTGTATTTGTCCTTTGCCGCCGCAGCCTTGCCGCCGAGTTTCGCAATCGTCCTGGCGAGAATATCGGCGTGCTCCTTGTGATGCCCCTGGAAGGTGACCGCCAATGCCAGCACCGGCTTTTGCAGCAGCCCGCTTTCCGCGCCGACCTGATACGCGGCGATGGCTTCCAGCTCCGCGCCGAGCGCGGTGTTGAGAATGCGAATGTCCTGCTCGGACGATTGGCCGCGTTCGCCGTTCTTCGCGGCGAGCGCATCCCTGCCGGCGAGCAAGGCGACAGCAGCGCCCGACAGCATCATTCCGGATTGGCCGAGAAAGTGGCGGCGCACCGCGACGGCGGAGGTTTCATTGGCGACTTTGAAAAATGACATTTGAATTCCTTTCGGGGGGGCGGCATTGGGATGAAAGTGCGGCGCGATTGATTGCGCGCGCCCTTAATGCATTGGATGAAGCGTCCGCGCGCCACGTTCCGGGAAATTCAATATCCAAAAAATTCTTCGCTGCGAATGTCGTCGTCATCGACGCCGATGCGGTTGAGCTCGGCGCGCATGGACGCCACCATGCCGGGCGGGCCCACGACATAGAAAACCGGTTTCATCAGGCCGGCCAGGT
>CAZTYC010000177.1:1664-5858 GCA_964617435.1 uncultured Burkholderiales bacterium
TTCGAGGTTTTGCAATTCCTGCAGGAACGCCGCGTCTTGCGGACGCCGGTTGGAATACAGCAGCAGCATTCGTTGCGGCAATCGATCGTGCGCGGCCTGGCGCAAGATGCTCATGAACGGTGTAATACCGATGCCGCCGGCGATGAAGACCGCCGGCCGCGTGCGATCTTTGTGCAACACCAGCGAACCGAACGGGCCGTCGATTTCCACGTCGGCGCCGTCGGGCAGGGCCTTGAGCGCGCGCTTGAACGGACTGTCGCGCATGCGCGTCGCGATCACCAGTTCGCGCTGGTACGGTGCGCTGACGATGGAAAATGCGTGGCGATTGTTCCCGGCATCCAGGCCGGGAGCCGATGCGCCGGGCAAGATCAGGTCGATCGCCTGCCCGGCCTTGAACGTGAAATCCGCCGGCCGCTGGAAATGGAACGCCATGGTGCCGTCGGCGACGGTTTCGCGCGCCTGCAGCACGCTGCGCTGCGCGCTCATGGACGTTCCCGGAATCGGATCAGCACCGCCTCGACGATTCGGTCGCAGCGCGCCCCATCGAACGAGAACGCGTCGGCGAGCGCGAAATCGACTTCGCGCGCCAGCGACTCGCGCAGCAGACTCCTGGCCCGGAAATAGCGGGTGCGCACCGTGGCGTCGGGGATGCCGAGCGTGAACGCGGTTTCCTCCGCGCTCATCTCCTCCACCGCACGCATCATGAAAACGGTGCGAAACGCGTCGGGCAATTCATCGATCTTCCGCTCCAGCAGGCGGCGGATTTCGGCGCGCGTGGCGCTCACGTCGGGCTGATCGGCGGTGTCTTCGCGCATATCGTTCCCCCCCGCGCCGTCCTCGTTGAACTCGCCTGCGTCAATGGGTTCAGCGCGGCGATCGCTGTCCAGATGGATGATTTCGGCGGTTCGGCTGCGTTTGCGCGAACGGGCGATGGCCTCGTTGACGACAATCCGCGTGAGCCAGGTGGACAGCTTTGCCTCGCCGCGGAAGCGGCCGATCGCCTTGTACGCCAGCAGATACGACTCCTGCACCGCGTCCTCGGCTTCCGCATCGTCCCGCAGGATGCTGCGCGCGGTGCGATAGAGCGCCTGGTTGTTCCGGCGCATCAGAAGGTGGAACGCATCCTCGTCGCCGCCCGCAATGCGCGAGGCAATCTCCGCATCAGACAGGCCCCTGTGTGCCGATTCCAGTGCCGCATGCGCCATGCTGGCTCCCTTCCAAAGGATGTGGGTTCAATGCATTGGATGACGGCCGGCCGGATTGCGTTCCTGGACGGATGCACGAATAACTGCCGCCGGTCGTAAACGACCATTGCAGCCAAACCGCAAACCCATGATCTGGCGCGCCGTTCAGGGCATTTTCGCCCCAAACGCCGCGCCAATGCTGGAGTTTCCCTTTGTGGCGCAGGGGCCGCCTGATGGTGCTAACCGCCCAGCGCGGCAAAGAGCGTCGCCATGGCGCTGCGCATCGTCCGCTCGGCCTCGATGCGGTTCAACTCCGCCAGCAGCAGGTTGCGTTCGGCATCGATCACATCGAGCTGGCTGGCGATGCCGTTGCTGTAGCGCAGCTTGGCCAGTTCCCAGGCCTTGCCGAGCGACGTGACGCGGCGTTGTTCGATCTCGTACACCTCGCGCGCCGCGGTTTGCGCCTGGAGGGCATCCTGTACCTCGCGGAAGGCGTTGGCGATCGCGCCCTGGTATTGCGCCAGCGCTTGTGCGTTGCGCGCCTCGGCCGCATCGACCTGCTTGCCCACGCGCGAAGCGCCCCACAGCGGCTGGGTGAGGTTTCCGGCGAAATTCCAGATGCGCGCCGGGCCGCTGAACAGGTCGCCCAGTGAACTGCTCTCGCTGCCCAGCAGGCCGGTGAGCGAGATCGACGGAAAATAGGCGGCGCGCGCCACGCCGATGCGCGCGTTGGAAGCCACCAGGCGTTGCTCGGCTTCCACGAGGTCGGGTCGCCGCAACAGGAGGTCCGAGGGCAGGCCGGCCGGTGCCACGATGGGCGCGACGGGCGCCAAGGTTGCGGCGCGGTCGAGCCGGCCCGCCAGGACCGCCCGGGGTGAGCGGCCGACCAGCACGTTCAAGGCACGCTCCTGCGCGCCGCGGCGGCTTTGCAAGGGCGGCAGTTGCGCGCGCGCGGCATCGACTTCGGCCGCGCGCTGCTGGAAGTCAAATTCCGAAATCACCCCCGCATCGAAGCGCTTTTTCTGCAACTCCAGCGCCTCCAGCCCGCGCTTGATGGCAAGCTCGGTGGCGGCAGCCTGCGCGTCGAGCGCCACCAGGTTGAAGTAGCCCTGCGCGACCTGTTGGGTGAGCGACAGGCGCACGGCATCGCGGTTGGCTTCCACCGCCAGCAAATCGGCGCGCGCGGCTTCGCCGGCGCGACGGTACTTGCCCCAGAAATCGATATCCCAGGAGACGTTCAACGCCACGCGGTGCGTGGTCGATTCGATCGGCTGCCCGGGCCCGCTGCGTCCACCGGACTCCGAATTGCGGTTGCGTTCGCTCGATCCGGTGGCGTACACCGACGGCAACTGGTCCGAGACCGCCAGCCCGAGCACCGCGCGCGCTTCGCTCACGCGTGCGGCCGCGGCGAGGAGGTCGGTATTGTTCTTCAGGGCCTCGTCGATGATGCGGTTGAGCGCCGGGTCCTTGTACAGGTTCCACCAGGCTTCGGCCCGGTTGGCTGTTGCAGGGCGTTCCCCGGAGGCCGCAAACGTTTGCGGCAGGTCGATGGCGGGGCGCTGGTAGTCAGGGCCGATGGCGCAGGCCGACAAGGCGAGCGCGATGGAGGTGGCCAGGAGGGTGCGTTTCATGGTTGTTTGCATGGCGTGCTCCTAGCGCTGTTCCGGCGGCAGGGAATGATGGCCCGGGGTGGGAATGTCATTGCCCAGCGCGAGTTGCCGCGCGTGGTCGGCCTCGGCGCGGATGTCTTCGGCGGCGCGCGTTTCGCGCACCTTCCACTCGGTGATGATCTTGTAGAACAGCGGCACGAAGAAGATCGCGAGAAAGGTCGCGGCCAGCATGCCGCCCATGACGCCGGTTCCCACCGAGTGGCGCGCGCCGGCGCCGGCGCCGGAGGAAAACGCCAGTGGTGCGACGCCCATGATGAATGCGAGCGAGGTCATCCGGATGGGCCGGAAGCGTAGTCGAGCCGCTTCCAGCGCGGCGGCGGCCGCGCTCATGCCTTCCTGGGATTTGTACACGGCAAATTCCACGATCAGGATCGCGTTCTTGGCGGCCAGGCCGAGCAGCGTCACGAGGCCGATCTGGAAGTACACGTCGTTGGTCAGGGCGGTCTTGCCGAACAGCATGCCGACGTGCGTCACCAGCCAAACGGCGGCCAAGGAGCCAAAGATGCCGAACGGCATCGCCATCATGACCGACAGCGGCAAGGACCACTTTTCGTATTGCGCCGCCAGGATCAGGAACGCCATGATGGCGGCCAGTGCCAGGGCGATCACGGCCGCGCTGGTGACGCGCTTTTCCTGGAAGGAGGAGCCGGTCCAGTCGTAACTCATGTCGGAGGGCAGGGCCTTGTCGGCGATTCTTTCGAACTCGGCGATCGCCTCGCCCGACGAGAAGCCCGGCGCGGCCTGGCCGATCAGCTTCACCGCCGGCAGGTTGTTGTAGCGGTCCAGCGTGTCCGGCCCGGCGGAGTATTCGATCCTGGCGAAAGCCGAGACCGGCACCATCGCGCCGCGCTCGCTTTTGACGAAAATGCGGCCGATGTCATCCGGGCGCTTGCGGTGCATGGCGTCCGCCGACATCAGCACCTGCCAGGTCCGGCCGTACTTGTTGAAGTCGTTGACGTAGTAGGTGCCCAGCGTGGCGGCCAGCGTGTTGAAAGCGGCGTCGAGCGGCACACCGAGCGCCTTGGCCTTTTCGCGGTCGACGTTGACCTTCAATTGCGGCGAGGACGGGCGCCACAGCGTCTGCACGCCGGCCAGCACCTTGCTCTGGCTGGCAGCGCCCATGATGCCGTACATGCTCTGCACCAGTTTCTCCGGGCCGCCTTCGCCCTTGTTCTGCAGGTACACCTCGAAGCCGGAGGTGTTGCCCAGCCCGAAGATCGGCGGCGGCGCAAAGGCCAGCACCAGCGCCTCCTTGATACCGCCGGTCTTCATGAAGAATTCGCCCACCAGCGCCTGCACCGGCACCTTGCGCTCGTCCCAGTGCTTCTGGGTCACGAAGA
>CAZTYC010000178.1:0-3814 GCA_964617435.1 uncultured Burkholderiales bacterium
CTGGTGCACCGAGGTGCCGCCGGAATCCACCGCGACGGTGACCGGCATGTCCTTGACGTCGAATTCGTAGATCGCCTCCATGCCGAGGTCCTCGAAGGCGATGAGCTTCGAGGACTTGATGGCCTTGGACACCAGATAGGCCGCGCCACCGACGGCGATGCAATACACCGCCTTGTTGTCCTTGATGGCCGCGATGGCGGCGTCCTTGCGCTCGGATTTGCCGATCATGCCGATCAACCCGGTCTTCTCGAGCATGGTGCGCGTGAAGCGGTCCATGCGCGAGGCTGTGGTGGGGCCCGCGGGGCCGACGGCCTCGTCGCGCACGGCGTTGACCGGGCCGACGTAATAGATGAAGCGGTTGGTGAAATCGACCGGCAGCTTCTCGCCCTTGGCGATCATGTCGGTCAGGCGCTTGTGCGCGGCATCGCGGCCGGTGAGGATCTTGCCGTTGAGCAGCAGCGTCTCGCCGGATTTCCAGGTGGCGATCTCGGCCTTGGTGATGCCGTCGAGGTTCACGCGGCGCGAGGACTTGAAATCGAGCGCGAGCTTGGGCCAGTCGTCGAGCGAGGGCGGCGCCAGCTTCGCGGGGCCGGACCCGTCGAGCGTGAAATGCACGTGGCGCGTCGCGGCGCAGTTGGGCAGCAGCGCCACCGGCTTCGAGGCGGCGTGCGTAGGGTATTCGCTGACTTTGACGTCGAGCACCGTGGACAGGCCGCCCAGGCCCTGCGCGCCGATGCCCAGCGCGTTGACCTTTTCGTAGATCTCGATGCGCAATTCCTCCGCGCGATTCTTCGGCCCGCGCGCGAGCAACTGGTGGAAATCGAACGGTTCCATCATGCCCCACTTGGCGATCAGCATGGCCTTTTCCGGCGAGCCGCCGATGCCCAGCGACAGCATGCCCGGCGGGCACCAGTCGGCGCCCATGGTCGGCACTTCCTTCAAGACCCAGTCGACGATGGAGTCCGACGGCAGCAGCATGGCGAAGCGCGACTTGTTCTCCGAGCCGCCGCCTTTGGCTGCGACGATGACCTCCACCTTGTCGCCCGGCACCAGTTCGACGTGCGTCACGCCCGGCGCGTTGTTGCCGGTGTTCCTGCGCTTGCCGTCGACGTCCGTGAGGATCGAGCCGCGCAGCGGATTGTCCTTGTCCGTATAGGCGCGCGCGACGCCCTCGTTGACCATGTCGGCCAGCGACAATTTCGTGTCCCAGCGCACGTCCATGCCGACCTTGATGAACGCGATGGCGATGCCGGTGTCCTGGCAGATCGGCCGGTGTCCCTCGGCGGCCATGCGCGAATTGATGAGGATCTGCGCGATGGCATCCTTGGCCGCGGGCGACTCCTCCTTCAGGTAGGCCTCGTGCAGGGCCTTGATGTAGTCGACCGGATGGTAGTAGCTGATGTACTGGAAACCGTCCGCGATGGAGGCGATGAAGTCTTCTTGACGAATGGTGGTCATGGTGGCCTTTCAGTGCCCGCCCTTGGGGCCGTGCGGCATGATCCGGTCGCAAGCGGCGATGGCCATGGCGGAAAGCAGGAATGTGACGTGGATGACGGTCTGCGCGATCAGCACCTTCGGCTCATAGCTGTCGGCATTGATAAAGGTCTTGAGCAAGTGGATCGACGAGATGCCGATGATGGCGGTGGCCAGCTTGACCTTGAGAACGGAGGCATTCACGCTCGACAGCCACTCCGGTTGGTCCGGGTGATGCTGGAGATGCATGCGCGAGACGAATGTTTCGTAACCTCCGACAATGACCATGATCAGGAGGTTGGAAATCATGACCACGTCGATCAATCCCAACACGACCAGCATGATCACCGTTTCGTTCAGCTTGGTCGGAGGGCTTGCGGTGGCGGCGCCGGCGACGCTGCTCTTCACCGTCACGCTGTCGAGAATCGCTTGAAGCGCTGTCTGGCTGCCGAACGCGGCTTCAACGAGGTGCACGAGCTCCACCCAGAAATGGAACACATACACCGCCTGGGCCACGATCAAGCCGAGATACAGCGGCAATTGCAGCCAGCGGCTCATGAAGATCAGGTTGGGCAGCGGCTTCATCGGCTGCAACTTCTGGGATTCGTTCATTGCTGGCGTCTTGCGAAAGTGGAAATACCAATGGAAAACCCCCGCAAATCGAATTTGCAGGGGATTGCGGCACGGCTCCGGGAATCAGGCCGATGCGGAAACAGCGATCTTCGGGCTGATTTCCCTGCGCAAAATCTTACCATTCTTGGTGCGCGGGAATTCCTTCGCAAGATAGACGCGCTTGGGCGCCTTGTAGGCGGCGAGCTGCTGCTGGCCGAACTTGAGGAGCTCGTTGGCCGTGATCGCCGCCCCCGGTTGCGGGATGACGTAGGCAGTGACAATGAGCTTGTCCTTGTCGATTTCCTCGCCGACGCAGGCGCAGTCGGCCACGGCGGTGTTGGACTTGAGCACGCGCTCGACTTCGTAGGGCGACACCCGGTAACCGAAGCTCTTGATGATGTCGTCCTTGCGGCCGAGGAACCAGAGGTAGCCTTCGTCGTCGATCTTGGCGTAGTCGCCGGTGAAGAAATACCCGTCATGCCGGTACCGTGCGGTTTCCTCGGGCTGGTTCCAGTAGCGCAGGAACAAGCCCGGATCCGACTCGGGCACGCAAATCATGCCTTCCTCGCCCTGTGCGGCCGGTTCGAGCGTTTCCGGGTTGAGCAATCGGATGTCGTGCCCCGGTTGCGGGAACCCCGCGGAGCCGGCGCGGATCGGCCGGTGGATGCTTTGCGAGAGGTAATAGGAGAACTCGCTCATGCCCACCGCTTCGAAGATGTCCATGCCGAAGCGCGCGCGCCAGGCCTCGAGCATGTCGTCGGAGAGATGCTCGCCCGCGCTCATGCAGAAGCGCAGGCTGGGCGCATCGGCCTTCGTGGACTCGGTTTTCTGGACGATCTGCCGGTAGATGGTCGGCACGCCGATGAAAATCGTGGCCTTGTGCTTTGCGATGAGCCGCATCCACAGGTTCGCGTCGTTCCTGCCCTCGTGCACGATCACGGTCTTGCCGCGGTAGAGCGGGTCCATGAGCCCGGAGCCGAGCACATAGGTCCAGTTGAACTTTCCCGAATGCAGGATGCGGTCCACTTGCTGCGGGTCGAAATTGAACCAGTATTCGGAGGCCGGTTCGCGGCCGATGAGCGCGCGATGCGCGTGCAGCACGCCCTTGGGAAAACCGGTGGTGCCGGAGGTGTACACGAGGTAGGCCGGGTCATCGGCATGCGTGGCATGCGGCGCGGAAAACGCGGTGATGCCGTTGAGCGCATGCGTGAGGTCGATCGCGGGAATCGGCGCCGACTCCAGCGCCTTGGACTTGCCGGACAGCAGCACCATCTTTGCCTGCGGCGCTTCGCCGATCCGCGGCGCCAGCGCCTCCCAGGCCGGTCCATCCATCACCAGCACGGCGGCGCCCGAATCCTTGACCAGGTACAGCACCTCCTCGGGGGTGAGCAGAGTGGAGGTCGGCACGGCGATGCAGCCGGCCTTCATCGCGCCGAGAAAGGCGGTGGGGTAGTCGAGGCTGTTGGGCAGTCGGATCAGCACGCGCTCGCCCGGTTCGATGCCGTGCTTGCGCAACAACTGCGCGAATTGTGAGGTGCGGTGCGCGAGTTCCGCATAGGTGGCCTGCCGCGTGCCGAGGGCATCGTCCTCCACCACCATCGCCACCCGCGATTCGATCTCGGTGCCCAGGTGCGCATCGGTGCAGGCCACGCCGATGTTGAAGAACTGCGGCACCTGCCAGGTCCAGGCGGGAAAGGGAGGGAAGGAGGCTTTGGCGTTCATGGGGTGG
>CAZTYC010000178.1:3914-5854 GCA_964617435.1 uncultured Burkholderiales bacterium
AGGATGACGCCGTAGGGCCAGTTTTCACGCACCACCTGGGCCGGCAGCTTGCGGAGCACTTCCATGGCAAAGCCGGTGTCCGAGTCCGACAGCGCGTGCAGCGCGTGCGCGCGCAGCAGGGTCTGCAGCGCCTTGCCGAACATCGGCGGGTCGAGCATCTCGCCGTTGAACTTGATGGCGCCGCCGAGCAGGGCGTCCGCCTCGATGGCGGCCTGCAGGATCGCACTCTTGGTCTTGATGTCCGTGGGGGACGGCGTGTAGGCCACCTTGCAGGGATGGATGTGCGACGGGTGGATGACCTGCTTGCCGGTCATGCCCATGGCGGACTCCTCGCAGGCGTGGCCGTAGACCACACGGCTTTCCTCGTCGCCGTGCAGGTCCAGCCAGCGGCGCACGTCGTCGGGCTCCACAAAACTCTCCGGCATCGCACTGTTGCCGATCAGCGTCTCCACTCCGCCGATCACGCCCTTGCCGGCGATGCGCGCCTCGAACAGCACCTGGTTCATGAAATAGGCCAGTTCCTCGGTCCAGCGCCGCGGCGTGATCTGGATGCCCATCGCCTTGGAGAAGTCGTGGATGCCGAACACCACGTGCTTGACCGTGCCGTATTGCATCAGGTCCGGTGCGATCTTGAGCGACTTCGGGTGCTCGATGATCGGCTGGATGGTCATGCGGTGATTCAGGCCCACCAGCACCGCGGACAGGTCGCGGATCTCCGGCGCGCCGTAAGCCTCGCCGGCCTTGGCGAGCATCACGACGTCGATGTGATCGGACAGGTCGCGCACCATCTTGAGGTCCTTCTCGTACTCCTCGGTGCGGAACGGGTTGATGCGGATGGCCACCTGCACTTCCTTACGCTTGGGCATGGAAGGCAGCTCGCGGCGCAGCAGTTCGCGCGACATCTCCTTTTGCCGGCAGCCGTCCTCGAGGTCGAAGATCAGGGTGTGCGAGGGCGTGCCCCAGGCGTGCTTCTTGAAGCGCAACGCGGCCTGTTCCAGGTCCTCGTACAGCCCCAGGGCCGGGGCGTATTTCACCGGCGGGTAATAGATCTGGATGCCGGGCCAGTAATCGCCGAGGATGCCGGACGAGGCGGACAGACTGCTTTCCGGCAGGGATTCAGCTGCAGCGTGAAGCATGGGGAACTCCTGAACTTCTCATCTTGGACACGCCTCACGTTACACCGGATGCTGCAGCGCGTCAATAAGTCTTATAAAAGACATAAGATATATTTTTTGAGTCGCCCGCCGGGCCTAGGGTCTGAGTGTCGCAAGTGCTTGCCGGCACAGCATTTTTTGACAATCCCCTCCGCCGGTTCGGGTTTTTCCCGTGACGCCCCGGCGCCAAAATGCGCTACATTCCTCAAGAGCCAGTTCCGTCCGACGCACTTTCCGAGGAGGTTGTCCCATGTCTTCCATCGAATCCGTCTCACAAGAGAATCGCATCTTCGATCCGCCCGCGGCACTGGCGGGGCAGGCCGCGATCTCCGGCATGGCGGCCTACGACGCACTGGTGGCCGAAGCGGCGCGCGATGAATCGGGGTTCTGGGCCCGGCTTGCGCGCGAGAACCTCGCCTGGCACAAGCCGTTCACCCAGATCCTGGATGAATCCAAGGCGCCGTTCTACCGCTGGTTTCACGACGGCGAGTTGAACGCCTCGTACAACTGCCTCGACCGCAACCTGGCCAACGGCAATGCGGACAAGGTGGCGATCATCTTCGAGGCCGATGACGGCTCGAACACCGCCATCACCTACCGCGAGCTGCACCGGCGCGTGTGCAAGTTCGCCAACGCGCTCAAGTCCAAGGGCATCAAGAAGGGCGACCGCGTCATCATCTACATCCCGATGACGATCGAAGGCGTCATCGCCATGCAGGCCTGCGCGCGCATCGGCGCGACGCACTCGGTGGTGTTCGGCGGCTTTTCGGCCAAGTCCCTGCAGGA
>CAZTYC010000179.1:0-5840 GCA_964617435.1 uncultured Burkholderiales bacterium
CATTCCGGCGTGGTGATCGTTTGCGACGGGACCGACGCGGCCGCCCGGCGCATCGGGCGCGTGCTTTGGAACGACCCCGGCACCGGGGTGATGCGCCATGCCGACGCGGGATACGAGATCGCGCAGGCTTGTGCGACCAAACAAGGATTGAAACTGCCGATGCGCGGTTGAGGTGGCGCACGCCGCCCGGCGCAGAGTCTCGAAAAGCCGGGGGCTCAGTGGTAGCGAGCGACCGAAGAGTCCGCCTCTTCCGGAAGTTCCGGATGCACCATGTCGGTGTCTTCGTCGGCAAACAACGGGGCGCCGCAGTCCTCGCAAAACTCCGGCTGGAACAGGCCGGTGTGCTTGACGATTTCACCCACCTTGCATTCGCTGAGCACGGCTTCGATTTCCGCCAGCGGGGACGGATCGCTGTCATCGTCCTCACGCCCGAACAAGGGCCAGACGATGCCGTGGACGACGTCCTCGCTGCCGCGCACCGAAAACCCGATGCGGTATTCATCCACCCGGTCGGTACCGACGCCGGCAACGAAGGCCCGCAGGCTCGACGCGGGGGTCTTGAGCGTGTGCTCGAGGAACGAGACGCCGGCGCGAAGCGTATAGGGCCGTACGCGGCGATCCGATTCGCGGCATGCGACAAAGAAGGCGTCGGGAATCAGCGATTCGAACGCGCAGCCGGGCAACAGCTTCGCAAGATGCGGACGCGCCTGCGCGACCCAGCGTTCCAGGCATTCCGTGCGGGTGGTTTTTTCCTCCAGTTCCTGCCAGCGGAAGAAAGGCATCTCCCGCGGTGCGGCCACCGCGCCAAGCAGGAAGCGGACGTCGGCCAGCATCGGCGCGGTTTCCGGCAGGCGCGAGAAATCGAAGCGTGGCGCGCTGCCGGACAGGGCGGCGGTGCCGAGCTTTTCCGTCAGCTTGTACACGGCGGAAAACTCGCGCGGCAGTTGGTCGATGCTGTACAGGAACGGGCTCATCGCAAACCGCGCTTCGCGGGCCAGCACATGGCCGTGCACGTGTGGAACGATGCCGGAAACCGCCTCGGCATTGAGCGGCCCCGAGGGAAGCGCGTATTTCGTCCAGGCCACCAGCGGAATAGCCAGCAGCAGCACCTCATGCGCGATGCCACCGGATTCGACCTGCAGCGTTTCCGCGCCCGCTTCGATCATTTCCGCCAGCGCGTCATAGGCGTTGGTGTTGCTCTTGAACAGATGGTCGAGCGCGGCTTCCAGCGTGGTGTCGTTGCCCGCGGCCACCAGCTTGTGCACGAGCCTCGACATCTCCTGCTCCCAAAAGCGGTCCTCGGCGCGGCTGCCGGAGGCGGTCAGCCCCGTGGACAATGCGATCAGTTTCTCGGCATCGCGCGTCAGGCGCAAAGGGGATTTGCTTCGGGGGCGTTTCATGGAACAGGCTCTTGATACGGTCGTCAATTATAGCGCCCGGGGTTCCCCCACCCCCTCAGGCCGCGCAGCCTGACCGGCGGTTGCAGACGGGCACAAAACCCATGAAACTTCCGCCTTTGCCACCTCTCGGAACGAGCATCCATGCGTGCCCTCAAGAACATCGTCCTCGGTCTCCTGGCGCTGGTTGCCCTCCTGTTGCTGGTCGGACTGGCGTTGCCGCGCACTTACCGTGTCGAGCGTTCGATCGAGATCGCCGCGCCGATGATCAACATCTATCCGAATGTGTTCGATCCAAAAGCCTGGACGCAATGGGGCGTGTGGAACCGCCGCGATCCCGGCATGACCATGACCTACTCCGGGCCCGCGGCAGGGGTGGGCGCCAAGTGGTCCTGGGTATCGAAGTCGGAAGGAAACGGCGGGATGGAAATCGTGCGTGCCGATTTCGACAAGTCCGTGGCCTACGTGCTGACCCTCGAAGGCATGGACAGCCCGTTTACCGGGCGGATTGAGTTTTCGCCTGGAGCGGGAAACGTCAAAGTGACCTGGATTGGCGAGGGTGACATGGGCACAAGCCCGATGGGGCGGTGGTTCGCCCTTTTCATGGACAAGCTGATCGGCCCCGATTTCGAAAGCTCGCTCCGGAACCTCAAGGAACTCGCCGAGAGGAAAACCTGAGATGGCCGGGTTGGAACGATTTCTGCGGGGCGTCTGGCTGGCGTGTCTCGCCCTGGTCCTGGCGGGCTGCGGTTCCGGCAGCGGCCCGTACAACCTGAGCGCCAACGAGACCTCCAACCGGCTGATGCTGCAGGGCCACGATGCCGTGGCGTATTTCACGGAGGGCAGGCACGTCAAGGGCAGCGCGGAGCACCGCGCGGAGCATGATGGCGTCACGTACTGGTTCGCGAATGCATCGAATGCCGCCGCCTTCAAGCAGACGCCGGCAAAGTACGCACCGCAGTTCGGCGGTTTTTGCGCCAACGGCATTGCCTACGGCATTCCGTGGGGCGGGGATGCAGACACCTTCCGGATCATCGGGGGCAAGCTCTACATCTTTGGCGGAAAAGATTCGCTGAAGTACTTTTCCATGGATGAGGCGCGCAACCTGGAGCGCGCCCACCAGTTGTGGAACGCGGAAGTGGCGGGGCGCAATGCGATCGTGCAACGGATCAAGCGCCTGGTCTTCCGCGTGCCGCACTATCGGAGTGGCGCGCAACTTGAAGACGAGTGGAAGGCGTTTGAGGCGCAGCGCACCGGCAAATAGGCGCATTGCAGGCGCCGCGACGCGGCAAGCCCATGAGGCATGCGCGCCCTGCGGCGCGCGTGGCGCGAACCGGCCGGGCAAGTGCCTGCTGGGCTGAATGCCCGGGTTGTGTCCTAGGACCATCCCGGCCCCTGCGTATAATTCAGCAACCACTTCCGCAGGCCACCATGAAGTCCAAGCCCTATCTGACCCTAGAAGATTGCCACAAGATGCTCGCCGCAGCCGAGGCCCACGCGCTGAACAATCAGTGGGCGGTCTGCATTTCCATCGTCGATGACGGCGGCCACCTGCTGGCGTTTTCCCGCCTGGATGGATGTGCGGTCGCCAGCGTGATGGTGTCGCAGGGCAAGGCGCATTCGGCCGCCATCCGCAAGCGCCCGACCAAGAACGACGAGGACATGGTGAACAACGGCCGCGTGGCCGCCTTGTCCATGCCGGGGGTCACGTTCATGGAGGGCGGTGTTCCCGTCGTCGTTCAGGGCGAGGTCATCGGCGCGATCGGCGTGTCCGGCGTGAAATCTTCCGACGACGCAGCGATCGCGCAGGCGGGCATCGACGCATTGCTCGCCTGACCGCATGCCGATCGCCTGCGCCAGTTGCGCGGCGCCCATGGAGGTGCTGCACCTGTCCAATCGCCTGGGCGGACCCGTCGACATCGACGTCTGCTGGCCCTGCCACGTGATCTGGTTCGATCACCTGGAAAGTACCTCGCTCGCGCCCGCCGCGGTCATCGACCTGTTCAAGCGCATTCACGCAGCGCGCGACCTGGGCCGCAATACGGTGTCCATGACGCCGGCATGCCCGATCTGCGCGCGCGGGCTGTCCGCGACCAGCGATCTGACCCGCGCAGGACGGTTCACCTATCAACGCTGCCCCGGCGGTCACGGGCGGCTGATCAGTTTTGTGCAGTTTCTGCGCGAAAAGCAGTTCGTGCGCACGCTGCAGCCGGGTGAACTGGCGCGCTTGAAACTCACGGTCCGGCAGATCCGCTGCTCGAGTTGCGGCGGGCCGGTCGACTTGACGTCCGACAGCGCATGCACGCATTGCGGGTCTGCCGTCAGCGTCCTGGACGAGGAGGCCGTGACCAAGGCCCTGGCCGGGCTCGAGCAGGCCAATGCGCGGCAACAGGCGGCGCCCGACCCGCAAAAAATGGCGGACGCCATCCTGGAAACGCACCGCCCGCCGCGCAAGGCGGAAACGCCCTGGTGGAACGAGCCGGTGCGCCACGGCGGCGGCATTGCCGACCTGGTCGATGTCGGGATCGACCTCGCCCTGTCGAGAATTTTTGGTTGATGCATCTTCAAGGGAAACCCATGGACCTATACATCGTCACCGGTACCACCCATGGCATCGGCGCGGCTTTGCAGGCGGTTTTGTCCGGCCGCCCCGACACGCGGCTGGTGTGTCTTTCGCGCGCCGCGGATGCCGCCGGTCCGGTCGGCAATGTGCACATCGATTTGCGCGATGCGGATGCGATCGAGCCGGCCTTTGCCAAGGTGCTGGCGCTGGCCGGCGAGGGCCGGTTCGACCGCGCGGTCCTGATCAACAATGCCGGGGTGGCGCAGCCGGTCGCAAGGTTCGACACCCAAAACGCAGCCGCCCTCGCGGAAAACCTGGCGGTCAATGTGATCGCGCCGATGCTGCTGACCGGCTTGTTTGCGAATGCGTTCCGCGATCGTGCGCAGACGCGCCTCGTGGTGAACATTTCCTCCGGCGCGGCCAAGCGGGCCATCGCCGGATGGTCGGCCTACTGCACCAGCAAGGCCGGCTTGGAGATGGCCACGCGCGTCGCGGCGCTGGAGGCCGAGCCCGCGCTTGCGATCTGTTCGTTGGCGCCCGGCGTCGTCGATACGCCGATGCAGGCCGTGGTGCGCGGCGCCGACCCGCGGGCCTTTCCGGACCGCGCGCGCTTCGAAGCGATGAAGAACGACGGCACGCTGCGGCCGGCCGCCGATGTTGCGAGGGACATCCTCGCCGCCATTGAGGCGGGCAAACTCACCAACGGCGGAAATTTTGACTTGCGGGACATGCACGGATGACGATTGACAAGAAACCGGCGAAGAAACACACCAAGCTCCACTATTGCGACCTCACCCAGTGCGAGGGCATCTGTTGCAGCGACGGCGCGTTCCTTGCCGACGGCGAGGAGGCGATGATCCATCGCGTCGTCAAGGCCAACCCGGACCATTTCGCCTACCTGCCGAAGGACTACATCATCGACGGCGACTGGGAAGGCAACACGGGACGGAAGACCAACGTGCAGCCCTACAAGTACCGGCAACGCCCGGCGCATTTTGCCGACACGCGCTGCTGCTTTGCCGAGGCGGACGGCAAGTGCGGCTTGCAGACCCTGGCGGCCAAGAAGGGCGTGCACAAATGGAAATGGAAGCCCAAGGGATGCTGGCTGTTTCCGCTCGGCATCGACGACCACGGCAAGCTCGAGGCGCCGCCGCGCACCCGCCGCGAAGACCCGAACAACATCGGCAAGCACTATCCCGGGTTCTCCGTCTTCACGCCGTGCGGCAAGCACAATGAAAAGGGCAAGGTGTGGTGGATCGCGCTGAAAGAGGAACGCGCGGAAGCGCTGAAATATCTGGCGGAATAGGACCATGACCACGGCAAAGGCCTACAAACTCCAGGTCCAGGACGACGACGCCCATCCGGAACGCTGGCGCGACGTGAAGAACGAGGCCGGCGGCCTGCTCGTCTTCGAAAAGGAAGCGGACGCGCGCGCGACGCTCAGGACGCTGTTCCCGGTGCTGGTGAAGCTGGAGGAGTTTGCCGCCGGCCCCAAGCGCACGCGCGTGGTGGTGATCAACCCGTTCCAGGATGTCGACGACGAGCGCGACGACTGAGCGCGGGCCGGAAAAATCAACTGCAAAGGAAATCGAACATGGAATTCAGGCGTCTCGGCCGTGCCGGCCTCAAAGTCTCTGCCCTGTCCTTCGGAAGCTGGGTGACCTATGCCAACCAGGTGGATGAGAAGAACGCCATCGAGCTGATGAGCGCCGCGCGCGACCACGGGGTGAATTTCTTCGACAACGCCGAGGTGTATGCCAACGGCCGCAGCGAGACGATCATGGGCGAGGCGCTCAGGAAACTGGCTTGGGACCGGCTCACCTACGTTGTCTCGACCAAGTTCTACTGGGGCCTGCCGGCCAAGTGGGGCGAGGGCGTGA
>CAZTYC010000180.1:0-5835 GCA_964617435.1 uncultured Burkholderiales bacterium
AAAGCCCGGCGTAGGCGTGAAGGTGACCTGGGTGCCGGAAATCATCGATAGCGTACCGTTCGGTGGCGTACCGGCAGCCTCCATGACCTCGAACGAAATCGTGCCCAGCAGTAATTGCGCGGCCAGGTCGACGACCACCGGTGTGTTGAACGCGGTGGTGGCGGAGGCGGGCGGCCGTGAACTGGCGAGGTATTGCGCGATCGCCGCTTTTTCGGCCGTGGTGAGCTGCGCGATTTCGGTGTTCATCAGCATCAGCGGCTGATTGGCGATGGCGTTGTTGAGCACGGTGGCCGTGGTGCCCGCGGCGTTCAACTGCGGCAAGTCCGGCACGGCCGTGTGGCAGACGGTGCAGATCTGGTTCCAGTAAGTCATGCCCGGTTGCACATTAGGCGTTGCCGGGTCATAGACCAGCGGCCCGCTCGACCCTGCCGCATTGTTGGCGGTGACCGAGCAGTTGTAGACCATGCCGTTGGTCAATCCGGTCACGACAATGGGCGCTTCGGTCGCATTGACCACCACCGCGCCCGCATTGCAGCGCAAGGTGTAATTGAGGATGGGGCTGCCGCCGTTATACGATGGCGGATCAAAATAGAAACTGATGCGGCCATCGAGCTCGGTGCGGATATTGCTCTCCGGCGAATCGGGCACGGTGCGCGGCGTGACGGGCAAGTCGCCGGCGATCGCGCCCGTGCCGGCGGCGTTTTGCGCGGCCATGCGGCATTGGTATGCGGTGCCATTGGTCAATCCGCTGACGGTCAGCGGCGAGCCCGTGCTCGAGTTGAAGAAGGCATTCGGCCCCTCAAAACAAGCCGCGATGTAGTTGATGATGGTATCGCCGCCGTTGCTGACCGGTGGCGTGAAGGTGAGGATCGCCGACCCGTTGCCCGGACTGACCGCAAAGTTCTGCGGCACGCTGGGCGTGGTGCGCGGCTTCACGCTGACAATTGCCGTGGGGCCCGCCCCTGCAATGTTGGAAGCCCCGACCGTGCAGGAATAGGTCACGCCGTTGACCATGCCGAATACGGTGATCGGTGACGTGGATGCGGAATTGAACACCGTGGTTTGCCCGGCGGCGGTACAGGTCACGCCATAGGCAGTCACCGGCGATCCGCCGTTGGAGGAGGGTGGAGAGAAGGTGAACGTGGCTTGTCCGTTGCCGGGCGCGGCCATCACGCCTTGCGGAACCGAGGGCGGCGTCACCGGACTGAACGTCGCGGTGACGGTCTTGTTGCCGGTCATGTTCACCAGACAGGGCTGGCCGGCCACGCAGCCCGGTTCGCTCCATGCGGAATTGAAACTGAGAAACGCGGGCGAGGGTGTCAGCAACACGTTGCCGCTCAACGTCGCGCTGCAGGTACTGCCGCAGGAAATGCCGATTGGATCGGAGAACACCGTGCCCGTGCCGGAGCCATTGCGGTTCACCGTCAGCGTGTATTGCGGGAACACCACATCGTCGATCCACACCGCATCGCGCGTGCCATTCGTGCAGCAATCGCTGTCCTTGTCATAGCGCCACGTGAACGTGCGGAAGCCCGCGGTCACCGGGAAGCTGACGGCCACCCAGCCACTGCCCACGCCGGAGGTTCCCGTGAGGCCGAAAACCGTGCATGTTCCGCCGAGGTTCTGGGCCACGCCATCGATGAAGAACTGGAAGCACTTCCAATTCAGTTCCGTGGAGATGCGATATTTGAACGAGATCGTGCCGGTCCCCACATTGCCGCTGAAGGAGACATCGCTTTGATACCGGGAACCGGAGTAGGTCGGCGAGGGTTGCGACTTGAGGCTGCACGCGCCCGTGGCCGATTCCTCGTTCGTGGACGCCGCCCAGCCCGGCCCGGCCGTATTGCTCCAGCCGGCACCGGGGAATGCGCAATTGATCGGGAATTGTTCGCTGGCCGCCGTTGAAACCTGGAACGTTTGGGACACGTCGGACGCATCGTTGTAATTGGCGTTGCCCACCTGGCGCGCCGTCACCGTGCAGTCGCCCACGCTGCCGCTGACCGTGATGGTCGATCCGTTGGTGCCGCTCGATGAACACACGCCGGATGCCGAGAACGTGACCGGATTGCCCGATGCGCCGCCGGTGGCGGACACCGCGAACGATGGCGCGTTCGTGAGCCGGTTGTTGATATCGGGGAAGTTGATGGTCTGGCCGGCCTTGCCGATGCTGAAGGTGACCACCAGCGACGCGCTGGCCGCGGGGTTGACGCCGGCCGGGTTGAAGGCGGTGATGGTGGTCATGAACGAACCCGCCGCCGTGGGTATTCCGGTGATTTGCCCGGTGGCGTTGTTGATCGACAGGCCGGGCGGCAGGCCGGATGCCAGATAGTTGGTCGGGAAGTTGGTGGCGGACGTGTTGTACACCAGCGATTGGCCGACGATGCCGATGGCAAAGTTGCTGCTGGTGATCGAGGTCGAAAGCGGCATCGACACCTGGTCGATCCATGAGGCGTCGTTGGTGGTGTTGAACAAGCCGTCCTTTTCGTAGCTGAACATCACCGTGTGCGTACCGGCCGAAATCGGTACGTTGACCGTGGCGTATCCCAGGACGCCCGATGCGCCGAAGCCACCGGCCACCGTGCAGGTGGTGCCGATGTTTTGTCGCACGCCGTCGATCAGCACGCGGAAGCAATCCTCGTGAACGAATGGCGAGGTTCCGAACGCACTGTCCACGCGGCGCGTGAACGAGATGGTGCCCGCATTGAAATTGGCGGTCAGTTGCACGCGCGCGTTTTGGGACGCCGCGATGACACCGGACTTCATGCTGCATCCCCCTTGCGAAGAGGAGTCCGTGG
Organism: uncultured Burkholderiales bacterium; assembly: GCA_964617435.1. Lineage (GTDB taxonomy): Bacteria > Pseudomonadota > Gammaproteobacteria > Burkholderiales > Usitatibacteraceae > UKL13-2. Next base: position 2,796 of record CAZTYC010000180.1, read on the forward strand.
CCGAAGCCCATCCGTTGTTGGCACCCGGTGTTGTCACCCAGCCATTGGGCATGTTGCAGTTGGGCGGAAAGACTTCCGTGCCGGCGTTGATGACATCGATGGTGCGCGCCACCGGAGAGGCGGCAAGATAATTCGGAGAGCTGCCCGCTTGGTTGGCGGTAATGGTGCAAGTCCCAGGCATGCCGTTGAGCGTGATGGTGGTGCCGTTGGTGCCGCTGTGGGTGCATTGCCCGGACGCGGTGAAGGTCACCGGATTGCCGGACGCGCCGCCGGTGGCGGACACGGTGAACGGCCCATCGGTGGTGAACTTGTCCGGTGGCTGGTTGAAGGTGATGGTTTGCGTGGCCGCGCTGACGGCAACCGAGACGTCGTCGAATGTGGAGTTGAATTGGCTGTCCAACGCCTTGGTGGCGCGCACGATGCAGGTGCCGGTGGCGATGTAGTTGACTGTGGTGCTGGAGACCGTGCAGATGGAGCCCGTTTGGGATGCGTACGTCACGGCACCCGTCCCGGAGCCGCCGCTGGCGGAAAGGCTGCCACTTTGACCGACCATGCCGGTGGCCCCCGAGGACAAGCCGCCGACGAAGGCGGTCAACGCGGCCTGATTCGCGCGGATCACGGTCACGGTGTAGTTGGCGGCATTGTTCCACTCGCTGCCGTTGCGCGCGGCGGCGTAAATCGTGTAGGTGTTGCCATTCACCGCCGTTCCGGGCACGGTGAAAGTGAATGTGTAACTTCCGGCGCCCGACGCATTGGAAAAATTGCGCGGGGCCATGTGTGTGATCTGGTTGCCGCTCTTCTGCGTGTTGGCGCCGGTGGCGCTCAAGGTATCGACCTGCGAGGCCGGCACGCCGCCCACACTGGCCGCGATGTTGATGCCGATGTCGTCGCTGGCCGCGCCGTTGCTGGTGCTGATGGTGCAAGTGGCGGCTTGGCCCACCGCGATCGAACTGCAACCGCTGATCGACACGGTCAGGGTCTGGTTGGGGCTGTGGCAACTGCCGCAGCCGAGCCCCGCGCCTTCACGCAAGGTGCGATTGATGATGCCTGCGGAGCTGGCGTCCGCGAGGACCGGCAGCATGCTCAGCACCACGGCACCTAGGAGGAGGCCAAGACGCTTGAACGACCCGAAAGGGGGCCGGGCCGCCGCTTGATCGATCAAGACATTCATGGTTTGTTTGCCGCTTCGGTTCGGTTTGCGATGCGGGTGCCGGACTGCGCATCCAGTTGCATGAGGTCGTACCAGTCGTCCGCGCGAATCCGCGCCAATGCCTCGCTGCCGCCTTTGCCATCCGGACGATAGACGATGATTTCGCCGAAATCGAGGCTCATCCACGTGCGCTCGTCGAGCCCCGCGTGCATGTGGCCGGCGAGCATCGTGTTGGCCCCCGGTGAGGGCATCGACGCGACCCGCCTGGAGCGCGCGGTGGCGAGGTCAAATCCTGCGGGGAGCGGCATGTTGGACAAGTCCTGTGTCGTTTCGGGCGTGCCCAATTCAAGCAGTTTGGCCGAATCCAGCACGCGGCAGACCGGAGAAGTCAATACGCGGTCTATCGGAATGCGCAACTTCCGCAGCGATTCGCCGATGAAGCGGGCATCGCGCTCGCCCGCGGGCGTGAGATTGGATGCCGTGCATTGCGGGGTGATCGTTCCGGTCTGCGTATGGCGCATGTAGAGCACATGACCGCCGCCGCGCAAGGCCGCCAGCAGCGCCGCGCCGGATAGGGCCTTGTCCGGTGCCAGCGGCGGGTGCCGGTAGGGCGACGTGGCACCTTCGGTGGCTGCGTGAATGCGTTCGCCACCGGCAACCGATCCGGACGATTGCGCGAACAGGGGCACTCCGCACGTCAGTGCAATGCCGATGGCAGTACCCACTGCGAGAATCCGGCGAGTGCGCATGTCCCTCCAGAATACGTTTGACGCGCCGCAATGCTGCCATCTCTTGCCTGCGAACCGATTGCGGCGGAAACCTTAAAAATGATCCAAGGTATCACAGGCCCATCCGGCGCAGTATCCCTCAGTCGCGCACGGGAAACTATGATTCCCGGCACAAAGTGGCAAAGTCATTGATTGGCGGGGTGTTCGGGATGCTTTTGCCTTGGACCCCGCGCCGGATATGGGGTTTTGTTTCGACGGTTGATGGCCAGGCAACGGTCGCGGACCGGGACGTGCAGACACGCCACGCGGACAGCCCGCTACCCCCGCCGATTGGCACTCGCCCCGCGAATCAGCGTGCCCACGCCTTCATTGGTGAGCACTTCCAAAAGCAGTGCGTGCGGGACGCGTCCGTCGATGATGTGCGCGGTCTTCACGCCGTTTTTCACCGCGTCGAGGGCGAAATCGATTTTCGGGATCATGCCGCCGGAAATCGTGCCGTCGTCCACCAATTGCCCGATCTTTGCGGGCGTCAGGTTTGTCAACACTTGGCCGTCCTTGTCCAGCACGCCCTTGGTGTTGGTGAGGATGATGAGCTTTTCCGCCTGCAGCGCCACGGCCACCTTGCCGGCCACCACGTCAGCATTGATGTTGTAGGCCACGCCATGGGCGTCCACACCCAGCGGGGCAATCACCGGAATGAAGTCCTGGGAATCGAGCAGGTCGATGATCGCGGTGTCGATCTTCACCACCTCGCCGACGAGGCCGATGTCGATCTTCTTTTTCTTGTCCTCCTTCGACACCAGCGTCATCTTGCGCGCGTGGATGAAGTTGCCGTCCTTGCCAGTGAGGCCCACCGCCTTGCCGCCGGCCTTGTTGATGAGGGTGACGATTTCCTGGTTGACGAGGCCGCCGAGCACCATCTCCACCACGTCTAGCGTTTCGTCATCCGTCACGCGCATGCCCTGGATGAACTCGCCCTGCTTGCCGATGCGGTCGAGCAGGGAATTGATCTGCGGCCCGCCGCCGTGCACCACCACCGGGTTCATGCCGATGAGTTTCAGAAGCGTGATGTCCTCGGCGAAATCCTCCTGCAGGGACACGTCCGTCATCGCGTTGCCGCCGTACTTGACCCCGATGTTCTTGTCCCAGAACTTCTGGATGT
>CAZTYC010000181.1:0-4546 GCA_964617435.1 uncultured Burkholderiales bacterium
ATGTAGCCCGCCGTGCTGGCCCCGGCGTCGCGCGCACGCGCGAGGATGGTTTCGAGTTCGTGATCGGTGAGGAAGGGAATGACGGGCGCAACATTCACACCCACCGGAATACCCGCTTTCGCCAGGCGCTCGATGGTTTGCAGCCGCCGAGTGGGCGCGGCGGTGCGCGGCTCCATGAACCGTGACACGTGATGGTCCAGCGTGGTGACCGACACCGAGACATTGGCCAGATTTCGCTTGGCCATGTCAGCAAGGATATCGATGTCACGCTCGATCAGCGCCGACTTGGTGATCAGGCCGCAAGGCTGGTGGAATTCGTTCATCACCTCGAGGCACGAGCGCGTGATGGCGTACTGCTTTTCGCAGGGCTGGTACGCATCGGTGTTGACACCGACCGCAATGACGTCCGGCTCATATCCGGAGCGCGAAAGTTCGCTGCGCAACATTTCGGCGGCATTGGTCTTGGCGAACAGGCGCGTTTCGAAGTCGAGCCCCGGCGAGAGCCCCAGGTAGGCATGGCTGGGCCGCGCGAAACAATAGATGCAGCCGTGCTCGCAACCCCGGTACGGGTTCAACGAATAGCGGAACGGAATGTCGGGCGAATCGTTCCTGTTGATGATCGACTTCGCGCGTTCGACCGTGACCACAGTCTGGATGGCGCCCGCGTCGTCGTCCCCCAGGACGCGCGACGGCTGCCAACCGTCTTCGAAGGCCTCCCGCGACCACGCTTCAAACCGACCTTCCAGATTCAGCGCGGCGCCGCGCCCCTTGTGGACGGCATCGCGACCGACGCCCGCTGCGTGATGCGTGGTTGCCAGTGCCATGGTGCGCTCCCAGTGCGGTCTCGACAAAACATGTATGAATATACAGTTTTCTTGGATCGCTTGCAAGTGCTGGGCTACCCTGGTCAATCGCCTGCCGCTGCAGCGGGCTGGTACCAGTCCACGCGTCTTGTCAGTAGCATCACCGTGGCCAGGACGAGGAATAGCAGGAGGGAACCCATCAAGAGCGCGTTGTCCTCCGAGAGCAACAGGAGATAGAGGGCGGCATAGAGCAGGAAGAACTTGCCGGCGAACCCCAACGCCGCGCGCCGTGTGCCCAACGTGGGGATGAGGTAGGCCGTCAGCAGCGCGATCCCGCTCGTCGCGGCGATGAAGTACGCCCATCCAAACGCGATGTGTTCCGACAAGCTCAGGAGCAGAAGGAAGAACAGGGCGATGGCCAGCCCCACCAGGCCGTACTGCAGGGGATGCATGCGCACGGGCCTCAGCGTTTCAAACAGGAAGAAACCGCCAAACGTGAGCACCACAAACAGGATGGCGTACTTGGTGGCGCGCTCGGCGAGCAAATACACGTTCACCGGTTCGATGAAGCTCACGTCGAAGCCTTCCAATTTGCGGCTCGGTCCGTCGCTGGCCGATTGGGCGGCGGCCAACAGGCCGATGTTCTTGCTCGCCAGGTGCGAGACCTCCCATCGCGCGGCAAATCCGGCGGCGCTGACCTCGCGCGACACTGGCAGAAAACTGCCGCCGAAATTCGGATGCGGCCAGGACGACGCCAGCGACACGCGGTTTACCTTGCCGACCGGCAGCCAGGCCAGGGTGCGGGTGCCCGCCACTTGCAGCGTGCCGGTCACCTCATGGCGGGCAGCTGCAGACACATCCAGCGCGCCGACAGGCGTGTGGAAGCCCTCGCCGATGGATTCGAAGCGCGTGCCGGGCGCCGATGCCAGTTCCTTGCCGTTCCATGACATGCGCGGCGCGGACGTCAAGCCGCGAACGTCGGACACCGACCATGCCAACCACGAGGGACCGGTAGTGATCGCAGCGGGCGGGGCCGCGAGCCCGAGATTGGCGGGCACCTCGAAGCGCGCCGCAACCTTCGCCACGCTGCGATAGACCAGCGCCTTGTACAAGCCCTTGTAGCGTTCCTCCGGCGCAACCGTGGACTCGAAAGACACGTCCTCTGGCACGAAGTAGGCCTGCCGCTGGCGCGCATGGGTGCGCGTCGTCGTGCGACCCTGTTCATCGGTAGTGACCTCGGTCTCGCGTTCCACATAGGGTACGACAAGGATCGGCCCGCCGATGCGTTGCTCTCCCGCGAAGCCCGCGGCAATGGTTTGCTCAACCTTGGCCTGGTTCTGCTGGCGCACGGTGACCAGGCCCTGGATCATGGACAGCGGAATCAGCAGCAGCAAGACCAGCAACAACAGCGTGGCGATGCGAACGGCAAGTTGTTTTTGCATGGGCTTTCTGCCTGTCGATCGGACGTGGCCCAGAGGGCGCCCGCTCCCGGAGGAGAGGAAGGGAGCGGGCGCCTGGCTCCGAGGTTCTTGGGTTGGAAAAAACTGAATTACGATGTCCAGGCCAACTGAAAGCGCGCGCCGGGTGCCAGACGCTGGCTTTCCCAAGACAACGCCTCAATGCGACCGGCCTCGCGCTCGATATGCGTCCCGGCCGGCACCCCGTCCACCCGGCGCGGGAGCGCACCAGACCACTCCACCCAGACCGCGCCGCGCGCGGAGTCCGGCGATGATTGGGTTACCGGTTCCATCGTGTCGCGCAGGGCGTTGAAGCGCGGGTCAGTCAACGGCAGGTTGAGGAATGCCCGGCCGGCGGCGAAATCGATCGGCACGGCGTACGCATACGTGATGGTGATCACGCGAGACGCCTCGAGTCCCGGTAACAGGCTGGTGACGATTTCGCCATTCGCATCGGCGGTCACGATCAGGGTATGACGCGTGAGCGCCTGGTAGGCTTCGGCTTCAAGCGCATCGGCTTGCGCCGTCGTGAGCAGGCGGGCCGTGTATTCCGCCTGGGTGGTTTGCAGGGCAAGCGATTGCAAGCGCGCCTTGGGGGGAAGATTGGCCGTGAAGACGGCCGAGCCTTCCGAGTCCTCGGGCAACAGGAAGGACTGCATGACCCGCACCACCGCGCGACGGCCCTCGATCCTGACCCACCAATCGCGCTCCAAAGCCTCGATGGGCACACTGTCGCAATCCATGCCCGCAGCCAACATTCCCGGACCAGCGGCGTTCATCGACGCAGGTGCCGCGGGGGCGGCCTCGGCCGTCCGCGCCAGCAGCATGGCCAGCGATGCCGCCACGATACTGATCACCAGGCCGGCCAGCACGGCTGCGGCAATCATGCGCAGGAAGTCCTGGGCCATGCCCGGAAACTTCAATTGAGCCGGGTGCGGTGAAAACTTGGCATAGCTGGCGCGGCGACTCCACAGCAGTTTCATGTCCTTCTCCTCTGGAAGATGGGCCTGGCCAATCCGGCGGCCAGTGATTGCATTTCGCGCGTGGATTCGGGCACGTTGCGGGATGAATTGAGATCAATTCGGAACCAAATGTGGCGGGAATATGATCGTCGGGCAGCCGACGCGACGCGGCCGGACCCGTGCGGTATAGTCGGCAGCGCCCCACCCTGGAGACTTGATCGATGAAGCGCATTGCCCTGGTCGAAGACGATGCGGCCATCCGAGCCAACTACGCGGAGGCATTGAAGCGCCAGGGCTACGAGGTGGAACCGTTCGATAGCCGTGCCGGCGCCAGCGCGGCGCTCAAGATGCGGCTGCCGGACCTGGCCATCCTCGACATCGGGCTGGGGGATGACATCGAGGGCGGCTTTGCGCTGTGCCGGGAATTGCGCGCGCAATCCGGCGCGCTGCCGATCATCTTCCTCTCCGCACGCGACAGCGATTTCGACATTGTTTCCGGCTTGCGCCTGGGGGCCGATGACTACGTGACCAAGGATGTCAGCCTTCCGCATTTGCTGGCGCGCATCGCCGCGTTGTTCCGACGCAGCGAAGCCGCAAGGATGCCGTCGCGCGCGGAGGATGTCCTGCACCGGGGGAACCTCACGCTGGACATCAACAAGATCGCGGTGTTCTGGAAGGAGCAGCGCGTGGAGCTGACGGTGACCGAGTTCTGGATGATCCATGCACTGGTGAAGTTTCCCGGTCACGTGAAGAATCGCGATCAGCTGATGCGCGAGGCGGAACTGACGGTCGATGACAACACGATCACCTCGCACCTGAAGCGGATCCGCAAGAAGTTCCTGGCCGTGGATGCTGCATTCGACGAGATCGAGACGGTCTACGGAATGGGATACCGCTGGCGCGCCGCGCCGTAGCGCCGGCTGGCGATGAAACTGCCGACCGTCTTTTCGAGCCTGCGCGCCAAGCTGGCGGCGGTCGGCTTGCTGCTGCTGTTGGTGCCGTTCGTCGGCTTCAGCTTTGTGCATGAGATGGAGCGATACCTGCGTGAAGGGCATCGCGATGTGCTGGTCAGTGCGGCGAAATTGTTGTCCGCCACTTTGTCGGACCGGCCCCAGCTGTTTGCCGCCCCGGCGACGGGGCCGGACTCGCAGCGCGAGGGAGACGAGGCCGAACGCCAGAAACTGCTGGCGCTGTTTGATGCCACCGAACCGGACATTGCCGCAAGCCTTGGCGGAAGGTACCTGCCGACTGAGGACGTACAGCGCATCCTTGCGGTGGTGGCGGGCAACGCGTCGCGGATCTGGGTGGTGGATGCCGAAGGGCG
>CAZTYC010000181.1:4646-5830 GCA_964617435.1 uncultured Burkholderiales bacterium
CGAGCAGACCGGGCCCATTGTCTCCGTGGCGCAACCGATCTGGGTGGGCGAGCGCATCGTCGGTGCCGTGGTGCTGGAGGAAACGAGCTCCAGCGTTCAAGCACTCCGGAGAACGGCGCTCGAGTCCGTGATCGTGGTCAGCGGCATGATCCTCATGGTGGTGCTGCTGGGACTCGCCGGGTTTGCCTGGCGTATTACTTCGCGTGTGCGCCGTCTGCAGCGCGAAGCCGATGCCGCCATCGACGCCACGGGTCGAATCCGTGGCGGCATTGCGCCGGAAATCGGTGGGGCGGACCGGCGCGACGAGATCGGGGCGCTGGCCGGCACCCTGTCGGCTACGCTCGACAGGCTGCAACGCTATAACACGCACCTCGAACAGCTGGCGGCACGGCTGTCGCACGAGCTGCGCACGCCGGTAGCCGTTGTGCGGTCGTCGCTCGACAACCTCAAGCAGAGCGGAACGGTGACGGGCGACAGTCCCTATCTCGCCCGCGCGGAAGAGGGCGTGCAACGCTTGTCCACGCTGATTTCGCGGCTTTCGGAATCCACGCAACTTGAGCGCATGCTTGAACATGCCGAACGCGAAGCCGTCGATTTGTCGCAGTTGTTGGCAGGATGCGTGCGCGGCTACGCGCAAGCCTATGCGCCGCGTGAATTCGCGCTGGTCCTGCCCGATCGCAAAGTCAGGGTTGATGCGGTGCCGGATGCCCTTGTGCAGATGCTCGACAAGCTGGTCCAGAATGCCAACGATTTCGCAATGGCCGGAACGGCCATTCGTGTCCACCTGGTCGAGCGACCGGGCGGGTATGAAATCCGCGTGGAGAATGACGGCGAGCCCATTCCGGCCGAGCTGTTGCCGCGGCTGTGCGACTCCATGGTCAGCCGGCGGGACAACGCCGGTTCCGGCGACGGGCACTTGGGATTGGGGCTGCACATTGCGCGCATCATTGCCGAATTCCACGGCGGTACGATTCGCGCGGAGAACCTGCCCGACCACTCCGGCGTCGCCATTTCAGTCCTGTTGCCGCGGTAAGTGGCGCAATGCGCGGATGCAGCTTTCCTTGGCTATCGCCAAGTCAGATTTTGCCGCAGCGGCGTTGCCATTGTGGTGAGTTCAAGCGGGGTCTGTCCCGGACTTGATTTGTGTGGGTGGTTGGAGTCGGGCGATATAAAGACAAAAGCCC
>CAZTYC010000182.1:0-2857 GCA_964617435.1 uncultured Burkholderiales bacterium
TCGCCCTGTCCGCCGCCCTCGTGGCTGTGCTGGGCGTGTCCGCTTCCAGCGTCGCGCTGGCCCAGGCCAAGACGTTCCGCTGGTCCAGCCAGGGCGACATCCTGACCATGGATCCGCACTCGCAAAACGAGGGCCTCAACAACTCCATGTCCGACCACATCTACGAGCCGCTGGTCACGCGCGGCAAGACCATGGCGCTTGAACCCGCGCTGGCGGTGTCGTGGAGCGCGGTCAACGCCAACACCATGCGCTTCAAGTTGCGCGACAAGGTCACCTTCCACAACGGAGCGCCGTTCACGGCCGACGACGTGGTGTTCTCGATCCAGCGCGCGCTGGAGAAGACGTCGGACTTCTCCGCCTTCATGAACGGCATCAAGGAGGCGAAAAAGGTCGACGCCCTCACGGTGGATGTCATCACCTCCGTGCCCACGCCGACCCTGCTGGACCAGTTGACCGAAGTGCGCATCATGAACAAGGCGTGGGCGGAGAAGTTCAATGTCCTGCGCCCGCAGGATTTCAAGAACAAGGAGGAGACCTTTGCCGCGCGCAATGCCAACGGCACCGGCCCGTTCGTGCTCAAGACCCGCGAGCCGGACGTGAAGACGGTGATCGTCACCAACTCCAACTGGTGGGGCAAGCACGAGGGCGCAATCAACGAGGTGGTGTACCGCCCGATCAAGCAGAACGCCACGCGCATGGCCGCGCTGGTCACCGGCGAAATCGACTTCGTGCTCGACCCGCCGGTGGAGGACATCGAGCGCCTGAAGCAGAACAAGGCCATCAAGATCCTGGAAGGCAACGAGAACCGCACCATCTTCCTCAACTACGACCAGAAACGCGACGAGCTGTTGTACTCGAATGTGAAGGGCAAGAACCCGTTCAAGGACATCAAGGTGCGCCAGGCGATGGCCCATGCCATCGATGCGGACGCCATCCGCACCAGCGTCATGCGCGGCCAGGCGGTGACGTCGATGTCGATGATCGCCCCGCAGGTGCGCGGCTACTCCAAGGACGTGGAAAAGCGCTGGCCGGTGGACCTGGCCAAGGCCAGGAAACTGATGGCCGAGGCGGGCTACCCGAACGGCTTCGAGGTGACGCTTGATTGCCCCAACAACCGTTACATCAACGACGAGCGCATCTGCGTGGCCATTGCCGGCATGCTGGCCAAGATCGACATCAAGATCAAGGTCAATTCCATGCCGCGCGTGAATTTCTTCCCCAAGATCCAGAACATGGACACCAGCATGTACCTGCTGGGCTGGGGCGTGCCCACCTTCGATTCGCTCTACACGCTGCAATCGATCCTGCGCACCAAGGGCCAGGGCGGGGACGGCAACTGGAACTTCTCCGGCTACTCCAACGGCAAGGTCGATGCCATCGTCGACCAGCTCAAGACCGAGCCGGACCCCAAGCGCCGCGCCGAGATGACCAAGGAGGCGCTGCTGCTCGACCAGGCCGACATCGGCCACATCCCGCTGCACCACCAGGTGATCCCCTGGGCCATGCGCAGCAATGTCACCGTCGTGCACCGTCCGGACAACCGCATGCTCGCCAAGTGGGCGGTGGTGCGGTAGTGCGGTAGTTCCACCCAGGCCGCACAAAAGAACCGGGCATTTGCCCGGTCTTTTTCGCCCGCCGCACCCGCCGGAAACGCGCTTCTCGCCTTAAAATCAGCGCATGAACCTCACCGAGCACATCGAGCGGCATTTCGCCGCCAGCATCGAGACCAAGGCGCGCATGAAGGCGGAGATGCCCGCCGCCATCGCCCGCGCGGCGCAAAACATGGCGGCCTGCCTCAAGGCGGGCGGCAAGATCCTCGCCTGCGGCAACGGCGGTTCGGCCGGCGATGCGCAGCATTTCGCCGCCGAACTGGTGGGCCGCTTCGAGCGCGAGCGCGGGGAACTCGCCGCCATCGCCCTGACGACGGACAGTTCCATCCTCACCGCCATCGCCAACGATTATTCCTTCGACGTGGTGTTTGCCAAGCAGGTCAGGGGGCTGGGCAAGCCGGGCGACATCCTGTTCGCCATTTCCACGTCCGGCAATTCAAAAAACGTCATCGCCGCGATCGAGGCCGCGCACGCCAAGGGCATGTCCGTGGTCGCCATGACCGGCCGGAACGGCGGAACCATCCGCGGCCTGCTCGCCTCCAACGATGTGCTGCTCAACGTCGAGTCCCCCGTCACCGCACGCATCCAGGAAGTGCACCTGCTCACCCTGCACTGCCTGTGCGACGCCATCGATCACCTTTTGTTTGGAGAAAAGCCATGACGATTCACAAACTGATTGTCGCTGCGGCGCTGGCCGCGTCCGCACTGGCGCTGCAGGGTTGCGTGGGCGTGGCGGCGGTCGGCGTGGGCACCGCCGCGCTGTCGATCGCCGACCGGCGCACCGCGGGCATCCAGCTCGAAGACGAGAACATCGAGTGGAAGGCGCGCAAGCTGCAGCTGGAGAATTTCAAGGACGCGCATGTCAATGTGACCAGCTTCAACCTGCAGCTGCTGCTCACCGGCGAAGTGCGGAATGAGCAGGCGAAAGCCGACATCGCCGCGGCAATGGCCAAGATCCCCAGCGTGAAGCTGGTGCACAACGAGCTCAATGTCTCCGGCAACACCTCGCTCGCCTCGCGCAGCTCCGACAGCCTGCTGACCGCCAGCGTGAAGACGCGCTTCATCGGCAACAAGAACTTTTCCTCGAACCACGTGAAGGTCATCAGCGAGGCGGGCACCGTGTACCTGATGGGCATGGTCAGCCAGGCCGAGGCCGATGCGGCCGTGGAAGTCGCCCGCAACACCAGCGGCGTGGGCAAGGTGGTGCGCGTGTTCGAGATCGTCGATCCCGCCAGGTTGTGACGCGC
>CAZTYC010000182.1:2957-5803 GCA_964617435.1 uncultured Burkholderiales bacterium
CGACCCGCGCGACCAGCAAGCGCTGCAGGGCATCGCGGCGCTGGTGCAGGCCGGCCGGTTCGACGAGGCGGACGCCGCCGCGCAGGCGTTTCTTGCGCAACCCCTGTCGCCGGAGCGGCAACTGCCCGCGCTGCTGTGGCGCGGCATGGCGGCCAACCAGCGCGGTGACGCCGCCCGCGCGCGGGATCTTTACGAAGCCGCGCGCCGCATCGACCGCCGCAATCCGCAGCTGCTGCTGCAACTCGGAACGATTCACGGCCGGCTGGGCGATCCGGCTGCCGCGGAGAGTTGCTATCGCGAAGCCCTGCGCCAGGCCCCAAGGCTAGCGGTGGCGCATTACAACCTGGGCGTGCTGCTGCAAAACAAGCGGGACCTGGCGGGCGCGCGGCGCGCCTACGAGGCCGCCCTGCTCCACGAGCCCCGCCTGCACCCGGCCTGGCTGAACCTCGGCAATCTGCTGCGCGATCTGAAGGACGATGACAACGCGCGACGCTGCTACCTGCGCGCGATCGACGTGGAGCCGCGCTTCGGCCTGGCGCACCACGCGCTCGGCGTGCTGGCGCAGTCCCGCCGGCAACACGCCACCGCGGTGGAGAGCTTTCGCGCCGCGCTGGCGGCGGACCCGGCGCATGCCGAGTCGTGGGTGGACCTGGTGGATTCGTTGCAGCACCTGGGTGAGCGGGACGCTGCGCTCGCCACCGCCGAACAGGGGTTGGCGCACCACCCGGCAAACCAGACCCTGCAATTCAAGCGCGCCCTGCTGGCCGGCGAAACCGCCGCCTCCATGCCGGACACCCTGATCGAGAAAATGTTCGACCGCATGGCGCCGGAGTTCGACGACCACCTGGTCGGGCGCCTGGGCTACGGCATTCCCGCGAGGCTGACTGCCCTGCTGGGCGAGTGGCTGAAGGCGCGCGGACCGGCTGCGGTGCTGGACCTGGGCTGCGGCACCGGGCTCATCGGCGTGGAAGTGGCGGCCGCCAAATCGCGGCTGGTGGGCGTGGACCTGTCCGCCAACATGGTGGCGGCGGCCGGCGCACGCGGCGTGTATGACGAACTGCATGCCGCCTCGATCGAGGCATATTTCGCCGCGCACTCGACTCCATTCGATCTCATCGTGGCTGCGGACGTGCTGGTGTACGTCGGCGCGCTGGAGGCGCTGTTCGCCGGCGTTCGTGCGCGGCTCGCGCCCGGCGGACGCTTCGCGTTCTCGATCGAATCCCCGGTTGATTTGCGCGAAGGCTTCCGTCTCCTGCCCACCGGGCGCTATGCGCATGCGCCGGCCTATGTGCAGGCGCTGGGCGCGGCGCACGGGATGCAAGTGGTCACGCAGGAACCCGCGGTGATCCGCATGGAGGCCGGCGCGCCGATCGACGGATTCGTGTTCGTGCTCGGGGCCGCCTAGCGGGCACGTTTCCGGCGCAGGCCGGAATCAGGCCATTCCGGCCATCCACGCGAGGCTTTTCCGGGTGTCGCCGGTCGGTTTGTATTCGGCGGACAGCCAGCCCTTGTAGCCGAGCGCATCGGCCAGCGCGAACAGGCGCGGAAAGTCGATTTCTCCGCTGCCGGGTTCGTGGCGGCCCGGGGCGTCCGCAAACTGCATGTGGCCGATCAGCGGCAACAGTTCCTTCATTTGCGCGCCGACGTCCTCGCCCATTTTCGCGGCGTGGTACCAGTCGTACTGCAGCTTCAGATTGGGTTCGCCCACGCGCTCGATGATGTGGCGCGCGAAGTCGCTCTGGGCGACGAGGTATCCGGGAACATCCGACGTGTTAAGCGGCTCCAGGTTGAGCTGCAGGCCGGCCTGCGCGCAGGCCTTGGCGGCGTATGCCAGGTTGGACGATAGCGCCCGGATGCACGCCATCGCATCCGTCCCCAGCGCGCGCACGCCAGCCAGGCAATTGAGCTGCGGCACGCCAAGGACGGACGCATAGGTGATGGCCTCCTCCACGCAGATGCGAAAGGTGGATTCGCGCCCCGGCACGCCGGCAAACCCCCACTCCCCCGCCGAGTGATCGCCCGCGCGGATGTTGATGAGCACCGGCTTGAGGCCGCTTGCATCCAGCGCGGACCTGACTGCGTAGGCATCGTGGGCGTACGGATAGTGGAACTCCGCGCCGGCAAAGCCCGCCGCGGCGGCGGCCTCGAAGCGCGAAAGGAACGGCAGTTCGGTGAACAGGAAGGTGAGATTGGCGGCAAGGCGCGGCATGCAATGGCCTCGGATGGCGAAACGCCGGATGGCGCACAATATTAACGCCATCCCCCGCTTCCCCACATGACCGCACCCGTCCCCTTCCGCCGCCAATACCTGGCGCGCATGCTGGCGCTGCCGGCGCTCGACTTTGGCGTGGTGGCGATCTACATCTGGATCACCTCGCGCTACGACATCGTCCCGAAAGTGGCGGGCTCGCTGGTGCTGCTCGGCTCGTCCGCCTATGTCATCGGGCATTGGCTGTTCGGCCCCATCCAGCGCTTCATGGACGGCCGCGGCCGCGCGGACGAGGCCACGCGCCGCATCCAGAACCTGCCCAAGCTTTCCGGCTGGTGGGCGTTTGGACTGATCCTGCTGTATTGCTTCACCTTGTTTGCGCTCAAGGTCTACGTGGCCGACGAAAAAATGCTGGCCGACATTCCCACCGCGTACGCCGCGGTGGCGATCCTCTGGTATGCGATGGTGTACGCGAGTTTTTACGCGTATTTCATCTACTTCGTGATGAGCGACCTGACCATCACCATGCGGCGGCACTTCCGCGACCAGCTCACGTTTTCGCCCCAGAACGCCAGCGGCAATGTGCGGCTGGGGCTGGCGCGCAAATTCGGCGTGACGGTGATGATCACCAGCTTTT
>CAZTYC010000183.1:0-3076 GCA_964617435.1 uncultured Burkholderiales bacterium
CCAACCGAAGAAAAGCACACTGTCCCAACACGTCGCGCTCGCCCTCGCCGGCCTGTGCGCCACGGCGCTGGTGCCCGCCGGCACGGCGTTGGCCCAAACCCCCGCGCCCGCCGCCAAGGACGATGCGCAAAAGGTCGACGGCATCACGGTGATCGGGTCGCGGCGGCTCAATGCCTCATCCACCGACACCCCGGTGCCGGTGGATTTCATCGCGCTCTCCAAGGCCACCGAGCAGGGCGGCCAGTTCGACCTTGCGCAAACGCTCAATTACATCTCGCCCTCCTTCAACACGACGCGCCAGACCGGCGCCGACGGCGCCGACCTGATCGATTCCGCAGCGCTGCGCGGACTTGGATCCGACCAGACGCTGGTGCTGGTCAACGGCAAGCGCCGGCATACGGTCGCGTTGGTGAACCTGTTCGGGGCGCGCAACCGGGGCAACACCGGCACGGACATGAACTCCCTGCCGCTGCTGGCCATCGACAACGTGCAGGTGCTGCGTGACGGCGCGGCGGCGCAGTACGGTTCCGACGCGATTGCCGGCGTGATCGACATTTCGCTGAAGAAGAAAAAGGGCTGCGAAGCCGTGTTCGGCTACGGCCAGTATTCCGAAGGCGACGGCAAGAACTACCTTGCCTCCGGGTACTGCGGCTTCACGCTCGCCGACAGCGGCGTGCTGGCCCTGACGGCCGAATACCTCGATCGCGGCCGCTCCAATCGCGCCGAGCCGGGCAACCCGCGCATCATCGGCGACACCAAGAGTGAAAACTTCACCTTCTATGGCAACGGGGAAGTTCCCACCAGCCCGACGGGCAAGTTGTATTTCACCGCTGGGGTGCAGACCCGCGATGCGTCCTCCGGCGCGTTCGCGCGCGGCGGCGTCGGCAGCGGCGATATCCCCTCTCGCAATTCCGCGGCCATGTATCCGGACGGCTTCGTGCCATTCATCAACGGCGATGTGGATGACCGCTATTTCATCATCGGCCACCGCAGCCAGTGGGGCGCGTGGAAGGCGGACCTGTCGCAGACCTACGGCTACAACCGCCTCAAGTACAACATCAGCCACACGTTGAACGCCTCGATCGCCAACCGCGATTTGGCCACCGGCGGCCGCGGCATCAGCCCCGACCGGTTCAACGCCGGCGGCTTCTCGTTCGACCAGTCCACCACCAATTTCGACCTGACCAAGTTTTATGACGGCATCGCCAAAGGCATGAATGTGGCGACGGGCCTCGAATACCGCCGCGAGAATTACTCGATCTTCGCCGGCGAACCCGGTTCCTACAATGACGTCGATGGCGTGGGCGTGGGTGGCAATGCCGGCAGCCAGGGCTTTCCGGGGTTCCAGCCCGCCGACGCCACCGACAAGAGCCGCAACAGTTGGGCTGCGTATCTGGACATCGAAACGGACCTCACGGACACCTTCAAAATCCAGACCGCCGCGCGCCACGAGCACTACAGCGATTTCGGCTCCACCACCACCGGCAAGCTGGCGGCCAGCCTGCGCGTGAGCGAGGCCATGTTGTTGCGCGGCGCGTTCAGCACGGGTTTCCGCGCGCCGTCCTTGCAGCAGGTGTTCTTTTCCTCGACCTTCACCGATTTCATCAGCGGGCGTCCGCTCGACGTGGTGCTCGCGCCCAACGGCAGCGCCATCGCCAATGCGGCGGGGATTCCGAAGCTGAAGGAGGAGAAGTCGAAGAACTATTCCATCGGCATGACGCTGTCGCCCGCCAAGGATGTGTCGGTGACGGCGGACCTCTACAAGATCGCGATTGACGACCGCATCGTCCTCTCCGGCCGCTTCGACGCCGACAACTACCCGGCGCTGGGCAGCATCCTGCAGGGACTCGGCGTAGGCCAGGCGCAGTTCTTCGTCAATTCGGTCAATACCGAAACGAAGGGCTTTGACCTCACCGTCTCGCACAAGGCCGACCTGGCCGGCGGCAAGTTGTCCACCTTCCTCGCGCTCAACGTGTCCAAGACCGAGGTCACCGGCGTGAAGACGCCGCGCTCGCTCGCCGGCTTCGAAGACGTGCTGCTTTCCGAGCGCGAGCGCCTGTTCATCGAACAGGGCGGGCCGCGCAACAAGGCCACGCTGAACTTCAACTACGTCACCGGCAAGCTGGAATCGGACCTCAAGGTCATCCGCTTCGGCGCGCAAACCCTCGGCACTTTCTCCGGCACCGCCGCCGGTGTGCCGAACGCGTATTACGCGCCGAAGACCTCGGCAGACCTTGCGTTTACGTGGGCGTTCGACAAGAACACCAAGCTCACGGTGGGCGGCGCCAACATCTTCAACGTGAAGCCCTCCAAACAGGACCCGAACGAAACCGACAACGGCTTCATCTACGATTCCGTGCAATTCGGCCTGAATGGCGCGTCCTACTTCGCACGATTCTGGAAGAGCTTCCGCTAGGCACTGCTGGCAAAACTCAAGCACTGGTGCGGCTTTCAGGCCATTTTCGGCCTGGACGCCGCGCCAGTATTGGTGTTTTTTTGAATCTGCCGTTGGTCAGTTCGAGTCCACGCCGTTCCACTGGAATCCGGTCACAATGACCGCAACGGGCGATTTGCCCCCTGACCCACAAAGAAAATTCACATGCCCCATCACCACATTCTGGTCGATTTCGAAAACGTGCCCGTGAAGTCGCTGGAGAAGCTTGCCGGCCGCGATGTTCGCATCAAGGTATTCCTCGGCAAGAACAACAACAAGCTGGGCACCGACCTGGTGATGGCGATGCAGGCGCTGGGTGACAAGGCGACCTACGTGCGCCTCACGTCGACCGGCCCAAACGCGCTCGACTTCCACATCGCGTGCTATCTCGGCCGCATCCTCGCGGAAGAACCGGGCGCGCGCTGCACCGTGATTTCCAAGGACAAGGGGTTCGACGCATTGATCGCGCACCTGGTCGGTGAAAAACACGCGGTTTCGCGCAGTGCGTCGATCGACGCCATGCCCGAAGTGAAATCGACCACAAAGAAGCCCCGCGCGGTCGCGCTGCCGTCGTCTGTGGCGCAGGCCCCGGCAAAGCCGCCAAAGGCCGCTGAAAAGCCCAAGGCGGCGCCGGCGCGCACC
>CAZTYC010000183.1:3176-5756 GCA_964617435.1 uncultured Burkholderiales bacterium
CGCAAGTCGCTGCCGGCCAAGATGAAGACGCTCGTCGGCTCGCTCGAAGCGCGCTTCGGTAAGGACGCCCCCAGCGGCGAGGCCGAGCGCGTGTGCGCGCTGTTGATCGAGAGGGGAATCGTGTCGGAAAGCGACGGAAAACTAAGTTTCAGTTTGCCTGGCGAGCCATAGCCTGCCTTAGTGCTGAAACATCAAAACCCAGCATTGGCGCGGCGTTTGGGCCATTTTTGCCTCAAACATCTCGCCAATGCCAGAGTTTCAGACTTCCGCCCCCATGCGCAAGCGATTGTAATGCGTCCCCGTTAGGGCCACCGTCTGCGCGTTGTCGCCGCCTGCATTGCGCAGCGCGATGATCACCAAACTCCAGGTCTGGCGCGCCCTTTCAGGCGAAATCGGCCTGAACACTCCGCCAGTGCTTGCGTTTGGGGATCGTCAGCCGGTTGATGCTTTTAAAACCCCTTTTTTAAGCGACCGCGTTCAATGGTTGACCCACCCACATTTTCCCGGGAGACCATCATGAATCGCCGAACCCTGTTTTCAGCTCTGGTTGCCGCAACACTCGCCATGCCGCTGGCCGCGGCACACGCCAACCGCCTTGCGAACATCGAGGTCTTTGACCGTACCGCGCAACGCACCCTGCCCCTGTACTGGCACGAAGGCCAGGCGTATGTCGAAGGCAGGCCCGGAAACGAATACCAGATCGTGGTCCGCAACCGGACCCCGGAAGACGTGCTCGCCGTGGTTTCCGTGGATGGCTTGAATGTGGTCAACGGCCAGACCGCGGCATCCAACCAGAGCGGGTATGTGCTGGAGGCTTGGCGCCAGATGGACATCAGCGGGTGGCGCAAATCACTCTCGCATACCGCCGCCTTCTATTTCACGGAGCTGCCCGATTCCTATGTTGCGCGCACCGGCCGCCCGGATGACGTGGGCGTGATTGGCGTGGCCTTGTTCCGCCGGAAGCCGCTGCCGCCGCCACCGGTGTCCGTGGCGCCCGAGCCGCTGGCCTACCCGGATTCCGCCACCCGGAACAAACAGGAGCGTTACAACCAGGAGCGCGGCGAAAGCAAGCGCATCGATGCCGCGCCCCAGGCCGCGGCTCCCGCCGCACCGCAGCTGGGGACCGGCTACGGTCGCAGCGAGACCAACCCCACGCGTCGCGTCGATTTCGAGCGCGCCACGCCCTATCCGGAAGAAGTCATCACGATCCGCTATGACAGCCGCGCCAACCTCGTGGCCATGGGGGTGATCCGCGAAACGCGCCACGTCTGGCGCCAGCCGCGCGCATTCCCCGGCGGCTTCGTGCCTGAACCGCCGCCGCGTTGGTAGCCTCGCTTCAGACCCCTTCCCTCGCCCGGCGGTGCGCTACACTGCCGGGCGAAATGAACGATGCGCGCCCCCCCGAATCGAGCGACGAGGATTTGATGCTCCGCTATCAATCCGGCGACGCGGGGGCCTTCGACGCGCTGTACGCGCGGCATCGCATCGGCCTGCACCGCTTCATCGCACGCCAATGCCGCGTGGCCGAGCGCATCGACGAAATCTACCAGGATGTGTGGATGAACGTGATTGCGGCGGCCCCGCGGTACAGCGTGCAGGCGCAATTTCGCACCTGGCTGTTCACTATCGCGCACAACAAGCTGATGGACTATTTCCGCGCCAATGCCAAGGCCGAGGCGCGGCTGTATGACGCCAAGGCGGGCGAAGAGACCGTCGACATCGAGTTCCCCGGCGCGCGGACAGAGGAGCCGGAGGTGCAGGCCGAATCCAACCGCGCCCGCACGGCAATCCTCAAGGCGCTCGATTCCCTGCCCGCGCCGCAGCGCGAGGCGTTCCTGCTGGCGGAGGAAGCCGGCATGACCGTGGCGGAAATCGCGGCGGCGACCGGCGTCCCGCTCGAGGCCGCCAAGAGCCGCCTGCGTTACGCCATTGCAAAGCTTCGCGAGCAGCTGAAAGACTATCAACCGAACCGATCATGACCGCGCCGCACATCCCCGACGACGATCTCGAGCGCGACCGCGCGGCGGTGTCCGCCGCGTACGCCGCAACGCGTGTGCCGCATGCCGGCCCGCCACCGGCCATCGACGACGCCATTCGCGCCGCCGCGCGCCGCGCCGTGGGCGCCGGCCCGCGGCCTGCCAATCGGCCCTGGCTGGCGCGCTGGTCGAAGCCGCTGTCGGTTGCCGCCGTGGTCGTATTGTCGGCCTCGGTGATCTTCATGGCGGTCGAGGAAGACTCGTCGTTGAAGGTGGGGCCGGCGAAGAAGCCGATGGAAAGCCGGTTCGCCGAATCCGCAGCCGTGAAGGTTCTGGATTCGCCCGGCTTGCCGGTTTCTTCAGACACCGCAGCGCTTTCGCAAGCGAGCAATGCGCCCCAATCCCCTGTGGTGGGGAGGGACAAAACGCCGGCCAGGTCAAATGAGGCAGTCCCGCCACGCGTGGATTCCACGGCGTCGGCACCTGTCGTCGTGGCCGAAATGAAGCGACCGGCCGCGGCGCCTGCTTCCCCTGAACAGAGTGCGGTTTCGCGCGACAACCCGGCAACTCTGACTGACCGGCGCTCTTCCGATGCCGCGTTTGC
>CAZTYC010000184.1:0-5753 GCA_964617435.1 uncultured Burkholderiales bacterium
CCACGCGCGCATCCACCGCCGCGCTCTTGGCCGCCGCATCCGCAGCCGCGGCACCCGGCGCGGCGGCGCCCGGCGCCTTCTTCGATTCGATGACGTTGGCCTTCGCATCGAACTTGACTTCCTCGGCCTTTTCCCCCGGCTTGGGCGGCTTGTCCGAGTAGATCACCTTGCCGTCCTTGTCGATGTATTTCCACAGTTGCTGCGCATGGCCGGCGCCGCTCACAAGGGAAGCCGCCACGATGCCGAGCAGCGCCAGCGCGCTCCGTTCAAGCCATTTCCGCTTCATGGTCTGCCTCCTTGTCGATCGTGTCGTGGCGCGCCGGCCCACACACGGCGCATTCAGGGTCGCGCCGGAACCTGACTTCCTCCCAGCGCATGCTGCGGGCATCAAGCATCGCCAGGCGGCCGACCAGGGGCGCACCGACGCCCGTGGCAAGCTTGATCGCCTCGGCGGCCTGCAGCGTGCCGATAATGCCGACCAGCGGCGCAAACACGCCCATGATCGCGCAGCGCTCTTCCGGCGCGCCGGCCTGGTCCGGAAACAGGCAGTGGTAGCACGGCGCGTTGGGCAAACGTAGATCAAACGACGTGACCTGGCCGTCAAACCGGATCGCGGCGCCGCTGACCAGTGGCTTGCCAGCCCGGACGCAGGCGCGGTTCACCGCGTGGCGCGTGGAAAAATTGTCCGAGCAATCGAGCACCACATCCGCAGCCTTGACCAGCTCGGCAAGCCGCGCCGTGAGGCGCTCGGGGATCGCCACGATGTCGATGTCGCTGTTGATGCCGCGCAGCGCCTGCCGCGCCGATTCCGCCTTGTTGAGCCCGACGCGATCCTCCGCATGCACGATCTGCCGCTGCAGGTTGGTGAGGTCCACGACGTCGCCGTCGGCGATCACGAGGCGGCCCACCCCGGCAGAGGCAAGATACATCGACGCAGCCGCGCCCAGGCCCCCGGCCCCCACGACCAGCATGCGCGTGGCGAGCAGCCTTTCCTGGGCCTCGATCCCGAACTCTTCAAGGAGAATGTGCCGGCTGTACCGGAGAAGCGCGCGATCGTCCATCGTCCCTCCGGCGGGGATGGGAATTACTTCTTCCCTTCTCCGGGCAGGGTGGCCTTCTTCTGGTCCGCCGCCGCAAGCAGCGCGCGCGGATTCGCGGCGACCGGCAGGCCCTTGAGTTGATTGAGCGCCTGCTGCAGCACGAAATCGATGGGCTTGCCATCCACCGCGTTGAAGGGTTTGTACTCGACCTCGGGTTTTTGATCCGGTGCGCTGGGTTTCACCACGGCAACACCGCCCGCCCCGGCAGATTTGCCGTCTGCGCCGGCGGCGCCCAGGGCGCTGGAGACCGGTGTGTCCTTGATCTTCTTTTCCGCGCTCTCCGCATCCAGTTTGGCTTTGAGCTTTTCGGCCGCCTTCTTTTCCTCGTCGCCCGTCAGGTGCTTCTCCAGGTCCGCCTCACGCATCGCCAGCCGCTGCGTGCCGTCATCGACCGCGATGTCGGGCTCGATGCCCTTCGCCTGGATGGATCGGCCATTGGGGGTGTAGTAACGCGCCGTGGTGAGCTTGATGGCGGACTTGTTGCCCGGCAGCGGGAGGATGGTCTGCACCGAGCCCTTGCCGAAGGTCTGGGATCCCATCACCGTGGCCCGCTTGTGGTCCTGCAAGGCGCCGGCCACGATTTCCGAAGCCGAGGCCGTGCCGTTGTTCACCAACACCACGATGGGCACGGTCTTGGCCAAGGGCGACAGGCCGGTCAGGTAATCGTCCCGCTTGCCCGAGCGAAGGTAATTCTCCTTCTTCGCGTTCAGCCGCATGCGTGCGTCGGGCACCCGGCCGTCGGTGTAGACCACCAGCGCATCCTTGGGAAGGAACGCCGCCGACACGCCCACCGCGGCATTGAGCAGCCCGCCCGGATCGTTGCGCAAATCCAGCACCAGCCCCTTGAGCTGGTTGCCGTTCTGCTTGACCGCGTCATTGAACGCGCGCACCAGTTTGTCGCCCGTGGCGTCCTCGAACTGCGTCACGCGGATCACCGCGTAGCCCGGCTCCAATTGGCGGGCCCGCACGCTCTGGATCTGGATTTCGGCGCGACGCAGCGAGAACGACAACTCCTTCGCCTCGCCCCGGCGCAGCACCGTGAGCAACGCCTCGGTGCCGGGCTCGCCGCGCATGCGCTTGACCGCCTCGGTCAGCGACAGACCGCGCAGGCTGGTGTCATCGACCTTGATGATGTAGTCGCCGGCCTTGATGCCCGCACGGTACGCCGGCGTGTCGTCGATCGGCGAAATCACGCGCACAAAACCGTCTTCGACGCCGACTTCGATCCCCAGGCCTCCGAATTTCCCGGAGGTGGTCGTCTGCATTTCCTTGTAGGCGTCTTCGTCCAGGAATGCCGAGTGGGGATCCAGGCCCGTCAACATGCCGTTGATGGCCTCCTTGATCAGGCGCTTGTCATCGACCGCCTCGACGTAATCGCTCTTGATGCGGCCGAACACCTCGGACAGCATCCGAACTTCCTCGACCGGCAGGTTGAGCGACGAGGCCTGGCGCTCGGCGACCGCCGAGAAATTCAGGCTCAACAACACCCCGGCGACACCGCCCAGCCCGATCAATCCTGCGGCCTTGAGTTTGTCCTGAGTGCTGCTCATGTCTTGCCTTTCAAAATGTCCGACGATTCAGTCATTCAACGCGCCACCCACTGCATCGGGTCAAACGGTTTTCCCTCGTGGCGGAGCTCAAAATATACACCCGTTTCCGAGGCACCCCCGGTGGATCCGGCCGTCGCCACATTCTCGCCGCTCGTCACCCGAACCCCGACGTTTTTGAGCAGGCTTTCATTGTTTCCATACACGCTCATGTAGCCGCCGCCGTGGTCGATGACCAGCAGGTTGCCGAATCCGCGCACCCAGTCGGCAAACACCACCTGCCCGTCCGCCACCGCGCGCACCGTCTGGCTGGCGTCGGTCTTGATGAACAATCCTTTCCAGGTGACGCCACCGGCCTCCCTTGGGCTGCCGAAGCGCCCGCGAAGTTCCCCGCGGGCGGGCAGTTTCAGCCGGCCCTTCAGGGATTCAAACGCACGGCCCGCCAGGGCGTTGTCGGCCACGTCGTCGATCTTCTCCGCCGGAAAATCGCGCTTGCGTTCATTTCGATGCGTCGCAATGGCCTTGGAGAGCTGGTCGATCAGCTTGGTCAGCCGGTCCTCGTCGCGTTTGAGGCGGCCGATCTCCTTCTTGTTGCGGGCGATGTCGGCGCGCACCTTCGTCAGCAGCTGCTGGCGGCTCTTCTTGTCCGCCTGCAAGGCGGTGCGCAACTTGCGCTGGGACGCAACGTTGTCCTCCAGCTCCTTTTGCTTCGCTTTCTGGCTGGTTTCAAGCTCGCCGAGTTCGAGGGCGTTCTGCTTGAGGCGCGCCAGGGCCCGCGACCGCCACTTGCTTACATACCCGAGGTAGTGCATCTGGCGCTCCACCTCGCCCAGGTCCTTTCCCTCCAGCAACAGGCGCAGGCCGCTGGTTTGGCCGTGCTGGTGCTGGTGCCGCAGCATGCCTTCCAGCAGCGTCTGCTGGTTGCGCGAGTCCGCACGGTTCGCAGCGAGGGCCGCAGCGATCTCCGCGAGGTCGCGATCGATTTCGCGCCGCGCCGCCGCAAGGTCGGAAAGCGTGCGGTTGACCTCGCTGATGGTCTTTTCGGTGGCGCGCAGCGCATCGGTCGCTTCGGATGCGGTGCCCTCGCTCTTTTCGAGGTCGCGCTGCAGTTTGTCGATCCTCGATTTGAGCCGCTGGAGCTCCTCGCGCCGCTCGGGTTCCTTTTTCGCCTGCGCAGCACACTCAACCGGCAATGCCAAAACCGCCGCCAGCGCGACCGCCAAGGCGGCGCCCCTTCGCGCACGGGACGGGTCGCGAATCACGCCCGGGCTTTGCCCTGCGCCGCCACCGCCGCCTGGGCCTTGGCGATCTCGGCGGCGTCACCCAGATAGTAGTTGCGGATCGGACGCAGGTCGTCATCGAGTTCGTAGACCAGCGGCACCGCCGTCGGGATATTGAGCCCCACGATCTCGGCGTCCGAGACGTGGTCCAGGTGCTTGACCAGCGCGCGCAGGCTGTTGCCGTGCGCGGCGACGATGACTGATTTTCCCGCCCGCACCTGCGGGGCGATTTCCATCTGCCAATACGGCACCACGCGCGCCACGGTGTCCTTCAGGCACTCGGTACGCGGCAACTCCTCCGGCAGCAACCCTGCATAGCGCGGGTCGCGGTCCGGCAGCCCGGGATCATGGGCTTCCATGGGCGGGGGCGGCACATCGTAGCTCCGGCGCCATACCAGCACCTGTGCTTCGCCAAATTTCGCGGCGGTTTCGGCCTTGTTGAGCCCCTGCAGGGCGCCGTAATGGCGCTCATTCAGGCGCCAGTGCTTGACCACCGGGATCCAGCGCCGGTCGAGCCCTTCCTGGGCCATCCACAGCGTGCGGATGGCACGGGTCAGGAGCGAGGTGTAGGCGAGGTCAAACGCAAAGCCTTCCTTTTTCAACAGGCTGCCGGCGCGCCGGGCCTCCTCTTCGCCCTTGGGCGTCAAGTCGACATCCACCCACCCGGTGAACCGGTTTTCAAGGTTCCAGGCGCTCTCGCCGTGCCGCATCAGTACCAGTTTTTTCATGCCCATTGCGGAACTTCCGCCCTTGTGAATTGGGAATTCGTCACGACCTGACCCCCTACCGGCAGCCCCGGCAGGACTTCCGGAAAAGGGTAAAATAGCGGGTTTTCGGATTCGGGCGCGCCAGTTGCATGCCCCCGGACCCGATGGACCAAATTCTAGCGGCATCCCTGCCGCCGGCTTTCCTTGCATCATTCTATTGATTTCATGGCTGAGTTCATTTCGCAAAACTGGATGTTGGTGGCCCTCTTTGTCGTCAGCGGCACCCTGTTGTTCTGGCCCGGATTGGCCAAGTTTTCAGGCGCCAAGGAAGTCGGCACCCTGGAGGCGACGCGCCTGATGAACTCCGGCAATGCGCTGGTGCTCGATGTGCGCGCCAACGGCGAGTTTTCCGGCGGCCGCATCCCGAAGTCAAAGAACATTCCGCTGGCCGAGATCGACAAGCGGATCGACGAGATCGACAAGTTCAAGGACAAGCCGGTGATCGTGGCGTGCGCCACCAGCTCGCGCTCGGGCTCGGCCGTGCGACTGCTCAAGCAGCGCGGATTCACGGATGTCTACCTGCTGGCCGGCGGTTTTTCCGCATGGCAGCAGGCCAGCCTGCCGGTGGAGAAATAACCGTGGCGGCCGTCAGGATGTATTCAACCGGCGTGTGCCCGTATTGCCAGATGGCTGAACGCCTGCTGCAATCCAAGGGCGTGGCCAGCATCGAGAAAATCCGCGTGGACCTCGATCCCGCCCGGCGCGACGAAATGATCGAAAAGACCGGCCGCCGCACAGTGCCGCAAATCTTTATCGGCGAGACGCATGTCGGCGGCTTCGACGACCTCGCCGTCCTCGACAAGGCCGGCGGCCTCGCGCCCCTGCTGGCCGCCTGAACCCGTTTTCAATCCCCGCAGTACAGCGAATTTTCGCGACATTCCGATCCACCCAAAGGAACATCCATGACCGACGCCGCAACCCAGAACCAAGCTGTCTATTCCATCGAAAAAATCTACGTCAAGGATCTGTCCTTGGAAGTGCCGAACGCCCCGAAGATCTTCCTTGAGCGCGAGGCCCCGCAGGTGGACGTGCAGCTTCACCACGTCTCGAACAAGGTCG
>CAZTYC010000185.1:0-3147 GCA_964617435.1 uncultured Burkholderiales bacterium
GCTCCCTTTGGTCGCGGGACCGCGCAAAAGCGCGCGGCCCCTTAGCTAGGTCGTTAGGCGGCAGAAGAGTATGCGCGCGCTCAAAGATGTAGCTACGTTTGCTCTTTGCCTGTTCGGCGGTGGTGCGCTCGCGTCCGCAATACTCTGCGCAGCAACGGTTTTGTACTTCGGCTCAAGCGTCTTCCATGACTTTCGGAGTCTCGAGGCTCAAGTTACTTTTCTACAGTATGCCTATCCAATCACACTTACCCTTGGCGCCACTGTGGGGGCGCTCATTTTCTTTCGCGGTAGGCACCGCAAAGGCTCCATTCATGATGGTCGCAGCGCCTAACATCGCGGTCAAAACCGCTCCCTTCGGTCGCTCGGACGGCGCAAGAGCGCGCCGCCGTTTACCTTAATCGTTAAGGGGCAGAGTATTGACGAGCGAATCTAACAAGCAAGGCGAAGGGCAACGAAGCGAGCCAGGGAACCACTTCGGAAAGGTGGCGCTCGGCGTCTTTGTCCTGCTCCTTTGCATGCTTTTGTCTGCAAATTTCACGGGGCCAAGCGGCCAAACTTTGGGGCTTGAGGGCTTCGTTATCTTTTGGTTCAGGGAACTGGGTATTCTCTTGTTCCTAATAGTTGCCTTAGTCTTCGCCGGGTTCAGCCGCCTAAGGCGTCGAAGCCCAAAAACTAATGAGCGTGAAAATGCCCCTTAGCACGTTGGCCAATCGGGACGCGCCAAAGGGTTAAGGGGTCGCATTTCTTGAGTTGCCGAGTGCGACCCATTTTCTTGATCAGCCACTAGATGAATCAGTGAGACTTTCACTGGCCGAAGAACAGCAACAAGAAAAATGGGGCCGGCCGCCAATGATTTCTGAAATCAACATATCGCATCAATGCAGGCAAACGAAGGGAGCGGCTCAATGAAACAAGACCAGTTCACGAGTTTCGTTCGCGCCTTCGCGATGTTCCTCGTGTTGGCCAGTCGCCCAGCCGCATTTGCCGACGTGGCCAAAGGCGAAGACGTTCCACCCGTCGAAAACGCGTCCTTTCACCAGCTGGTCTTCGCGGACGAGGACTTGGACGTTCTCAATAACTTCTATCCGCCCTCGGGCGACTCCGGGTTTCACTCGCACGTCCGCGACATGTTCTACGTGGTCATCCAGCCCTCGGAGTTCAGCGGGCAGAATCTTGGCATGCCCCTGGCCGCGGGGCCGAAGGTCGTCGCTGGAGCGGCCGCCTTCAACGCCATCAGCGAAAAGCCGATCGTTCACCGCATCGTGAATGGCAACAAGGGCACCTTCCAGATCATTGTGGTCGAGTTGCGCCGTCCCAAGCCTCTGGGACAAGAAGTCTCGTCGCGCAAGGCCGCAAGCCAATACACCCAGATCATCGACAACGCCCGGTTGCGGGCGTGGCGTCTGATCCTGGAGCCCGGACAATCGACGCCGTCGATCACACAGGGCGGCAAGGGCATCCGGGTGGTCGTGCGCGGCGGCTTGCTGACGACCGTGACGCCTGGCGTGCCGCCGCAGGTCCTGGTGTTGCGGCCGGGAGACTTCGCAGTCCAGCGGCCGGGACTGACCCGCGCACTCACCAACAGCGGAGCCGACACGATCGAGTTGGTCGAAGTGGAACTGAAGTAGGGCAAGCGAGTACGCAAAAAGCCGCACTTGTATTTCTTGAGGTGTCGAGCGCGGCTCAAATTTTGGATCAATCCCTGGATCAACCTGTGAATCTTTCCCTGACCGAAGAACAACAACATGAAATGCGCCACGCCCATTACGACGGCGCTGCCGGCATCCTGGTGTCCGGCCTTGTGTGGGTTACCGCGGCGCTGGTGTGCCATTGGATTGGAGTGCACAAGGGCGTTTGGACGCTGCTGATCGGCGGGGCGCTCATTCATCCGGTCAGCCTCGTCTTGTTGAAGGTCTTGGGACGGCCCGCAAAGACCAACAAGCCCAATGCGCTGAACCAGCTTGCGATGGCGTCAACCATCTGGCTCATCCTTTGTTGCGCGATGGCCTACGGTCTTTACTTGTTGAAGCCGGAGTTGTTTTTCCCGGCCATGATGGCGACGATCGGCAGCCGCTATTTGGTCTTTGCAAGTGTGTTTGGCCGACCCGTGTTCTGGGTGTTGGGCGCAACGCTGATCGTCGCTGCAAATGCGGCTTTCTTCCTGGGTTTCCCGTCTCCCGTGGCCGCGGGCCTGGGCGGATTGATCGAGTTGGTGTTCGCTTTCCGGGTGTTTTCGAAGGCCTCCGCGCCGGCGGCATGAGCGATCGTCATGCGGAGGCGGCGTTGCGTTCTCAAAGGCTCATGCGCGCATTGTTGCCGAGGGTGAAGCGCCTCAGAGGTGAATGGCAGCCATGACCCGCCCCGACAGCCCGTCTCCCATGGAGCCCCCAGACGATGCGTTCTTCCGGGCACTCGAACGCCGGCGCACGCAGGCACTCGTGGAGCGCACCATGGAGGTCCTTGAGGCACTGCATGCGCCGGACTATCAACTCGTCACGCCTGCCGGCCGCGTGTTCGCGCGCAAGGAGTACCTGGGCCTGATCGAGCGCGAGCCGTTCTATGCAGGGTGGGACATCGGTGAAATGCGTTGCCGCATCACCGAACGCATGGCGGCAGTCCGGTATCGGGCCACGCTCCTGTTCCCGTCCGGCCGCCGCGTGCTGTGTTGGCATACGGACCTTTATGAAAAACGCGACGACGGCTGGCAGGCGGTGTGGTCCCAGGCCACGGAAATCCGCGAATCCACCCAACAGGCTCCCGATGAACGCCCGGCCTGACTACGTTATCGCGCGGTATTTCATGCACACCATGGGTGCGATCGCGTGTGGGCCACGCTGGATGTGCAGATCTCTGAACATGTGCGTGAAGCATTGCGAAATGCGCTGCAGATGATGCTGGAGCATCCGGACGAATTCCCGATGAACCGCTATGGTTACAGTTGATTGCCAGCGTGTGGTCCGCCCGGTGAACGCCGATCGGTGTCAGGCTCGCTTGCGCATCCTTCGCCACCGGAATCCTTCATTCACGATCGAAAGCCCTGCCCATGCCCAAGATTAACCTCGATGACATTCCCATTCGCCAGGGTTCCGGCTATCCGGCCCCATTTGCCGGCCCCTGCGCGCATCGCACGCGCCGGCGCGTGGGGGA
>CAZTYC010000185.1:3247-5720 GCA_964617435.1 uncultured Burkholderiales bacterium
ATCCGGCCCCATTTGCCGGCCCCTGCGCGCATCGCACGCGCCGGCGCGTGGGGGACGCGGGCGGCCTGACGGATTTCGGCGTCAACCTGATGACCCTGCCGCCCGGAGGCTGGTCCAGCCAGCGTCACTGGCACAGCCATGAAGACGAATTCGTCTATGTGCTCGAAGGCGAGCTGCAGTTGGTGGAGGACGGCGGCGCCGTCACGTTGCGCGCGGGCGAGTGTGCGGCGTTTCCGAAAAACACCGGCAACGGGCACCACCTGAAAAATGTGTCATCGACTGTGGCGGTGTATCTGGAAGTCGGCTCGCGGCATCCTGAAGACCTCACCACCTGTTCGGACATCGACCTGAAAAGCAGCAACGCGGATGGCCGCTTTGTCCGCAAGGACGGCACGCCGCACGATTAGCCGCCCGCCGCTCCACCCGCGCGTGCCGGGCCACGCACCATGCGCTGCCAGGCGCGATCGAGCGCCATGGGGCAGCCGCGCAACAGCAGGCGCTCCCCGGGCGCCAGGCAGGCCGTTCGCTCGAGGGTGCGTTCGAGTTGGTGTCCCCGCTCGATGCCGATGACTTCAACCCCAAGGGCTTCGAGCCCAAGTTCCTCCAGCGTATGCCCGGCCGCCCACAGGTTGTCCAGCACGGCGAAAAACCGTTCGCTCGTCACGCGCCTTTGAAATGTCCATTGCCGACCGCCCAGCGTGATGACGAGGTCGTCCGGTGCGCTGGGCGCAAGGTGCAGTCCGGCCACGCGCGATTCTGCCAGCGCCTCGAAGTGCATGGCCCCGGCCCAGTATGAATAGCCGGTCTCGACCCGGCCGTTGAACAGGCGGAACTCGAAACCCTCGCCGCAGCGCGTGCAAGTGGTGGCGCCGTGCGCATCGTGGCCCAACGCATCGGCAGGCAGGCTGTCAAGCAGGTCGGCAAGATCGAGCTTGATGCGGCAGTTGCAGGGCGTGTTCAATGAACTCTTTGCAGGAACGGTGTGTCCGATTGAAGTCGTCGCACTGTACGTCACCACCGGCCCACGGGACAACGCTGGTGTTTCGAATGCGCGGTGAAGCGCAGCTCGTGCGAAATGCCAAACTCATGGCCTGTCAAGGCGTTCGGGCAGAAAGTGGCTGGAAAGGCGCGCCAATGCTAGGGTTTGGTGATATTGCCCCTGCATTTGCGTGTTGAAACCTGCAGCGCTGCGGCCTTGAATCGCGCGGCAATGCCCGCATGTGTGGTCATCCGGAGTGCCGCGGCGGTCGTTGACATGAATTGACAACCCAAGGTGCGGTATTGCATCGGAAGTCCGGGAAAAAACCCTTCAGAATGGCTCCATGATCGTTTTCAACCTTTCCTGCTCCAACGACCACCGTTTCGACGGCTGGTTTCGCTCGCCCGAGGACTTTGAGTCCCAACAGGGCGGCGGGCTGGTCGATTGCCCGTTTTGCGGTGACAAGCAGATCACCAAGCACTTGTCCGCGCCGCGCATCAATTCCGGCGCGCAGGAAAGCCCGACGGCCGCCGAATCGCGCGAGCCGCGCGAAGTCATGGCCGCGTCCATGCTGCCGGACTTGCAGGCGCACATGCTCCGGCAATTCAAGAGCTTCATCCAGGACAATACCGAAAACGTCGGCGCGCAGTTCGCCGAGGTGGCGCGCCGCATGCACTATGGCGAGGAAAAGCACCGCAACATCCGCGGGCGCGTTTCGGCGCAGGAATCGGCCGAGCTCCGCGAAGAGGGCATCGAGACCGTGAACCTCCCGCACGGGGTGTTCCTCGACGACGGCGTCCAGTAGGGCGCCAGGCCCGTGTTGCCCCGGCGCCATTTCGCGCCACGCAACGGGCGGAATGGCGATAGGCAATGCCTATCGCAGGCATCTGAACAATCACTTTGCCCAATTTGCCGGGCCTCTCTAGACTGGTGTGACTGATTGGTTCGCATGGCCGCCGGTATCGGGGCTTCCGCGGATCGACCGTTTCCGTCCATCTCAAGGAGCCCCGCCATGTCGAATCCGTCTTCCACCACCGCCAAGTGCCCGTTCGGCCACGACCGGGCGCCTTCCGCGGTGACGCGCCAGTCCAACCGGGACTGGTGGCCGAACCAGCTGAACCTCGGCATCCTTCACCAGCATGCGCCCGCCTCGAACCCGATGGGCGAGGGCTTCGATTACGCCGCGCAATTCAAGCGCCTGGACTATGCCGCGCTGAAGGCGGACCTCAAGGCATTGATGACCGATTCGCAGGACTGGTGGCCGGCCGACTGGGGCCACTATGGCGGCCTGTTCATCCGCATGGCGTGGCACAGCGCCGGCACCTATCGCACGTCCGACGGCCGCGGTGGCGGCGGCACCGGCAACCAGCGTTTTGCGCCGGTCAACAGCTGGCCGGACAACGGCAACCTGGACAAGGCGCGCCGCCTGCTCTGGCCGATCAAGCAGAAGTACGGCCGCAAGCTCTCCTGGGCCGACCTGATGATTCTCGCCGG
>CAZTYC010000186.1:0-5717 GCA_964617435.1 uncultured Burkholderiales bacterium
TGGGTTTGGCGCGATAGCGCGGGCGCTTGGCGGCCTCCGGCGGTGCATCGGATGCCAGTCCCGCCGGATTGGGGGCTTGGCCGGCATCGCCCTCAAACGCCACCCCCGCGCCCGGCGGTTGCGAAGCGGAGGGTTGCAGGTCGTGCAGGTCCGTCATGCCGCCGCCTTGCGCAACTCGGCGCGCATGGCCGCGATGGTCGCCGCGTAATCAGGTTTGCCGAAAATGGCGGAGCCGGCCACGAAGGTGTCGGCACCGGCTTTCGCGATCGCGCCGATGTTGTCCGCCTTCACGCCGCCGTCGACTTCGAGCCGGATGTCGCGGCCGCTGGCGTCGATGCGCCGCCGCGCCTCAGCCAGTTTCGTCAACGCGCCGGGGATGAACGACTGCCCGCCAAAACCCGGGTTGACGCTCATGATGAGAATGAGGTCGAGCTTGTCCATCACGTGGTCGAGCACCGCCAGCGGCGTGGCCGGGTTGAACACCAGTCCCGCCTTGCAACCGGATTCGCGAATGAGCGCCAGCGTGCGGTCCACGTGCTCGGAGGCTTCCGGATGGAACGAAATGATGTCCGCGCCCGCCTTGGCAAACATCGGCACCAGCGCATCGACGGGCTTGACCATCAAGTGCACATCGATCGGCACGCGCCCGCCATCGGGCCGTTGGGCATGCGGACGCACCGCCTCGCACACCATCGGGCCCACCGTGAGGTTCGGGACGTAATGGTTGTCCATGACGTCGAAATGGATGACGTCCGCGTCTGCGGCAATGACGGCGCGCACTTCTTCTCCCAGACGCGCGAAATCGGCGCTGAGGATGGAGGGGGCGATTCGAAAAGTCATGGACGGATTTTACGGGGTTTCGAATGCCGTTCCGCAGGCGGCGCGTCCCATAGCGCGTGATAGCATCGCGCCATGAATGAGCCGAAGTATTCCGTGGAAGTGACCGCGCAGGCGTTCTATCTTGCCGACCAGTCCGACGAGGAAAACGACCAGTACGTTTTTGCCTACACGATCCGCATCACCAACACCGGATCGGTCACCGCCAAGCTGATCAGCCGCCATTGGATCATCACCGACGCCGACAACCAGGTGCAAGAGGTGCGCGGCGTCGGCGTGGTGGGGGAACAACCCGTGCTGGAACCGGGCCAGTCGTTCGAGTACACCAGCGGGTCGTCGCTGTCCACGGCGGTGGGCACCATGCGCGGAACCTACCACCTGACGGCGGAAGACGGCACCCGGTTCGATGCCGCGATCCCGGAATTCACGCTGTCGGTGCCCCGTGTGATTCACTGATCCTTGCCGGTGTCCCCGCGGTTCTTGACGTCCTTCCCGTCCTTCCCGTCCTTCGGAAACGTCCACCAGACGATGAACACGGCGATGCCGAACGCCAGCAATACTTCAAAGACCAACCATCCCATGAATCATCCTCCGCGCCGGCCATTGAGATTGGCGCGCCGCGCCATGATACGGATTTTGACCGCCGGTATCGCACTGCTGGCATCCGCCTGCGCCACGCCACCCGAACTCAAGGCACCCGTCTGCCCTGCCTGCACCGTTTGCGCGGTTTGCACGCCCTCCACACCGGCCGCGCCGGCCGAGCGGGACGAGCCCCTGGACCTCGAACCGGAAGCGGCCAAGACCGCGCCCGCGCCGCGCGGCAAGCTCGAACGTGCGTCCTGGGACAGCGTTCCCCAATGGGGCGCGGATTCGCAGAAGGATGCCCTCGCGGCATTCCAGCGCGGTTGCACGGTACTGGCCGCGCAAGCCGACTGGAAAGACGTGTGCCAATGGGCCGTGCCGCTGGGCAGCGGCGCCAGTGATGCGGACATCGCGCGCTTCTTTCGCGAAGCCTTCGATCCCTGGCGGGTGGTGAATCTTGACGGCACCGACAACGGCCTGCTGACCGGCTATTACGAACCGCTGCTGGCCGGCTCGCGCGTACCCACCAAGACCTACAAGTACCCGATTTACCGCGTGCCGTCGGATCTGGTCACCATCGACCTGAGTGATGTGTATGCCGACCTCAAGTTCCGGCGCCTGCGCGGCCGGCTGGTCGACAACAAACTGGTGCCGTACTTCGAGCGCGCGGAGATCGATTCGCCGAAATCGCCCCTGAAAGGGTTGGAAATCGTCTGGGTCGACGACCCGGTGGAGTTGCATTACCTGCAAATCCAGGGCTCGGGACAGATCGCCCTGCCGGACGGCAGCAAGATCCGCGTCGGATACGCCGACCAGAACGGACACCCGTTCCGCTCCGTGGCGGGGCTGTTGATCCGCCGCGGTGAGATCAAGGCCCACCAGGCCTCGCTGGCCGGGATCCGCGAATGGGCGCGGCGCCATCCGAAACGCGCGCAGCGGTACCTGAACGCCAATCCCAGTTATGTGTTCTTCAAGGAACTTCCGCTGGACCTGCCCGGCCCGATCGGCACGCAGGGCGTGCCGTTGACCGCGGAGCGCTCCATCGCGGTGGATCCGCGCGTGATCCCGCTGGGCGTGCCGTTGTACCTGTCGACCACGCACCCGACCACCCTTGAACCGCTGAACCGCCTCATGGTGGCGCAGGACACCGGCGGCGCGATCGCCGGGGCTGTGCGAGGCGACTTCTACTGGGGCACAGGCAACCTGGCCGGCCAGGAAGCCGGGCGCACCAAGCAACCGGTGCGCATGTGGGTGCTGCTTCCGAAAGGTTACGAACCCAGGTAGGGCGACGCGTAGCGCTACTTCAGCGCAACGGGCTTGCCGCTGGCCGCCGCAATGCGCGCCTCAAGCTGGTCCTTGGGCAATGCGCCGGACGCGCGTTCGCCGTTTTCAAAGATTGTCACCGGCGTGCCCATGATGCGCTGTTTCTGGCCATAGGCGTAGTTGGCGTCGATCGGGTTGTCGCACTTGGTGTTCGCCGCGGGCGGCTTTTCGCGCAGCATCTGGTCCTGCCAGGCCTGGAGCCGGTTTTGCGCGCACCAGATCGACTTCGCCTTCTCCATGGAATCCGGGCTCAGAATCGGGTACGGAAAGATGTACGCCGTGATGTTGTCGAGCGAATTGAGGTCACGTTCGAAGCGTTTGCAGTAACCGCAATTCGGATCCTCGAAGATGGCCAGTTTGCGCGACCCATCGCCCCGCACCAGCTTGATGGCATTGCCGAGGGGAAGATCGTTGAAGTTGATCGCGGTCAGCTTGGCGAGGCGCTTCTCGGTGACGTTTTCCTTGTTGGCGGTGTTCACCAGCGTGCCGAGGAGCAGGTAACTCACCTTGTCGTCGGTATAGAGAATTTCGCCGCCGGAAAAGATCTCCCAGAGCTCGCCGAAACCGGCCTTGGTGACGCGGTCCGCGTTCACGCCCGGATACTTCTTTTCAAATTCCTTCTTGATCACATCCGGGTTGGCATGCGCGCCAAGCGCGACCACGGCCATCAAGGCGCCCAGCAGGGTGGAAATCGATCTTTTCACGTTCAAGTCCTCGAATTCAATCCCCCTATGATACCCGCGGGGCCGCCAGGTTCCGCCGCGCCTGACAAGCGGGCGCCGGCCTGTACCAGGCGGTTCAGGAGACTGCCGCCTCGATCAGCCGATCCTTGATCGCCGGCAGGCGGTTGAGGATGCCCAGCCCCTGGTTGCGCAGCCAGGCTTCGGTTTCGCCGGGCGCCAGGTACAAGTCCCGCAGGCGATGGGTGACGGCGCCCATGCGCAGGGCCGGTTCTCGTCGCGCACGCTCGTACCGGCGCAGCACGGCGCGGTCGCCCACCGACGAAAACCGCGACCGCCCGGCCAATTGACGCGTCAGTTCGGCGGCGTCGCCGAATCCGAGGTTCACGCCCTGCCCTGCGAGCGGATGGATGGCGTGTGCGGCATCTCCCGCCAATGCGAGGCCGGGCGCCACCCAGTGGCGCGCAAACTGGCGCACGAGGGGAAAAGCGTGGACCCCGGTGAGGGTCCGCAATTCATCGCGTCCCAGTCGTGCGGCGTTCGCCACTTCGCGCGCGACCTGTTCCGCCGGGCTGCCCAACAGCGCCTGCGCGGCCGCGTTGGGCAGCGACCACACCATCGACACCCGCCGTCCCGGCAGCGGCAGCAAGGCGAGGATCGAATCCCCCAGGAACCACTGGCGCGCCACGTCCCGGTGTGGAGTGGCGCACGCAAAGTTGGCCACCACACCCATGCATTGGTAATCGAAGCGGTCCACCGCAAGGCCGGCGGCATCGCGCACCGCCGAGCGCCGGCCCTCCGCGGCCACCACCAACCCGGCCTCCAGCGTCCGGCCATCCGCCAGCGCCAGTTCCCCCGCTTGCCAACCCTGGGCAACCGCGCCGGTGATCATCTTCATTCCGTCCCGAGCGGCCAGCCCCAGCGCCTGCATCAGCGCGCCGTGTTCCACAATGGCGGTGAGCGGCATCGCACGCTGCAGCACAAGCGGCGCGGCGGCACGGTCTCCCCAGACTTCCATCGCGTACACCGGCGCCGTGCGCGACGCATCCATCCTGACACCCGTCGCCTCCAGCCAGTTGAGCGAGGCGGGCGAGAGTGCGTAGACGCGCGGGTCGAACGCTTCGTCGGGCACCCAAGGCACGGGCGTTTCGCGCTCGACCACGGTCACGTCGAGACGCGCCCGGCGGGCGAGGCCCAGCGCCACCGCCAGTCCCACCGGCCCGCCGCCGGCCACGATCACACGCTCATTCATGCGCTCACCTCGACGCACCGAAACTCATGCGCGACGCCAGCGCGCGGCGGGCGCCTGGCAGCGCGTCGAGTGCCGCCAATCCGATCCCGCGCACCAACCGGGTGGGCAGGTGTGCGTTGCCGAACAGGCCCACCAGCAGGTCGGTGAAGGCGATGCTGCGCTCGACGTCCGTGCCGCGCGCCTCGCCGTACTGCGAAAGCGCGTCGGTGACGTCACCGGCCACCGCGGCCAGCTTCTCGGCCAGCAACACGGCGTCCCGCAAGCCGAGGTTGAAGCCCTGCCCGGCCACCGGGTGCAGCGCCTGCGCGGCGTTGCCGATCACGGCCACGCGGCCGGACGCGCGCGGCTGCACCGTGCGCAGCTTCAGCGGAAAGCGCTTGCGGGCGCCGATGGACACGAACCGGCCGGCGCGATCGCCGAAGTGATCCTGGAACGATTCGAGAAAGGCGGCATCGCCGAGCGCCGTCAGGGCGTCGATCCGGGCGTGCGGCGCGACCCACACCATGGAAAACTCGCGAGGCGCGCGCGCCGGCAGCAGGGCCGCCGGGCCTTCGGGCGTGAATCGTTCGTAGGCCACCTGCCCGTGATCCCGGTCCACCGATACGTGCGCCAGCAGGGCGGACTGCCCATAATCCTTTTCGATCGTGGCGAAGCGCGGCAGTTTGGACAGGTTGGCGCCGCCGTCCGCCAGGACCGCCGCCGCGCCCTCAATGCGGTCGCCATTCTCCAGCGTGAGGTGGACGCCGCCGGCGTCATCGTTGATCGCGGCAATGCGCGCGCCGAACGCCACCGCAACCCCGGCTGCCCGAAGCGCGGCGTCGAGCGCATCCTGCAGGTCCGCATAGCCGATCACGTAACCGAGCGCCGGGACGCCCGCATCCGAGCGATCGATGATCGAGCGGCCGAAGGCGCCCCGCTGGGACACATGGATGCGATGGATCTCCGCCGCGTGCGCGGCGCACGCCGGCCACGCCCCGACGCGTTCGAGCAGCGCGCGGCTGCCGTGCGACAGCGCGAGCGTGCGCGTCTCGCGCGACGGGCCC
>CAZTYC010000187.1:0-5688 GCA_964617435.1 uncultured Burkholderiales bacterium
TGGCCTATTCGTTGTCGCCCCGGCCGGGTTTGGCAAATGCGCCGGGGCCTAATTTTTTGTCAACAAATCAAATACAAACTTGGGCCCCGGCCTCCGCCGGGGCGACAAGTTCTAGAGCGCGCGCCGCCTCAAGTAGTTGAGCAAATCGTAGCGCGTGATCAGGCCCAGGAATTTTTCGCCGTCCATCACGATGGCCACGTGCCCGCGGTCGAAGATGGGCATGAGGCGGTTGATCGAGTCGTTGACCTTCACGGTGTCGAGCTTCGAGGTCATGGCTTCGGACACCGGCGCCTTGAAGCGCGCCTCGTCACCGTACACGGACAGCAGCACGTCGGATTCGTCGAGGATGCCCACCACTTTGTCTCCATCGAGCACCGGCAACTGCTGGAAGTCGTAGAGCTTCATGCGCGCATAGGCCACCTGCAGGGTGTCGTCCGGCTTCACGGTCACCGTGGCGCGTTCGGTGTGATGGCGCGCGATCAGGTCGGTGAGGTCGCCCTTCTGCGCCGGTTTCACGATGCCCTGGTCGATCATCCAGTAGTCGTTGTACATCTTGGAGAGGTACTTGCCGCCGACGTCGCAGATGATGGTGACCACGCGTTTCGGGGTGGTCTGCTCGCGGCAGTAGCGTAGTGCTGCGGCGAGCAGCGTGCCGGAGGACGATCCGCCCATGATGCCTTCGCGCTTCAACAATTCGCGTGCGGCCAGCAGGGCTTCGCCATCCGGAATCGCGTAGGCTTTCTTGGCGAGCTTGATGTCGAGGTTGGCCGGCACGTAGTCCCCGCCGATGCCCTCCACCAGCCAGGACCCGCTGGGGCCGTGCGTGCCGGTGTTGACGATCTCGTTGAGGATCGACCCTTTCGGGTCGGCCAGCACCATGTCCACGTGCGGCGCGGCTTTCTGGAAAAAACGGCCCATGCCGGTGATGGTGCCGCCGCTGCCCACGCCGCACACCACGGCGTCGAGGCGGTGATCCATCTGGTCCCAGATTTCGGGGCCGGTCCATTCTTCGTGCGTGGCCGGGTTGGCTGGATTGGAAAACTGGTCGATGCAATGCGCCGACTCGCCGCGCGCCACCATTTCCGCCGCGATGCGCTTGGCCATGTCCTGGTAATACTCCGGGTGCCCCTTGGAGACATCCGAGCGCGTCATCACGATCTCCACGCCCATGGCGCGCAGGTGGAAGATTTTTTCCTGGCTCATCTTGTCGGGAATCACCAGCAGCAACTTGTAGCCCTTGTGGATGGCGGCCAACGCTAATCCCAGGCCGGTATTGCCGGCGGTCGCTTCGACGATGGTGCCCCCCGGCTTGATCTTGCCGTCGCGCTCGGCGGCTTCGATCATGCGAAGCCCGATGCGGTCCTTGATCGATCCGGCCGGGTTGTTGCACTCCAGCTTGGCGAACAGTTCGCAGGGGCCGGTGTCGAGGTGGGTGAGCTTGACGAGCGGCGTGTTGCCGATCAGGTCCAGGACGTTGCCGTAGCGGGCGGCAGGGGGCGTGGCGGTGCGCTGCATGGGTTTCCTTTTTGGGGGGTGCTGGGGCGCCGGGCGGGGGCCTTGTGGGCGCCGGACCGTGCTTGGTGGGCGCTATGTTACGAGGGTTGGCGGCGGCAGCGCGGGAAAGTAAAACCCCAGCACCGGCGCGCCTTGCGGGGCAAAAATGGCCGGATCGCCGCTCCAGTCATTGACTTTGACCTCTACGCGCTCAGCCCGCCATCGATGACGAGCTCGATGCCGGCCACGTAGCTGGCCGCCTCCGAACAGAGCCAGAGGATGCCCTCGGCCACTTCTTCCGCGCGGCCCACGCGCCCCATGGGAACCCGGGCATGGATGTCCTCGTAGTGCTGCTGAACCTGCTCCGGCGTGAATCCGGCCAGGCGCCGCTCGCGGCGCGGCGTCTCGATGGCGCCCGGGCACACGGTGTTGATGCGGATGTTTTCCGCCGCGTATTCCTTGGCGGCGGCGGCGCCCAGGCCGTTCATGCCGTGCTTGGTGGCGCTGTACACGGACGCGCGCGGCGAGGCATCGAAGCCGTTGACGGACGAGACGTTCACGATCACGCCGCCGCCCTGCCTTTGCATCTGCAGGATTTCATGCTTCATGCAATGCCAGACGCCCACCAGGTCCACCGCCACGCTGGTGGTGACGGATTCCTCAGGTACCTCGGCAAGTTTCACCAAGGGGAATTCGGCGGCGGCGTTGTTGACGGCAAAGTCGAGGCGCCCGAACGTTGCCACGCATGCGGCCACCATCGCGTCGACCTCATCCGGCCGGGCCATGTCCGCCGCGTGAAAATGCACACGTGGGGCAAAACCGGCGAGCGCCTCCATGGCGCGGGCACCGCGTTCTGCATTGCGGCCCACCATGAACACGGCGGCACCGGACGCGGCGAACTGCCTGGCTGCGGCCAGCCCGATGCCGTCGGTGCCGCCGGTGATGAGTGCGACTTTGCCCTCAAAGGGATAGCAGATCATCGCGTGGCACTCTCAAGAATCACTTCACCGTGACAAACCGCAAGTCCAGGTTGTTGTCCAGCCGCGCAGGCGTGTCGATGGTCTTCTTCATCGCCCACGACGGCCGCTGTTGGTGCAACGGGATGTAGATCACCTCCTCGTTGTTCAGCAAAAGCGCGTCCTCAATGAATTGGTTGCGCCTGGCGGGATCCTGCTCCGTGAGCGCGGCGTCGATGAGCGCGTCCATTTTCGCGCCCGCATAGCCGGTGGTGTTGAATTCCCCGCGGTCCTTGCCGCTGCTGTGCAGGTAACCGTCCAAGATGGTGTGCGCGTCCGTGGTGGTGGGAAATGCGCCGTAAATGAACAGGCTGGTGTCTCGATTGGCCACATCAACCTTTTGGAAAAACAGCGCCTTCGGCTTCGGGTTTGGCGTGACCCCGATGCCGATGCGGGTGATCATTCCGGCCACAGCCGCGCATAGCTGTTCATCAAGGATGTAGCGGTCGTTGGTGCAGTCGAGCGTGACGGCAAAGCCGTTCGGGTAGCCCGCATCGGCGAGCAGTTTCTTGGCACCTGCCGGATCGCTTGCGTGTGGGGCGGCGGCGCGCGCCGAGTACCCCTGAATGCCCGGCGCAATCATCGCGCCGATGGCGCGCGCATGGCCGCGCATGACCTTTTGTGCAAGGAGCCTAGTGTCGATGGAGAGCCGCACCGCCTCGCGTACGCGACGGTCCTTGAACGGGTTCTTGCCCTTCACGCTGGAATACTTCAATTCATCGCGCGCCACATCGAAGCTCAAGAAAATCACCCGCGGCTCGTCGACGGGCATTAGCTGGATGCCGGCCACCTTGCCCAGCCGCTCCAGGTCCTGGATCGGCGGGTCGGTGAGCACGTCCACCTCACCCGACAGCAATGCGGCCATGCGCGTGGCGTTGGACTTGATCGGGACATAAGTGGCGTCGGTCACGTTGCCTTGCCGCTGGCCCCACCACCCGGTGTTCGCGGCAAACACTACCTTTCCGCCGGTCTCGTAGGACACCAGCTTGAACGGCCCGGTGCCGTTGGCATTGCGCGTGGCGAAATGTTCCTTGCCGGCCGCAAAGTTGGCCGGCTCCATCACCTGATGTTTCTCGGCCCACGCGCGGCTCATGATCGAGAGCAAGGCGAGCTGGTTCAGGAGCGTGGGCAGCGGCTT
The DNA here is from genome assembly GCA_964617435.1 of uncultured Burkholderiales bacterium. GTDB lineage: Bacteria > Pseudomonadota > Gammaproteobacteria > Burkholderiales > Usitatibacteraceae > UKL13-2. Next base: position 3,649 of record CAZTYC010000187.1, read on the forward strand.
GCGAGTGACGATTTCCACCGTGGTGTCGTCGACCTCCCGCGCGGAAGCGAACCCGGTGGACACGCCCTTGAACAACGAATGCGGATGGCGAATGCGCTCGATGGAAAACACCACGTCGCGCGCGGTGAACGGCGAACCATCGTGAAAACGCACCCCGCGACGCAGTGCAAAGCGGGTGACTGTGGGAGAGAGGCGTTCCCACGATGTCGCCAGCGCCGGCGCGAGCTTGTAGTCCTTGTCGAACGCCACCAATTTTTCGTACACGTGACCGGTCAACACCACGCCGGCGGTATCGGTGACCGAGTGCGGATCGCAGGTGACCAGCTCGCCCGCAGCCGACCAGCGCAACGCGGCGGCGTTTCCCGCGCTTGCGAAGAACGCGCAGATGGCCCACATGACGCCCGCGGCGCGCCTCATTTGACGACACCCTTGCCCAGCCATTGCCCCCAGACCTGCACCTTGGCCGCGTCGGCGACGCCCAGCCAATCGCGCAGGCGCGCCTCGTCCTTGTCCCGTGCGAACAGGATGTAGGCGAGCGGCCCCGACTCCAGCTGGTACGCCGCGCCAAACCGGCCTTCACCGAGCGCGGATTGGAGGCGGCCTTCGTCGAGCGCCGCCTCGCGATTCACCATCACGATGCGCACCTCCTCGATGCTGTTCGGGTCGATGCCCTCGGTGTTGAGCGGCCGGATCACGCGGACCGGCGTGGTGTTGAGCGTCATGTAACCCTCGCGCACGTATTCGTCGGGCTGGAAATAGGTCGCCAGCGTGGTGGGATCCGGCGCCCTCACCACCACGATGCCGCGCTTGACGCCCGAGGGATCGCGCAGGGGGCCCGCCGCGAACAGTTTTTTCTCCGCGAACAATCGCTTGAAATTGTCGATGTGGCCGCGTTGCATCTCCTGCACGCGCGGCTTGTCGTCCGGTGTTTTCTTGCCGGTTTCGAGGAAGATGAACCAGTCGCGCTCCGCGGCCGGGGCGTCCGCCCTGGGGCCGGTCATGCTCGCGCAGCCCGCCGCCAGCAGCGCGGCGGCGAACGCGAAGGGCGCGCTGCGCCGGGCGAGGCTCACTTCAACTCTCCCTTCTGCAACAGGCGTCCCAGGTCCTCGGCGCCGCCCACCAGTACGCCTTCGACGAAGACCATGGGAAAGGTCGGCCAGCCGGTCCACATCTTGAGCGCATTGCGCCGCCGCCAGTTGTTGAAATAGCTCCCGTATTCCAGATAGTGGTGCGCGATGCCCGCCTCATCGAGCATCTTGCGTGCCTTCTTCGGCATCGGGTTTTGCGCCATTCCCACCACGACCACGCGGTGCGCGGCGACCGCGGCCTCCACCTCCGCGACGAGGTCCGCGTGGCGGTTGGCAATGGTCTCGCGAATGGCGGGGTGGATGCGGGCTTCTTCAAGAACCTTGCGGGGCATGCGCGTTCTCCAGGGATCAATCAACGGAAGGCCGGTCAGGGGCGCCGCGAAAGCACCAATGCCAGGGCTCGTAAATGTACCCGGCGGAATTCCCGCGCGGGTAGGACAGGTGGAAACCGAATCGTGCCGCATTTGCGGTGAGCCATGCAAATGCTTCCGTCGATTCAAAGCTTTCCTCTAAATCCGGATGCGCCACAGTGACGATATCCACCGCGCGCCCCGTATGGTGCTCGCTGAAACCGGGCGCCGCCACGGACGCCAGGATGTCCTCGATCGGCCGGCCCTGCGCCAGGCGCGCGCGGATCAGTTCCGCCTGCCGCGCGATGCTGCGAAAGCTGGAGGCCAGAACCAGTTCAACGCCGTCGGCAAGCGCCGCAGCCTTGAGCTGGCGCCAAGCGTACGCCGCCTCCTTCACCAGGAATTGGTCGCGGGCCTCGGCGCCGAGCTCCACGAAGGTCAGCTCGCGCGCCTCCGCAAAAGCGACAAGGCCGCGCATCCGCAGCGCGGCCTCGTCGATTCCCAATTCAAGCAGGAACGGGTTCATGCAGGATTGTCACCCCACGCACCCCTTGACGTCCATCCACGGAACGTCCGCGCTGGCCGCGCAGGGCGCAGCCGGC
>CAZTYC010000188.1:0-5680 GCA_964617435.1 uncultured Burkholderiales bacterium
CCTGCACCGCGAGCCGCAGGTCTTCGTGCACGAAGAGGGTGACGTCGACGGCGACGACGAGGGCGTCGAAGAGGTGGCCGCCGAGCGCCTCGAGGCCGCGCTCGGTCTCGCGCGAGAAGGCCGCGTGGAGGTTCAGGGCGGGCTCCCCCGGGCCCTGGAGCACGTGCCCCGTGAGGCTGGTCAGGGCGAGCGGCCCCGTGAAGTTCCTCCGCTCAGCGTAGGTCTTCGCGCGGGGATCGTAGCCCTCGACCGTGGCAGACTGGAGCTCGCCGTGACCGACCAGCGTGGCGGCGCCGACGTGGTGGTCGCGAGCGAGCGTGGCGAGCGAGTCGAGGAGCGACTCTCCCTTCGAGAGGCGCGCGACGAGGACGCGGGTGTGGTGCGATGTGACGACGTTCACGGCGGAGCAAATACGCCCTCCGACACGCAGGCCACAAGACCTCTCACGGAGGTGACGGCGCGGGGACGTCGAGGGTCCCCCCGGGCGTGACCGTCACGTACGACTCTCGCTCGACGACCTGACGATCGAGGAGGAGCGTGACGCGCGCGCGCAGAGCGCCCTCGGGGAGCGACACGCTCTCGCGGAGCTCGCGCGGCGTGGGGCCGTGAAAATTCCGTCGGAACGCCCGCAGGGGAGCGTCGTCGCGGAGGAAAGTCACGTCGACCGAGCGCACCGGAATCGACGCGTCGGAGAAGGCGCCGAGAGAGACGCGGAGCTCGACCTCGCGCGCGACGCTCCCCCTGAGCTGACCGCCCACGAGGAAGACGCCCGCAACGAGCGACGCGGCCGCGAGGACCTTGCGCGCCGTAGGCGAGAGGGGAATCTGCGGGATGCGCATGCGGGGAGAATACCGTTGCCGCGCTCGGCCGTGAGGCTTATGGATGTTGAACCCCCTAGATGGAAGCCTTGCTGACCGATCTGGTCTCGCGCGTCACCACGTACCACCCCGAAGCAGACGTCGCCCTCCTGCGACGAGCCTTCGAGTTCGGCAAGCAGCACCACACCGGCCAGAGGCGCAAGTCCGGCGAGGCGTACTTCACGCACCCCGTCTCCGTCGCGCGCGTGATCACGGAGCTCAAGCTCGACACGGCGTCGCTCTGCGCCGCCCTCCTGCACGACACCGTCGAAGACACCAAGGCCACCCTCGAAGACGTGCAGCGCGAGTTCGGCGACGAGGTGGCCTTCCTCGTCGACGGCGTGACCAAGCTCTCGAAGTTCAACTTCACCTCGAAGGAGGACCGCCAGGCCGAGAGCTTCCGCAAGATGCTGCTGGCCATGGCGCGCGACATCCGCGTGCTGCTCATCAAGCTCGCCGACCGGCTGCACAACATGCGCACCATGGACGCCATGGCGGCCGACAAGCAGCGCCGCATCGCGCAGGAAACGCTCGAGATCTACGCCCCGATCGCGCACCGCCTGGGCCTCAACCAGACCTACCGTGAACTCCAGGAGCTGAGCTTCCGGCACATCCACCCCTGGCGCTACGCGGCGCTGGAGCGCGCGCGGCAAGGTGTGCGGGGCAGCCGGCGCGACCTGATCGACCGCATCCGCGTCGACGTGGAGCAGGCCTTCGCCCGAGCCGACCTGAAGGTGGACGTGCAGTGGCGCGAGAAGACCCTCTACGCCATCTACCTCAAGATGCGCAACAAGCATCTGAGCTTCGCCAAGGTCAACGACCTGTTCGGCTTCCGCATCCTGGTGTCGGAGCCGATGCAGTGCTACATGGGCCTGGGGGTGCTGCACGGCCTCTACAAGCCGCAGGAAGGGCGCTTCAAGGACTACATCGCCATCCCCAAGGCCAACGGCTACCAGTCGCTGCACACCACGCTGATCGGGCCGTTCGGCACGCCGGTGGAAATCCAGATCCGCACGGCCGACATGCACATGATCGCCGAGGCCGGCGTGGCCGCGCACTGGATGTACAAGTCGCTCGGCGACGGCTCGCTCACCGACATCCAGCAGAAGACGCACCAGTGGCTGCAATCGCTGCTGGACCTGCAATCGGGCACCGGCGACCCGCTCGAGTTCCTCGAGCACATCAAGGTCGACCTGTTCCCCGACTCGGTCTACGTGTTCTCGCCCAAGGGCAAGATCCATTCCCTGCGCAAGGATTCCACCGCCATCGACTTCGCCTACGCCATCCATTCGGACATCGGCAACCGCGCGGTGGCCGCGCGCATCAACGAGGAAGACGTGCCTCTGTCCACGCGGCTCAAGAACGGCGACCGCGTGGAGATCATCACCGACGAGACCGGGCGGCCCAGCGCCGCGTGGCTCAACTACGCGGTGTCCGGCCGCGCCCGCTCGCACATCCGGCATTACCTGAAGACGCGCCAGCAGGCCGAGGCCATCGAGTTGGGGGAATTGCTGCTGATCCAGGCCGTGCGCGCGCTGAACTTCGATCCCAACGACATCGGCAGGATCCACTGGAACCGCATGCTCAAGGGCGACGCGGTGAAATCGAAGGAGGCCGTGCTGTCGGAGATCGGCCTGGGCAAGCGGCTGGCGGCCGTGGTGGCGCGCAAACTCTTCGCGCTCTCGGAACTGGAAGCCCCCGCGCACCAATCCCGCGAGGCCCTGCTCATCCGCGGCACGGAAGACCTCGCCGTGCAGTTCGCGCCGTGCTGCCGGCCCATCCCGGGCGATCCGATCCTCGCGCAGATGAAGGGCGGGCAGGGGCTGGTGATCCACACGCACGATTGCCCGAACGTGCGCTCGTTCAGGAACGAGCGCGACAAGTGGCTCGACGTGCAATGGGATCCGCGCATCGACCGCCTGTTCAACGTCGACATCCGCGTCACGGTCACCGACCGGCGCGGCGTGCTGGCCAAGATTGCGGCGGAGATCACGGCGGCGGACTCCAACATCGCGCACGTGAACATGGGCGATCCGAACAGCGGGGGGGACAAGTACGCGGTGCTGACCTTCACGCTGGATGTGCGGCATCGCATGCACCTGGCGCAGGTGATGCGGCAATTGCGCAAGCTGCCCGAGGTGGTGAGGATTGCCCGGGTGAAGGCGGCGGGCGCCGGCAACCAGGCCAAGGGCAAGGGCTGAAGACGTCCCGTTTAATTGGGGAAACTTTGGCAAACCCCAGATTCCGCGCGCCTTTCAGCGGCATTGCGTCCCAAACGCCGCGCCAGTCCTTGAGTTTTCTTCCTGTTCGCAATGCTCTCACCCCCGCGCCGCTCCCTAACTTCCGCCACCCGATGAACCCATTGCGTCGCACCCTTTCTCGCCTTGCCGTCCTGCTGCTCGTGCTTTCCCGCGTCTGGGGCCCGGCGGATGCCGCCACGTTGCGCATGGCGCTCTCCGACGACGCCACCACGCTCGACCCGCATGTGGCGAACCTGGCGATCAACAACCGCCTGCTCGCCAACATCTATGAGAGCCTCGTACGGCGCGACGCCGACTTCAACATCGCGCCGGCGCTGGCGCTCTCGTGGAGCCAGCCGGACGCGAAGACCTGGCGCTTCAAGTTGCGGCCGGGCGTGAAATTCCACGACGGCAGCCCTTTCACCGCGGACGACGTGGTGTTCTCGGTCGCGCGCGCGCTGCACCCTTTGTCGAACATGAAGTGGACGGTGCAGGGCGTGGCCTCCGCAAGAAAGATCGACGACATGACGGTCGATCTCATCATGGGCGAACCCAACCCGGTGTTGCTGGCGCATTTGGCCGGGTTCGCGGTGATGTCGAAGGCCTGGGCCGCGAAGCATGGCGTGAGCCTGCCGCAAAACTACAACAACAAGGAAGAAACCTTTGCCGTGCGCAACGCCAATGGCACGGGGCCGTTCAAGGTCGCCTCGCGGCAGGTCGACGTCAAGACCGTGCTCGTCGAGCACACTGAATGGTGGAACAAGAATGCGCCGGACCGCGGCAACGTGACCACCGTGGAGTGGATGCCGGTGCGATCGAACAGCACGCGCATGGCGGCGTTGATGACCGGTTCCATCGACTTCGTGCCGGACCCGCCCGTGCAGGACCGCGAACGCATCAAGAACCTGCCCGCCACCAAGCTCACGGTGGCGAACGAGGCGCGCATCGTCTTCATCGCGCTCGACCAGTTCCGCGACGAGCTGCAGTACGCCAGCACCGCGGACAAGCGGCCCCTGGGCCGCAATCCGTTCAAGGACCTGCGCGTCCGCCAGGCCATCGCACACGCCATCGACGCCAACCTGCTGATCGACAAGGTCATGCGCGGCTATGGGCGTCCCACGGCGCTGATCGTCGGCCAGGAGATGAACGGCTACGCGGCCGACCTCGACCGGCGCTTGCCGCACGATCCCGCGCGCGCCGCAAAGCTCATGGCGGAGGCGGGCTATGCGCAGGGTTTCGAGGTGACGATGGAATGCCTCAACCAGACACCCTTCCTGGAACTGTGCCAGGCCCTCGGTTCCATGCTGGCGCCGATCGGCATCCGCCTGAAACTCAACGTCATGCCCTTTGCCACCATCTTCCCGAAGATCGACCGGCTCGACACCAGCAGCCTGCTGATGGGCTTTGGCTCGTCGACGCTGGACGCGCAGTCCATGCTGGGGGTGTTGGTGGGCAGCAAAAGCAGCGACGGCTCGGGGCGCGGCGATTCCAACTGGGGGCGATATTCGAATGCGAAGATGGATGCGCTGGTCGACCAGATCGGCCGCGAGACCGACCCCGCCAAGCGCAACGCCGCGATCCGCGAGGCGCTGATCCTCCAACGCGACGACCTGGCCGTCATTCCCATCTTCCAGATCAAGGTGGCGTGGGCCATGCGCAGGAATGTCGAGGCGCCGTACAAGACGGTCAACGTGCCGTACTTCTATCGATTCCGCGTCAACCCCTGACGCTTCCGGCACCGGCGGCCCGCCGTCGCGCCTGTGGAGCGCATGTAGAATTTGCGCGATGCATTCCACCCTCAGGGACCGCGCATGAAATCGATCATTTCAACGAACCGGGCCCCCGCGGCCATCGGCACCTACTCGCAGGCGGTGGCCGTCACCGGACCGGTGACCACGGTCTACCTTTCCGGTCAGATCCCGCTCGACCCGGCCACCATGCAATTGGTGAGCGGCTTTGAAAACCAGGTGCGGCGCGTGTTCGACAACCTGAAGGCCGTGTGCGAAGCCGCCGGCGGCAGCCTCAACGATCTCGTCAAGGTGAACGTGTACCTCATCGACCTGGGCAATTTTTCCAAGGTCAACGAAATCATGGCCGCCTACATGTCGACGCCCTATCCCGCGCGCGCGGCCATCGGCGTGGCCGCGTTGCCGCGCGGGGCTGAGGTGGAGATCGAGGGCGTGATGGTGCTGCGCACGGACGTGGGTGGCGGCGGCGCCTAGGCCCCATCGACGCGATGCCTGCTTCCCGCGCCAGGAAACCGGCGACCAAGAAAAAGCCCGCCACTACTGCGGAATTGTTTGCCCGCCTGGGTCTCGTCTCGGACTGGGATTTTGCACTGCACCTGCCGCTGCGCTATGAGGATGAGACGCGCGTGGTGCTGCTGCGCGATGCGCGCGAGGGCGCGGAATCGCAGGTGGAGGTGGAGATCACCCATTGCGAGATCGCCTACCGGCCGCGGCGGCAACTGGTGGCGCAGGGCCGTGACGCCTCCGGGCGCGTGCATTTGCGTTTTCTCAATTTCTACGGCAGCCAGGTGAAGCAACTCGCGCCCGGCACGCGGGTGCGCGCGTTTGGCGAAGT
>CAZTYC010000189.1:0-5672 GCA_964617435.1 uncultured Burkholderiales bacterium
TCGGCCAGCCCGCCGATGGCGGCGGCGGCACGGTCCGCCTCGCGGTGGGCCGCCTGGCGCGCATATTCCAGCGCGCCCGTCGCGTTGAGCGCGGCGACCACGCGCGACAGGTTGTCCCGGCCGCCATGTTCGATGGCATCGCGGATGGCATCGCGCTGCGTGGCATTGCCTTCACGTTGCGCATAGATCAGCGGGAGCGTCGGCTTGCCCTCGGCCAGGTCGTCGCCCAAGTTCTTTCCGGTGTCGTGGAGATCGCCGGAGTAGTCCAGCACGTCGTCGATCAGCTGGAAGGCGGTGCCCAGGTGCATGCCGTAGTCGGCCAGGGCCTGTTGCTCCGCCTCGGTGGCGCCGCCGAGGATGGCCCCCACGCGGCACGCGGCTTCAAACAGCTTGGCGGTCTTGAAGCGCACGACCTGCAGATAGGCTTCCTCATTGGTGTCCGGATCGTGGACGTTCAAAAGTTGCAGGACCTCGCCCTCCGCGATGACGTTGGTGGCATCGGCCATGACGCGCATCACCGGCATCGAGCCCGCCTCGACCATCATCTGGAAGGCGCGCGAATACAGGAAATCCCCCACCAGCACCGCCGCGGCATTCCCGAATTCCGCGTTGGCGGTATTGCGCCCCCGACGGAGGTCGGATTCGTCCACCACGTCGTCGTGCAGCAAGGTGGCGGTATGGATGAATTCGATGACCGCGGCCAGCTCGTGGATGGCCGCCTTCTTGGCACCGAAGTGGTTGCCAACTATCACGGTAAGCGCCGGCCGGATGCGCTTGCCACCTGCACCGATGATGTACTGTGCGATCTGGTTGATCAGCACGACATCGGACGCCAGACGGGTGCGAATCACCTGGTCGACGGCCGTCAGATCGTCGGAAATGACCGCCCGGATGCGATCGAGGCTGATGGGATCCAGCGCAATATTCATCGAATTTGGGGCAATAGGACGGGGCTGACCCGATTTTGAACTTAAGCCGCTGTTTCAACTACGAATTTTGAAAAGCCGCAATTGACCTTCCGGCTCGAAGTCCGTATGATAGCGGGTTCCGCTCGCCGGTTTGGGGCTTGAATCCAATTCCGGCGCGCGGCGAGGCAACAAATCAACCTTTTTGGAGTTCAACCATGTATGCGGTCATAAAAACCGGCGGGAAGCAGTATCGCGTCCAAGCCGGCGAAAAAATCAAAGTAGAACAGATACCGGCAGACGTGGGCGCAACGATCGTGATCGATCAGGTCTTGATGGTGGGCAACGGCGACGCCGTGACCCTCGGCAAGCCGCTCGTGACCGGCGCTCAAGTCAACGCCACCGTGGTCTCCCACGGCCGTCACGACAAAGTGAAGATTTTCAAGATGCGCCGTCGCAAGCATTACCAGAAGCGCCAGGGCCATCGTCAGAACTACACCGAGATTCAAATCGGTGAGATCAAGGCTTAAGGAGCGACACCATGGCACATAAAAAAGCAGGCGGCAGTTCACGCAACGGCCGCGACTCCGAATCGAAACGCCTGGGCGTCAAGGCCTTCGGCGGCGAACTGGTTCCGGCCGGCTCGATCATCGTGCGCCAGCGCGGCACCGAATTCCACGCCGGTGACAACGTCGGCATGGGCAAGGATCACACCTTGTTTGCCCTGAAGGAAGGCAAGGTTCACTTTGCCGTCAAGGGCCCGCGCAAGAACCGCACGGTCAGCATCCAGACGGCTTGATTTCTCCACCGTCTACAATGAAGGCCCCGGAGAGTGATCTTCGGGGCTTTTGTTTTTCAAACCAGATTTTTCCGCTTTGAATCGTCTGGCTCCGCCAGCGATTCAAAGGTGACTTAGCCGGGCAAAAGTAGGTTTGCACTTTTGCCCGATCGAGAAGTTATGAAGTTCATTGATGAGGCCCGAATCGAAGTCCACGCCGGCAACGGAGGACGCGGCTCGGCCTCGATGCGCCGCGAGAAATACGTGCCGTTCGGCGGGCCGGATGGCGGCGACGGCGGGCGTGGCGGCTCGATCTACGTCGAGGCTGACGGCAACGTCAACACGCTCGTCGAATACCGCTTCGCGCGCATTTTCCGCGCCAAGAACGGTGAAAACGGCCGCGGGGCCGATTGCAATGGCCGCGGTGCGGACGATGTCATCCTGAGGGTCCCGGTCGGCACCGTGGTGCGCGATCTCACCAACGACCGCCTCATCGGCGATCTCACCCACCACGGGCAGCGGCTGGAAGTGGCCAAGGGCGGCAAGGGCGGGTTGGGCAACATCAACTTCAAGAGCTCCACCAACCGCGCGCCGCGCCAGTTCACGCCCGGCGAGGAAGGCGAAGCCAAGGACCTGCACCTCGAACTGAAGGTGCTGGCCGACGTGGGCCTGCTGGGCATGCCCAACGCGGGCAAGTCAACCTTCATCCGCTCGGTGTCTGCCGCGCGGCCGAAAGTGGCGGACTATCCGTTCACCACCCTGCACCCGAACCTCGGCGTGGTGCGCGCGGATGGCGACCGCAGCTTCGTGATCGCCGACGTGCCGGGCCTGATCGAAGGCGCGGCTGAAGGCGCGGGGCTCGGCCACCAATTCCTCAAGCACCTTCAGAGAACGCACCTGCTGCTGCATCTGGTCGACATCGCGCCGTTCGATGACAGCATCGACCCGGTCACCGAGGCCAAGGCCATCATCGCCGAGCTCAAGAAATACGACGAGGAACTGTTCAAGAAGCCGCGCTGGCTGGTGCTGAACAAGGCGGACCTGCTCGAACCGAAGGACGCCGAAGCGCGCGCGAAGAAGATCGTCAAGGGCCTCAAGTGGAAGGGGCCGGTCTTCCTGATCTCCGCGCAGAAGGCCGATGGCGTCACGCCGCTCACGTTTGCCATCGCGGACTTTCTCGACCAGTCCCGCCCTGCCAAAGCTCCCTGAACCCCAGCACTGGCGCGCCGTTCGGGACACTTTCGGCCCGCGCGCCGCGCCAATGCTTGACTTCCAGATTCACACCCCGTGATCTCCGCCCACCGCATCGTTGTCAAAGTCGGTTCCACGCTCATCACCAACCATGGCGAGGGCGTCGACCACGCGCTCATCAGCGAGTGGGTGGCGCAGTTGGCGACCCTGAAAAAGCAAGGCCTCGATGTCCTGCTGGTGTCCTCGGGCGCCATCGCCGAGGGCATGATGCGCCTCGGTTGGAAGACGCGGCCGCACGAAGTGCACCAATTGCAGGCGGCCGCAGCCGTGGGGCAAATGGGCCTGGTGCAGGTGTATGAATCCGCGTTTCGCGGGCACGGGCTCACGACCGCGCAGGTGCTGCTCACGCATGACGATCTGGCCGACCGCAAGCGTTACCTCAACGCCCGGACCACGCTGTCGTCGCTGCTCGCGCTGGGCGTGGTGCCGGTCATCAATGAGAACGACACCGTGGTCACGGACGAAATCAAGCTGGGGGACAACGACACGCTGGGCGCGCTGGTGGCCAACCTGATCGACGCCGATCACCTGGTGATCCTCACGGACCAGCAAGGATTGTTCGATGCGGATCCGCGCACCCACCCGGCCGCGCGGATGATCAAGGAAGCGCAAGCGGGGGAGCCGTCGCTCGAAACCATGGCCGGCGGCTCCGGCTCGGCGCTCGGCAAGGGCGGCATGCTCACCAAGGTGCTGGCCGCGAAACGCGCCGCGCTGTCAGGCACGCACACCGTCATTGCCTACGGGCGCGAGGCGGACGTGCTGCTGCGCTTGCATCGCGGCGAATTGATCGGCACGCGCCTCACGGCGCAAACGGAAACGCTCAATGCACGCAAGGCCTGGCTTGCCGGGCATCTGAAAACCGAAGGGCGCCTGACGCTCGATGCGGGCGCGGCGGCAGCGTTGTTGCGCGGCGGCAAGAGCCTGCTGCCGGTGGGCGTCACGCGCGTTGACGGCGTGTTTGACCGCGGGGACATGGTCAGCTGCCTGGATGCAGCGGGCCGTGAAGTGGCGCGCGGCCTGGTCAACTATCCGTCACAGGATGCGAAAAAAATTGCCGGGCGGGCCACCGCCGAAATCGAGGCGATCCTCGGCTACGCCAACGAGGCCGAACTCATTCACCGGGACAACCTGATCCTGGTGTGACGGCCCGCCTCAATCGGCGGATGCCGGGGAGGGATCGTCCGCGCCGCCGCCCAACACGATGTGTTGTTCGGTGACTTCGATGGCGACGCGCTCGCCGGAGCGCACACGCGGACGCGGCCCCCCACGCCGGCCGTCATCCAGGTAGCGACGCAACTGGTGCAAGGCCTGCTTGTAGACGTCGCGCTTGAACTCGATGACGGAATCCAGCGGCACCCAGTAATCGTGCCAGCGCCACGCGTCAAATTCAGGATGCTCTGAAGCGCGCAGGCGAATGTCGTGGTCGCGCCCCACCAGGCGCAACAGGTACCAGATCTGCTTCTGGCCCTTGTACGTGCCGCGCCATTCGCGCTTGATCCAGTGATTGGGCACGTGATAGTGCAGCCAATCCTTGGTGCGGCCCAAAATCTTGACATGCTCGGGCCGCAAACCCGTTTCCTCTTCCAACTCCCGGTACATCGCCTGCTCGGGGCTTTCGCCGTACTTGATGCCGCCTTGCGGGAACTGCCAGGAGTGTTCCTTGATCCGTTTTCCCCAAAACACCTCGTTCTTTGCGTTGCAAAGCACGATGGCGACGTTGGGGCGATAACCGTCTCGGTCGATCATGGCCCGCGTCCTTAAATCTGAAGTTGTTGAGATTCTACTTTAGGAACACCTGCAAAGGGTGAGAGTTCCCCTTCCTGTAAAATGATTGAGTTGCGCGGCGATCGCGCACGGCCCAATTTATTGTTGAAAAATCATGCACTTATCCAACTTCTTTCTGTCCACCCTGCGCGAGGCTCCGTCGGATGCCGATGTGATTTCGCAAAAGCTGATGTTGCGCGCCGGGATGATCAAAAAACTCGCGGCCGGCATCTACACCTACATGCCGATGGGCTTGCGGACCATCCGCAAGATCGAGACCATCATCCGGGAAGAAATGAATGCGGCCGGTGCCGTGGAATTGCTGATGCCCGTCATTCAGCCGGCCGAGCTGTGGCAGGAAACCGGGCGCTGGCAAAAGTACGGCCCTGAACTCATGCGGGTCAAGGACCGGCACGAGCGCGACTTCATCGTGCAGCCCACTTCCGAAGAAGCGGTGACCGACATCGCGCGGCTGGAGATCAAGAGCTATCGCCAGTTGCCACTCAACTTTTATCACATCCAGACAAAATTCCGCGACGAGCGCCGCCCGCGCTTCGGCGTGATGCGCGGCCGCGAATTCACGATGAAGGATGCGTATTCGTTCGACAAGGACGAGGCCGGCGCGCAGGTCAGTTACGACAAGATGTACGCGGCCTACCAGAAGATTTTCACGCGCATTGGTCTCACATTCCGTGCGGTGGCTGCGGACACCGGCGCCATCGGCGGATCACGCTCACATGAATTCCAGGTGATTGCCGACACCGGCGAAGATGCGATTGCGTATTGCCCGACCTCGGATTACGCGGCCAACATCGAACTGGCTGAAGGCGTGCCTTTGCTCGCCAAACGCGCGGCGCCCGCCGCGGCGTTTGAGAAGATGCCCACCCCCAACAAGCCCCGCTGCGAGGATGTGGCGGCGCTGATGGGCTTCGGGCTGGACCGCACCGTGAAATCGATCGTGCTGGCCACCGATG
>CAZTYC010000190.1:0-5672 GCA_964617435.1 uncultured Burkholderiales bacterium
CGAGCGCGCCGGGGTGCGCATGTGCCGCGACCTCCCGCAGCTCGCCGAGCGCCTGGCGGACCTGCCGCTGCGCCTTTTCGACTGGCCGCTGCAGACGCGGGCCGCGCTCTCGGCGCTGGGGCTTGCGCGCATCCGCGATGTCCTGGCGCAGCCGCGCGCCGGCCTGCGGCGGCGGCTGGGCGAGGCGCTTGCCAACGATCTTGACCGCGCGCTCGGCGTGTTGCCCGATCCGCGCGAAGCCCATGTCACCCCCGAACACTTTGCCTCCAGCCTCGACCTTGTCTTCGAGACGGCGGATGCCGAACGCCTCACGCGCTTTGCGGCGCGGCTGCTGGCGGAGCTGGAAGGGTTCCTGCGCGCGCGCGGTGCGGCGGCCGGGGCGCTCCGCCTCGATTTCAGGCACGGTCGCGAACACATCACCCCGATGCGCTTCGGTTCGCGCACGCCCCTGCGCGCGGCGGAGGACTGGCTCCGGCTGCTGCGCGAACGTCTGGCCGCGAAGCCCCTCGATGCGCCGGTGGTGGCGCTGGCGCTGCGCGTGGAGTCGCTGGCCGCCTGGAACGGACAGACGCAAAGCTGGCTGCCCACGAATGCGGCCGAGCAGGAACAATGGCACACGCTGCTCGACCGCCTGGCCTCGCGCCTGGGACCGGCCGCCGTGTTCCGCATCGACGTGAAGAACGATCACCGGCCCGAAGCCGCCTGGGGCACGGCGCAGCATGCGGACAGCGCGGGTCCGCGCCGCGCGTTGCCGAGTCCCGCCAACCCCGCGCGGCCCCTGATGCTGCTCATGCAGCCGAAATCGCTGGTCACGCTCGACGGCGCGCCGCAGCACCGGGGCGCGCTCACGCTGCTGGCGGGTCCCGAGCGCATCGAGACCGGCTGGTGGGACGGCAAGCCGGTGGCGCGCGATTATTTCGTGGCGCGCAATCCGGCGCACGAGGTGTGCTGGGTGTATCGCGACTACCGCTTCGGGCGGCAGTGGTTCCTGCACGGGGTGTTTGCGTGATCTCCCGCTTGCAAAAGACCAATCCTGGCGCGGCGTTCCGGCCGAAAACCGCCTGGAAGCCGCGCCGATGCTGGTGTTTTCTGCTTTTGTCGCGGACGTAATGCGCGTCCCCCGCCATGCGCCTCTCCTACGCCGCCCTGCATTGCGTGTCCCATTACAGTTTCCTGCAGGGCGCCTCCTCGCCGCACGATCTCGTGCAGCAGGCCCGGGCGCTCGGCTACCACGCGATCGCCCTCACCGATGAATGCTCGGTTTCCGGTGTGGTGCGCGCGCACGTGGCGGCGAAGGAGGCGGGCCTCAAGCTCATCGTGGGCGCCTCCTTCACGATCGCCGACGCGCCGGACATCGAGCGCCTGATCCTGCTGGCGCAGTCGCGCGAGGGGTATGGAAACCTGTGCGAGCTCATCACTCATGCGCGGCGCGCGGCCGCCAAGGGGGGCTACCGGTTGCGGCTCGGGGACCTGTCCATGCCGCTTGGGGAATGCCTGGCCATCGTCGTGCCCGGCGCCTCGGAGGAGGCCAGGATCGTGCGCGTCGCCGAACATTTTCCGGACCGCTGCTGGCTGGGCTTGGAATTGCATTACGGCGCGGACGATCACGCGCAGCTGGAGCGCCTCAGCACACTCGCCGCGCGGACCGCCCTTCCGCTGATCGCTTGCGAACGCGTGCTGTTTGCCACGCGCGAGGCCAAGCCGCTGCACGACGTGGTCACCGCGATCCGCCTGAAAACCACCGTGGCCGAGCTGGGGCTCAATGCCTTGCCGCATGCGGAACACTGCATGAAGCCGGTGTCGCAGCTGGTGCGCCGCTATCCGGCGCAGGCCCTCACGCAAACCTTCATCGCCGCTACGCGCTGCCGGTTTTCGCTCGATGAACTGCGCTACGAGTACCCGCGCGAGGTGGTGCCCGACGGCGAGACGCCGGCGAGTTACCTGAGAAGGCTCGCCTATGCCGGAGCCGCAAAACGTTTTCCCAACGGCATCACCAGCGAATCCCGCGCGCAGATCGAGCATGAGCTCGGGCTGATCGCCGAGCTGCAATACGAACCCTACTTCCTCACCATCTACGACGTGGTGCGCGAAGCGCGTGAGCGCAGGATCCTCTGCCAGGGACGCGGCTCGGCGGCCAATTCGATCGTCTGCTACTGCCTGTTCATCACCGAGGTGGGGCCCGATCGCACCAAACTCCTGTTCGAGCGCTTCATCTCGCGCGAGCGCAACGAGCCGCCCGACATCGACGTCGATTTCGAGCATGAACGGCGCGAGGAGATGATGCAGTACCTGTTCGAAAAATACGGCCGCGAGCGCACCGCGCTGACCGCCGCCGTCTCGATGTACCGCACCAAGGGCGCGCTGCGCGACGTGGGCAAGGCGATGGGCCTCACACTGTCGCAGGTCGACCAGCTGGCCAGGAGCCACGCCTGGTGGGACGGCCGGCGCATTGCGCCGGAGCGACTGCGCGAGGCCGGGTTCGACCCGGACAACCCGCACCTGCAATTGATCCTCGCGCTGGTGGCCGAACTCCGGATATGCCCGCGCCATCTTTCCCAGCACTGCGGCGGCTTCGTCATCGCGCGCGACAAGCTGACGCGCCTGGTGCCCATCGAGAACGCGGCGATGCCCGGCCGCACCGTCATCCAGTGGGACAAGGATGACCTCGATGATCTGGGCCTGCTGAAAGTCGATCTTCTCTCGCTGGGCATGCTGACCGCGATCCGCAAGTCGCTGGACCTGATCGGCGCCTGGCGCGGACAGCCGCTCGAACTGCAGGACATCCCGGAGGGCGATGCGGCCACCTACGCCATGATCCAGAAGGCCGACACGGTGGGCGTGTTCCAGATCGAATCGCGCGCGCAGATGAGCATGCTGCCGCGCTTGAAGCCGCAAAATTTCTACGACCTGGTGATCGAGGTCGCCATCGTGCGCCCCGGGCCGATCCAGGGCGGCATGGTTCATCCGTATTTGAAGCGCCGCAATGGCGAGGAGCCGGTGACCTATCCGAGCCCGGCAATCCGCTCGGTGCTCGAGCGCACGCTGGGCATCCCGATCTTCCAGGAGCAGGTGATGCAGATCGCCATCGTCGCGGCCGGCTTCACGCCGGGGCAGGCCGACCAACTGCGCCGCGCCATGGCCGCCTGGAAGCACAAGGGCGACCTCACGCGCTTCCGCGGGGTACTCATCGAGGGCATGCTGTCGCGCGGCTATCCGATTGATTTCGCGGAGCGCCTGTTCGAGCAGATGAAGGGCTTCGGGGAGTACGGCTTTCCGGAATCGCATGCCGCGAGTTTCGCGCTCTTGGTGTATGTGTCGTGCTGGCTCAAGCGCCACTTCCCGGCGGCGTTCACCTGTGGATTGTTGAACTCGCAGCCCCTGGGGTTCTATTCGCCTTCGCAACTGGTGCAGGATGTCCGCAGGGCCGGCGTGACGGTGCTGCCGGCCGATGTGGCGATGAGCGAGGTGATGAGCACCCTGGAGGCCACCGCAAACACGGCGAAGCCGGCGATCCGCCTCGGACTCCACAGGGTCAAGGGGTTCTCCCGCGAGGCGGCGGTGCGCCTTATCGAGGCCCGCCGTGCGCAGCCATTCACCGATCTGGCCGACGTCAAGCGCCGCGCCGGGCTCGGTTCGCACGAGATCGCGGCGCTGGCCGCCGCCGATGCGTTTCGCTCGCTCGCCGGTCACCGGCGCGAAGCGCTCTGGGAGGCGCTGGCGCTGGAGCAGGACGCGCAACTCTTTCAATCCCCGCTCGATGGCGCCCAGGGCGTGCTGCGCGCGCCCGATGAGGCCGAGAACGTGTTCGAGGATTTCCGCACGCTGGGACTCACGCTGCGCTCCCACCCCATGGCCCTGTTGCGCCCGCGGCTCAGGCAACTGCGCCTGAGTTCCGCCGAACAGGTGAGGAGCGCCCGTCCCGGCCAGCTGATCCGCGCGGCGGGCCTGGTGACCTGCCGCCAGCATCCGGAAACCGCCAAGGGCACCACCTTTGTCACGCTCGAGGACGAGACCGGCTACGTCAACGTGGTGGTGTGGGCGCGCCTGGCGGAACGCTCGCGTCGCGAATTGTTGTTCTCGCGCCTGATGGGGGTGGCGGGCAAGATCGAGAAGCAGGGCGAGGTGGTGCACCTGATCGCCGGACGATTGACGGACCACACGGCGTTGCTGGGCGACCTGGAGGTGCCGTCCCGTGATTTTCACTAAGGCACGTCAAACTCGTTGACTGGCGCGGCTTCCGGGCCAGTTTCTCTCCAGACGCCTTGTCCGTGCTGGAGTTTGCCAAGCGCCTTGGGCAATGTGGTCCGTGAACGTTTTCTCTGGACCCCTTCGACCTTTTCGCGTTTGGAGGGCGGCCGGGTTCCGCGCCACGCGCCCTTAGGATCCCGGCGAAGTATGCAAGATCTCTCCTGGCCTCAATGCAATGGCAAGCTTGCGCCGCGCAACCATCGGCAAATGATTCGGCCAAACAACAGCGGCTTCACGCACGGCGACATTCGTTGTCCGCAAATGCAGTGGGGCGCCGAAGCGCCCCATCCTGGTACCCCCTGGAAACAAAACTCCAGCCGGATCACACGTCCAGATTGTTCACCACCAGCGCGTTTGATTCGATGAACGCGCGGCGCGGTTCGACGTTGTCGCCCATCAACGTGGTGAAGATTTCGTCGGCCGCGATGGCGTCCTCGATCTGCACCTTGTTGAGGATGCGCACCGTCGGATCCATCGTGGTTTCCCAGAGTTGCTCCGGGTTCATCTCCCCAAGCCCCTTGTAGCGCTGGATGTGCATGCCGTCCTTGGCCAGCCCGATGAGCCAGTCGAGCGCCTCGCCGAACGAGCGCACCGCCAGGCTCTTCTCGCCCTTGTGGATCTCCGCCCCGTCGCGGATCAGCCCGTTGAGCGTGAGCGCGGTCTTCACGATCTGCTCGTAATCGCCGGTGTCGACCAGCGTGACGTCAATGATCGTCTCGCGGGTGTTGCCGAAGCGCGTGCGCACACAGCGCAGGCGGTGACTGTCATGCACCTCATCGGCCTCGACATTGACGGCGAGCGACGCCGCGCCCACGGCCTCGGTCAGCCACATCGCTGCCTTCGACGCGGTCTCCGCACTCGACAGGTCGATGCGCGGGCAGGTCAGCAGGCCGCGCAACACGTCCGGATCGAAGGTGCGCGACAATCGCGTGATGACGGCTTCGGTCATGAGGTATTCGGTGGCGATGTTCTCCAGCGCCTCGCCGGCAATCAGCGCCGCGCCGCCGCCCGGGTGCAGCACCGCCTCGTTGAGCGCCTTCTTCAATTGCGCGGACTTCAATTCCAGGTCGTCCTTCACATACCGCTCTTCCTTGCCCATCTTGATCTTGTAGAGCGGCGGCTGGGCGATGTAGACGTAGCCGTTTTCCACCAGTTGCGGCATCTGCCGATAGAAGAACGTCAGCAGCAGCGTGCGGATGTGCGCGCCGTCGACGTCGGCGTCGGTCATGATGATGATGCGGTGGTAGCGCAACTTGTCGTGGTTGAAATCGTCCTTGCCGATGCCCGCGCCCAGCGCCGTGATCAGCGTGGCGATCTGTTCGGAGGAAATCACCTTGTCGATGCGCGCCTTCTCGACGTTGAGCACCTTGCCGCGCAGCGGCAGGATGGCCTGGAACTTGCGGTCGCGACCCTGCTTCGCCGAA
>CAZTYC010000191.1:0-5645 GCA_964617435.1 uncultured Burkholderiales bacterium
CTGCCTTCTCGGTGCCCACGCGGCACGGCGTACATTGGCCGCAGGATTCATCGGCGAAAAACTTCATCAGGTTCAGGGCCGCGTCGCGTGCCTTGTCATGGTCGGACAGGATCACCACGGCCGCGGAACCGATGAAGCAACCGTGCGGTTGCAGGGTGTCGAAATCGAGCGGAATGTCGCCCATGCTGGCGGGCAGGATACCTCCCGAGGCGCCACCCGGCAGGTAGGCGTAGAACGCGTGGCCGTCGATCATGCCGCCGCAGAATTCGTCGATCAGTTCCTTCACCGTGATGCCCGCGGGCGCCAGGTGCACGCCGGGCTTCTTGACGCGGCCGGAGACGGAAAACGAACGCAGGCCCTTGCGGCCGTTGCGGCCCTGGCCGGCGAACCAAGCACCGCCCTTTTCCAGGATGTCGCGCACCCAGTAGAGCGTTTCCATGTTGTGTTCCAGCGTGGGGCGGCCGAACAGGCCCACCTGCGCCACATACGGCGGCCGCAGGCGAGGCATGCCGCGGTTGCCTTCGATGGATTCGATCATTGCGGACTCTTCGCCGCAGATGTAGGCGCCGGCGCCGCGTCGCAACTCGATCAGTGGCAGGGCCACGCACCCCGGCGGATCGGCCTTCAGCGCCGCCAGCTCGGCCTCGAGAGTCGCGCGGCAATGATGGTATTCGTCGCGCAGATACACGTAGCACGCGTCGATGCCCACCACCTTGGCGGCGATGAGCAGGCCTTCGAGAAAGCGGTGCGGGTCGCGCTCGAGGTAGTGGCGATCCTTGAAGGTGCCGGGTTCGCCCTCGTCGATATTGACCGCCATCAGCCGGGGCGCGGGCTCATTGCGCACGATGCGCCACTTGCGGCCCGCCGGAAACCCGGCGCCACCGAGGCCGCGCAGGTTGGAGTTCTCAAGTTCCTTGACGACCGATTCGGCGTCACGCTTTTCCCGCGCGACTTCAAGCCAGGTTCGGTACCCGCCCTGCGCGACATAGGCGGCCAGCGACACGTGAGCCGGCGCCTCGCCGCGCATGGGCACATTCTGACGTGCAGTCACCGCCGCCTGCACCGATTGCACCGTGGCATGGCCGAACCCGTTCTGCCCCACGCACACCGCCGGTGCCTCGGCGCAACGGCCGATGCAGGGCGCGGCGATGACGCGCACGTCCTTGCCGAGGATCGCGGGCAACTTTTCCAGAAGCTCGCCGGCACCCGCCATCGCGCAGGAGAGCGTCTCGCACACGCGCACGGTCAATGCGGGCGGGGCGGCCTCGCCTTCCTTCACCACGTCGAAGTGGTGATAGAAGGTCGCAACCTCGTACACCTCGGCCTGCGAAATCTTCATTGCCTCGGCCAGCGCCGCGAGGTGCGCGGCAGAAAGGTGACCGTGCTTGTCCTGGATGAGGTGCAGGAACTCGATCAGCAGATCGCGGCGGATGTCGCGGCCCGCCAGCAGGGCCACGATTTCTGCGCGCGCCGCCGGATCGATCTGGCGTCCCTTGGGCACGCTCCGCGCCTTCATCCGGCCACGCACTTCGGCGACGGGTATCGTTTGGATGGCTCGGTCATTCATCGGCGACGGTTTCCAGATTGACTTGAATCAAGTGGCATTTCAGAGCAGTGGCGGAAGCGTTTTGCCCATGAAAAATGCATCAACGGCCAAGAGGATACGGCCCACGACAGGCGCGTAACATGACACGAATCAAGACGTGCTTTGCCTCTGGGCAGGGGAGTGAAACTGTGCATCCGGCAAGGCGTTCAAGGCAAAAATGCCTTGAACGGCGCGCCGGTGCTTGACTTTACAGTTTCATGGCCAGCCGGGTGGCTTGGTCGATGGCGCGCTTGGCATCGAGTTCGCCGGCCTCCAGCGCGCCGCCGACCAGGTGCACGGACTTGCCCATCTGTAGCAACGGCGCCTGCAATTCGCGCAGGGGCTCCTGCCCGGTGCACAGCACGATGGTGTCGCACTCGATCACGGTCGGATCGCGCCGCTGTTCCCCAAATGAAATGTGCAGGCCCTTCGCGTCGATGCCCTCGTAGTTTGCGCCCGCGACCATCTCGACCTTCTTCATCTTGAGCTGCGCGCGGTGGATCCATCCCGTGGTCTTGCCCAGCCCCTTGCCCGGCTGCGAAGCCTTGCGCTGCAAGAGCGTGACCTTGCGCGCGGGTGGCGAGACTTCCGGCTTGGACAAGCCGCCGCGCAGCACCGCCGGATCGGCCACGCCCCACTCCTTGCGCCAGAGCTCCGGGTCCAGCGTGGGTGAGTGGCCGTCATGCACCAGGTACTCGCTCACATCAAACCCGATGCCGCCGGCACCGACCACTGCTACGCGCGGGCCGACGGGCTTCTTGTGCAACAGTACGTCGATGTAGCTCAACACGTTGGGACCGTCCTGGCCGGGAATCTTCGGGTCGCGCGGCGTGACGCCGGTGGCGAGCAGGATCTCGTCGTGGCCCTTCAAGTCTTCCGCGCTGACGCGGCGATTCAGATGCAGGCGCACGCCCGTCACCTCGATGCGCCGCTTGAAGTACCGCAAGGTTTCGTAGAACTCTTCCTTGCCCGGAATCTGCTTGGCCATGTTGAACTGGCCGCCGATTTCCGGCGCGGCGTCGAACAGGTCCACCTCGTGACCGCGCGCCGCAAGCTCGGTGGAGGCCGCCAGCCCGGCGGGCCCGGCGCCCACCACCGCAATGCGCTTTTTCACAGTCGCCCGGGTCAGCACGATTTCCGTCTCGTGGCAGGCGCGCGGATTGACCAGGCAGGACGCCAGCTTCTGCTGGAACACGTGGTCGAGGCAGGCCTGGTTGCAGCCGATGCAGGTGTTGATCTCGTCCGCGCGGCCCTGGGCGGCCTTGTTGACGAACTCGGCGTCGGCCAGCAGCGGCCGCGCCATCGACACCATGTCCGCGCAGCCGTCGGCGATGATCTTGTCGGCCACGTCCGGCGCGTTGATGCGGTTGGTGGTCACCAGCGGGATGCCGACCTCGCCCTTCATCTTCTTGGTTACCCACGCGAAGGCGCCGCGCGGCACCGAGGTGGCGATGGTCGGGATGCGCGCCTCGTGCCAACCGATGCCGGTGTTGATGATCGTGGCGCCGGCCTTCTCGATGGCCTTGGCGAGCATCACCACTTCATCCCAGGTCTGCCCGTTGGGAATCAGGTCCAGCATCGAGAGCCGGTAAACGATGATGAAATCCCGGCCCACCGACGCGCGCATGCGCGAAACGATTTCCACCGGCAGGCGCATGCGGTTCTCGAACGACCCGCCCCACTCATCGGTGCGCTGGTTGGTGTGCGTGACGAGGAACTCGTTGATGAAATAGCCCTCAGAGCCCATCACCTCGACACCGTCGTAGCCCGCCTCGCGCGCCAGCACGCCGGCGCGCACGAAGCACTTGATCTGGCGCTCGATGCCGCGCGCGGAGAGTTCTCGCGGGGTGAACGGCGTGATGGGCGATCGGATCTTCGACGGCGCCACCGACAACGGCGTATAGCCGTAGCGGCCGCCATGCAGGATCTGCAGCGCGATTTTTCCGCCCTCCGCATGCACGGCGTCGGTGATGACCCGGTGCTTCCTGGCCGCGCCGGACGACGCCAGCCGCGAGCCGAACGGCGACAACCAGCCTTCGATATTGGGCGCGAATCCGCCGGTGACGATCAACCCCACGCCGCCCTTTGCGCGCTCGGCAAAATAGGCGGCCAGCCGCGGAAAATCCTTCGCCCGGTCCTCCAGCCCCGTATGCATGGAGCCCATCAGCACGCGGTTCTTCAGCGTGGTGAAGCCGAGGTCGAGGGGGGCGAGTAAATGAGGATAGGTCAATGTAATCTGCCTTGTTTGAAAAGCTAAAATAGCCTAATGCTCACCATCACCAACGACTGGGCAGGCCAGCGTCAGGAATCCTGCATCTAATCCACAACTTCTCGCAAAATTCTTCAACACTTCTGGAGTAAGCGCCCCTGAGTTGTGGCGACCGATCGCACCGAAAGCGAACGCACTTTCTGGCGCCATTCTGAATTCAGTATTTGAGTATTTTCCTGTCAATGGATTCAACAGAATTGGGAATGCACTACGGTTTCGCCGTAATTCGGCCAATTTGCGCAGGTCGCTTTCATATTTCGGAAAATATTGGGGAACAAATTTCAGCTCCAATACTCCAGCCACCTGAGCAGTTTGATCGTCTATCAAGACGATATCCGGAAACACACTTTTAGATTCCAATTTGAGTTCCGGCTCACATAGGACGATCAAGTCCGGGAGCGCCTTGCTTAGCTCTGCGTGCAAGACAGCCTGTAGTGTTCTTTCGGAATTGATTCTGCCTTTGAAGTAAACACGCTCTGCGGCGCGCCAGCAATCTTTGAGCGCACTTCGAATACCCTCAGCATCCATAAACCAATCTCCCGACAATTGAGCAATATTTTTGCTCTCGCAGTGTTCACCACCTGTCAGAACTCAAGCCGAAAGGAGATAGCGCTCGCAGTTTAAGCCATCGCTCCTTGGCAAATCCGCCTTGTATATGAGTGTACTGTCGCAGAAAATTTCGACAGAGATCATGTGACCAACCAAGTAGGGGAATTCGGGGACGCGCGCAACAAACGCCGAAAGCAAGGGGCTTCTCAAATTGAGATCGGCGCTTACATGGAGTGTTGCATCATCTGCAAATTGCCGAACCTCTTTAATAATGGTGTCGATTGAATCCACACCTTTTTGTGGATCAAAAAAACAGACTCCCGCAAATCCGGCTTCCAGCCAAATCTCTTGCTTGGGATTGTTGCTAGAACTTAGCTCCTGCGAAAGCATCAGTTTCAACTTGAAGGGCGTGTAAGGTGACTGCCGATCAGAACAAGCCATGTCTCGTTGTCCTGAATGCGTGACAAATGGCGCTTGCAAGTAATTGCGGTACGCCTCAAACGACTTCTGTATGTTGCCCTCTTCTCTTAAGAAGAAATGGTCCATATCGCTGACTGATTTTTTCGCTATCGGCGAATCCGTCCGCGTCGAAGCCCATGAATTCCAATACTGCCCCGCGTACTCCAACTCAATGCAAAGTAGCTTTTCTGCTGCATCTTGAATTGACTCAAGCACTGGATTTTGGCGGTCTCCTGTGAGACAAATGAAAGTTGTTCGCCCAAAACCAAGTCGATTGCGCGCATCCAAGAGCGTCTCTTGAACTGTTTGAAAGGCCAGACGCTTTTCGACCATTGTTAGAAGCTCATGTTTCATGAATCCGCTCCCCAATGAAAGCAAGAAAAGTGATCCTACAGGATTCAATTTCAGCACCGATTTCATCCACTAGACCAATTGGATCTGTGGATGACGCACGCAAATTTCAGACCGATTCCTAGACACAACAAAAAATGGGCCGCAACGCGGCCCATTTTTCTCAAACGCCAAGCTCAATTCTTGTAAGTCGTCAAAGCACCGACTTCAGCAGCCGCCCCATATCCGCCGGATTCCTGGTGACCTTGATGCCGCACTCTTCCATCACCGCGAGCTTTTCCTGCGCCGTGCCCTTGCCGCCGGAGATGATGGCGCCGGCGTGGCCCATGCGCTTTCCGGGGGGCGCGGTGACGCCGGCGATGAAGCCGACCACCGGTTTCTTCATGTTGGCCTTGACCCAGCGCGCGCAGGTTTCCTCGGCATCGCCGCCGA
>CAZTYC010000192.1:0-5593 GCA_964617435.1 uncultured Burkholderiales bacterium
ACGGCAACCTCATCGGCATCAACAGCGTGATCTATTCGCGCACCGGCGGCTCGCTCGGCATCGGGTTCGCGATTCCGGTGTCGATGGCCAAGGGCATCATGGAGCAAATCATCGCCGAGGGCACCGTCACGCGCGGCTTCATCGGCATCAACCCGCAGGACGTGACGCCCGATTTGGCGGAATCGCTGAAATTGTCGGCCGCGCGCGGCGCGCTGGTGGCTCAGGTCAATCGCGGGGGTCCCGCCGACAAGGGCGGCATCAAGACCGGCGATGTGATCGTGGCGGTGGACGGCAAGCCGATCCAGGATTCCATCGCGGCGATGGCGGCCATCGCGGCCATCCGGCCCGGCACCAACGCCAGGTTCACGGTCATTCGCGATCAGCGCGACGTGGATCTGACGGTCAACGTGGGCAAGCGGCCGCGGCCGGTCCGCGGGCGCTGACGCGCGCCGCGCCCGGCCTTCAAGACTCCGGGTTCACCGCCGCGTCCTGCGGCTCGCCGGACTTCTTGACGAAGAACCGCGCGCACAGCAGCCCGATCTCGTAGAGGATGCACAGCGGGATGGCCAGCGCCAGCATCGACGCCGCATCCGGCGGCGTGACAACGGCGGCGACGGCGAACGCGCCGACGATGGCATATCTGCGGATTTCGACCAGCGTTTCCAGCTTGACGATTCCCGTCGCCACCAGCACCACCACCACGACCGGGGTTTCGAAGGCGACGCCGAACGCGAAGAACATGCCGAGGACAAAGTTGAAGTAGTTCTCGATGTCCGGCGCGACTGCAATGCTTTGCGGCGCGAACTGCGCGATGGTGGCAAACACAAACTTGAACACCACGAAATAGCAGAACAGGATGCCCGCGGCGAACAGCAGCGTGCTCGACACGATCAGCGGCACCACGACCTTCTTTTCGTGCTGGTACAAGCCCGGCGCCACGAACGCCCAGACCTGGTAGAGGATGTACGGCAGCGCGATCACGAACGCGACGAGCAGCGCGACCTTCACCGGGATGAAGAACGGCGCGATCACGCCGGTGGCGATCATCTTGGCCCCCTGCGGAAGGGCGGCCTGCATGGGCGCGGCGAGGATGTCATAGAGCTGCGGCGCGAAATACACGCAGGGCAGCGCCACGATCAGCAGCGCATAAATGCAGTTGAGCAGCCGGTCGCGCAGCTCGATCAGGTGCGAGATGAAGGTTTCCTGGGCGCCGCCGGCCTCGCTCATGTCGATCCCGTCCGCGCGGACACGCGCAGCGGCTCCACGCCGAAATCGAGCTGGCCCTGTTGAAAGCAGGTGTCGACCGAGGCCGCGTGCTCGGACGCTGCGGGCGGGGCTTCCCGCAACGCCAGGGTCGTGCTGCCCGGCTGGTCGGGAACCGACGACGCATCGCCCGTCGAGTCGGGTGCGGCCAGCGCCTTTGCGGATGCGGGCGGCGCGGCGGCGGACGACAGCGCCTGGTCCATGGCGCGCACATCGGACTGAAACGCGCTCGCATGTTCCTGCACGCTGGTCTCGAACACGCGCGCGGCGGCATCGACTTCCTGCTTGACCTTGGCGAGTTCGGACGCGTCGATTTCGCGCTGGATATCGGAGCGCACGGACGCCACATAGCGCTGGAAGCGTCCGAACATGTGGCCGGCGGTGCGCGCCACGCCGGGCAGGCGCTCCGGCCCGATCACGATCAGGGCCACGACGCCGACGATGGCGAGTTCCCAGAAACTGACGTCAAACATGGGGCGTGGGCGAGTTGGAGGCGCGCCGCGGTGGCGCGAGGGCGAAACCTAGCGCAAGGACGCGGTTCAGCTCGACTTGCTCTTGTCCTTGACCTCGCCCTCGACCGCGTTCTTGTCGGTCAGCTGGTCCGGCTTCTTGTCCGCGTCGGCGTTCCCGGCCATGCCGTCCTTGAAGCCCTTCACGGCGCCGCCGAGGTCGGCGCCGATGTTGCGCAGCTTCTTGGTCCCGAACACCAGGACGACGACGAGCAACAGAATCAACAAATGCCAAATGCTGAATGCACCCATGTGCGTGTCTCCGAATCGGATGAATGCGCCGCGCAACGCTGCGCGGCAATCTCGGGACTACTTGCCGTGCATGACCTTGAGAGGTTCGCCGCCCGGTTTGTTCCCGAAAACGTGGATGTGCAAATGATACACGTCCTGCCTGCCCAGCCGCCCGGTGTTGATCGCCGTGCGGAAGCCGTCGGTCAGCCCCTGTTCGCGGGCCAGCACCGGAACCAGTGCCAGCATCTTGCCGAGGATCGGCGCATCGCCCGACTGCGCGTCCGCCAGCGACGGGATGAGGCGCTTGGGAATGATCAGGAAATGCACCTCCGCGACCGGGTGGATGTCGTGGAAGGCCAGCACGTCGTCGTCTTCGTACACCTTCTTGCACGGAATCTCGCCGCGCAGGATCTTGCCGAAGATGGTCGGGTTGTCGTCGCTCATGGTTCGCTCATCGGGGGCGGGATTTCTTTTCGTCGTGGCCCGAGGTGCCTTCGCGGCGTTCGAGTTCCGCCAGCACGTCGGCCAGCGGCACGCCTTCCGCGGCCAGCATGACCAGCGTGTGGAACACCAGGTCCGCCACCTCGCGGGTCAGCGCGGCGCTGTCGCCGCCCTTGGCCGCGAGGATTGTCTCGGTCGCCTCCTCGCCCACCTTCTTCAAGATGGCATCGATGCCTTTCGCGTACAGGGACGCCACATAGGACGATTCCGGCGCCGCGTTCTTGCGCGCGTGGAGCATTTGCTCAAGCCGGAAAAGGATGTCGCTCATGGATCTGCCTGTCATGGCCCGCTGCCGAAAGGGCCGGGCGATGTTAGCACGGGGTTTTCGGCGATCCGCACCCAGGCGCCGTCGGCCGCGCGCCAATAAAAGCAGTTGCGACGGCCGGTGTGGCAGGCGATGCCGCCGGCCTGCTCGACCATCAGCAGCAGCGTGTCGCCATCGCAATCGAGGCGGATTTCGCGCACCGCCTGGACGTGCCCGGAGGTCTCGCCCTTCTTCCACAACGACGCGCGCGAGCGCGACCAATAGTGCGCGAAGCCGGTCTCGAGCGTGAGGGCGAGCGATTCGCGGCTCATCCACGCCATCATCAGCACCTCGCGCGAGGATACGTCCTGCACGATGGCGGCCACCAGGCCGCGCGCGTCCCAGGTCACCTGTTCCATCAATGCGGCGCTCACTGGCGTACCTCGATTCCCCGCGCGGCCAGGTGCCGCTTGGCGTCCGCAATGCGGTATTCGCCAAAGTGAAAGATCGACGCGGCCAGCACGGCGTCCGCATGGCCGTCGATCACGCCCTCGGCCAGGTGCTCGAGGTTGCCCACGCCGCCCGAGGCGATGACCGGCACGCTCACCGCGTCGGCCACGGCGCGCGTGAGCGCGAGGTCGAAGCCCGACTTGGTGCCGTCGCGGTCCATGCTGGTGAGCAACAGTTCGCCGGCGCCCAGTTCCGTCATGCGCACCGCCCACGCCACCGCGTCGAGCCCGGTCGCCTTGCGGCCGCCGTGCGTGAACACCTCCCACCCGTCGCCCTGCGCCTTGCGGCGCGCGTCGATCGCCACGACGATCGCCTGCGAGCCGAAGCGGCCGGACGCCGCGCGCACCAGTTCGGGCGAGTGGACCGCCGCGGTGTTGATCGAGGCCTTGTCGGCGCCCGCGTTCATGAGCCTCCTCACGTCCTCCACGCTGCGCACGCCGCCGCCGACGGTGAGCGGAATGAACACCTCGTCCGCCACGCGCGCGACGATGTCGAGCAGCGTGTCGCGCTGGTCGGCGCTTGCGGTGATGTCGAGAAACGCGAGTTCATCCGCGCCCTCGTCGTTGTATCGGCGCGCGATTTCCACCGGGTCGCCGGCGTCCTTGAGGTCGACAAAATTGACGCCCTTGACCACGCGGCCGGCGTTGACGTCGAGACAGGGGATGATGCGTTTGGCGAGCATGTCAGTCAGGAAGGCGCATCAAAGTCAAGCACTGGCGCGGCGTTCCGGCCAAAACAAGCCTGGAAGCCGCACCCGTGCTGGAGTTTGGCGCATGGGTGTGGCGCGGGATCGCGTGCGGTCAGGCCGATAACGCCATGGCCGCCTTCAAATCGAGCTGGCCCTCGTAGATGGACCGGCCGGCGATGACGCCCATGATGCCCTCGTCCTTCACGGCGAGCAGGCGCTTGATGTCCTCGATCCCGTTCAGCCCGCCGCTGGCGATGACCGGCACGGTGAGCGACTGCGCCAGCTTGACGGTGGCTTCGATGTTGACGCCGGTGAGCAGGCCGTCGCGCCCGATGTCGGTGTAGAGCACCGCTTCCACGCCGTAGTCCTGGAAGCGCTTGGCGAGGTCGACCACATCGTGCCCGGTGAGCTTGCTCCAGCCGTCGGTGGCGACCTTGCCGTCCTTGGCGTCGAGCGCGACGATGATGTGCCCGGGAAACGCGTCGCAGGCCTCGTGCAGGAAGCCGGGGCTCTTCACCGCCGCCGTGCCGATGACGATCCAGGTGATGCCGTCGTCGAGGTAGCGTTCGATGGTGTCGAGGTCGCGCACGCCGCCGCCGAGCTGGATCGGCACTTCATCGCCGCCCGCGCCGATGTCACGGCAGGCCGCGATGATGTCCTTGACCACGCCCTCGTTCTTCGGCTTGCCGGCCACCGCGCCGTTGAGGTCCACCACGTGCAGGCGCTGGGCGCCGAGCGATTTCCATTTCGCGGCGGTTTCGCCGGGCTGGTCGGAAAACACGGTGGCCGTGGACATGACGCCTTCCTTGAGGCGCACGCAATGGCCGTCTTTGATGTCGATGGCGGGGATGATCAACATGGTGCGTCGGACACGCAGAGTGGAGAAATCAGGGGCGCCAGTGCAGGAAGTTGCGGTAGAAGCGAAGTCCCGGCGTGTGGCTTTTTTCCGGATGGAATTGCACGGCGGCGAGATTCCCCGAGGCAATCGCCGCCGTGAACGGCGCGCAATAGTCGGTGGTGGCGATGGCGAGCGCGGGATTCATCGGCTCGCAGAAAAAACTGTGCACATAGTAGAAACGTTGGGCGCTGGGAACATCTTGCCACAAAGCGTGCCCGCGGGTGTGGACCACTTCGTTCCATCCCATGTGCGGCACTTTCTGCGACGGGTCCGACGGACGGAAGCGCCGCACCCGGCCGGCCACCAGGCCGAGCCCCGGCGTGTCGCCTTCCTCGGAATGTTCGAAGAGCATCTGCATGCCGACGCACACCCCCAGGAACGGCTTGCGCGCCGCGGCATCGCGCACCGCCGCTTCGAGGCCGGTCTCGCGCAGGTTGCGCATGCAATCGGGCATCGCGCCCTGGCCGGGGAACACCACGCGGTCGGCCGCCTGCACGTCCGCCGCGCGGGAAGACACCACGACGCGCACATCCAACGCCTCTGCTTGCGCCACATGCTCGAAAGCCTTCGCCACCGAGCGCAGGTTGCCCATGCCGTAGTCGATCACGACGAGCGTCTGGGTCATGGGAATGCCGCGCCGATCATGGGTCAACCGCGATGGGGCTTACAGGGCCCCCTTGGTGGACGGCAGCAGGCCCGCCGCGCGCTCGTCGCGCTCGCAGGCCTGGCGCAGCGCCCGGCCGAAGGCC
>CAZTYC010000193.1:0-5590 GCA_964617435.1 uncultured Burkholderiales bacterium
GCTGGTGCCCAGCCAAAAAAAGGAGTCACCAGCCATCACCTGGGAGGCCATCCGTCTTTCGGGACAGGATGCCTTGGCGGTTCGCGCAAGCCGAAAACTGAAGAGCGAGGAATTGCTCCTGACTGCCATGGCTGGAACGCGCCTTCGGCTGGACATGGACAAGATTCCGCTCTGGCGCGGCAACCATGTTCCGGTTCGCCAGTTGGCGGAAGACTTCTCGCGCTACCTTTATCTGCCGCGGCTGGTGGACAGCAATGTCCTGTTCGCCGCCATCCGCGACGGCACCCAGCAATTGATGTGGGCACAGGATTCGTTTGCCTATGCGGACAGCTTCGACGAGATCACTGGCCGGTATCGCGGGTTGCAGTACGGACGCGAGGCGCCGGTCTCCGCAGACAATGTTTCCGGGCTTTTGGTCAAGCCCGAGGCGGCAACACGCCAGATCGAGGAGGATGCGAAGCTAGCGGCAGCGACACCGGCTAGCGGCGGCGCCGCCGGCGATCCGATGCCCGGCGGCATGCCCGGCGCGCCTGGCATTTCCCCCACCCCGGGGCCAGCGACTCCCCCGCCTCCCGTATGGCGCAGGTATCACGGCACAGTGGAGCTCGATACGACCCGCGTGGGACGCGACGCGGGCCGGATTGCAGAGGAGGTGATTTCGCACCTGGTCGGAATTGCCGGGGCAGACGTGAAGGTGACGCTGGACATTGAGGTGCAGCTCCCGAATGGAGCCAGTGACCAGGTGGTGCGCATCGTGACGGAGAATGGGCGGGCGTTGAAGTTCTCGAGTCAGGGGTTTGAGAAGGAGTAGCTCAATAGGGGGCGAGGACATGGCCGACATTGAAATGCACGAGGCGTCTGCCGAATTTCGAGAACTATGGTCCGCTGCGGGCAAGCACTTGAGCGCTCAGGTACAAGGTGGAATCCAGTCTTGGCTGCGTGCGCACCTCACACCTCCGTTCCTGGAGCACTTGTCCTTCCGGCTTGGGAATCAGCTGTTCTTCGTGCGCGTGGAAGATGTTGACCGGCGGATTGTCGGGCCCGGCAATCGGAACGGGTTGTTGTCCGTTGCGTCTGGCTGCAAGGGCCACGCATGTGTTCTGCCAATGAGGCGCATGGGTGGTCCCCGCGGTTGGCAGCCAACGGAACAGGCCTGGGGACTGGTCAACGCGAAAACTGGAGATCGAGTCGACCCATTCTCATTGGTGACGGACGAGCGAATCGAAGTGACTGACTGGGAGTTGCAGGACTTTGCCGTTCAAGTTGTTCGCGACGCTTTGTCTACCCAAAGACGAACACTGATGTCTTGGCAGAGTAACCCGGCCGTTGACCCCAGCTTGTGGTTCGTTGGCGAATTGAATGAGCCCGAATGGGTCATCGTTCGAGCGGCCCGGTTTCCCGCGAACTTGGCCGAAAGGCCCGCGAACTTGGCGGACATAGCGAGCAGATGCGGACGGACTGGCCACATCGGGCACTTTGCCTCCGTGGCCTTCGCAAGCGACGACCAGCCGTTTGAGAGGGAAGGAGAAACCGTGGTGCCCTTGTGGCGCGGTCACGGAACTATCGTGAAGTTTGATGGCTTGGCGCAATTGGCGTGAGATTGCAATTCGGTGCTACCGTTGAGTTGTACGGCAAATGATTTCTTGAATAATTGGGGACTGGCGCTCGGTCCGGTCCGGATAGGAGGCTTGCATGTCGCATGCAGTTCAACTGGACCGCGACGGACTGACAAAAGATCAGCTCGCGTCAATCGAAAAGTTTGAAAGCGACTACAACGTGGTGGATAAGTTGCTTCGCAAAGAGACGGGCGCAGATCGGGGAAAGCTGAGTTTTGTTGCCGTTGTTCAAAAGTATGCCGAACGACGGCGGCACTGGCGAGGCAAGGATGTCCTGTTGATGGTTGCTGAAGTACGGAATGCAATTGTCCACAACAAAACTGACAAGATTCGTTACGTGGCCGTGCCTACGCCAACGCTTGCTGCGAGCCTTGCGACTTGCCGCGCAAGCTTGGAGTCTCCAGAGTTGGTTTTGCCGAGACTGAAACGGCCTGTAACGTCTGTAGCAATGGATGAATCACTCTCATCGATACTCAGAAAAATCGCTGATTGCGACTATTCTCAATTCCCGGTGTATTTAGGTGAACGATTCACCGGCCTCCTGACTGAGAATGGAATTACACGCTGGCTGGCCACGCATGTAACCAAGGAAGGCTCAATGGTTGAGTTCGACGACGTGGCCGCAAGAGACTTGCTCGGTAATGAAGAAGCACGCGAAAACTTCGCCTTTGTTTCACGCGATCTTCCTTTGGACGAATTGCCGGTCTTATTTGCCGACAAACCGGAACTGGAAGCAGTGTTTATCACCGAGTCCGGAAAGAAGTCCGAGCGAATGATAGGCGTGGCAACACAATGGGACTGCCTGCAATTGAAAAAGACCGCTGCGTCTTTTATCGGAAAGCGTTAACGAACGCGGTCGCGACGGGTGACGTCGTTTCCAGCATTCCAAGTTGGGTTGACGCCCCCACCGAGTGCCTCCTCCGAGGTGGGTGGCCAAACGATACGGCTCTAATTAAGAGCAATCGGTTGGGCGTCAGCCCGCTTCATGGAAGTTCTTTTCGGCCAAGTTGTTATGGGCGACACTCAATAGCGCGGCTCGCCGAATGACTTGGGGTTCATTCCCAACTTGCGTCCGGCATGATGCCGAATCGTCAGACAGGCGGGCAATCATGTTCGTCGGTCATTTGTTTGAAGTTTCGTCGCCACTACTTGGCTTCGCTGTTGCAGTCATACGTGAGTCGGAACATCCCCATCTCGAATCTGTCAGGTACACATCCCGGAGGCCACCCCACTGGAGCGTCGTCCATATCAGCGCATCGCCCCAAAAAGAAAATTCAAAATGTCGCCCCTCATTCAACGGAAGTGCAACTATGATGAAGCGTGAAGAAACAAGAATGAACGAAGCACGGCATCAGCCAATCTTTGGTTCAGGAGTGAACGTGTTTTTTCAACGCTCGCGTCAAAGGCCAAGCGGGCAGTCGCCGTTCTTGGAAGAAAATACTGGAGAGTACTCCAGAGCGTCATCTTCCCAGTTTCAGATAATCCGAGGGACTTCGTGTTGACAGCGGAATATGTCGTACAGGCATTCGCATCGACCATAAATTGCCACTTGATTTGTGCGCGTGAGTCCTTGCAGAGTGGAGAACTCCTCGACGAATGGAACGCACCTGAACTCGCGAACGATGCTCATCGATGGATTGATAATGCGACGTTTTCGAAATCGCATGAAGCGAGCGCATGACCTCGATAACTTGCGCAGCCAAAACGGAGATTGCCTATGTCGTACTTGGTCCATTGGGACGCAATGTGTTGGGAGGCTGGCAGCATCGTTCCAGATTCCGAACCAAAGTTCTTTGTCGTCCCGGCTATTGGAGATGCGCGTCGATTGGTGAGGACCATGTCCGAGACCGCTCGGCAACACGTTCAGCATGAGGTCGACATCGTCTTGGGCAATCCGACGCTATTTCAATTCAATACCGGATACAGCTACTATGCGCAGGCAATTCAGCTGCCGCGCAAGATAAGCTCGACCGAAGAGGCACTCGAATGGATCGGGTTGCAGAACGATGACGGTTTTGGAACTGACCGTTTGAAAATCATCGCCAGCATAGGTACAAATGTAAACCCGCCAAAGGGAAATCAAACGCCGATCGACGATGGGGAGTGCTTGAGTCTGTTGCTGGATTGGATCGGTAGTTAGCGGCCTACTTGGGCCATACGCGCGCCATGCGCACACCCAGGCGCGAACCGTTCCGCATGCAATTCTTCATGCGCAAATTTGCTTGGGTAACCAGATCGCAGGTCGCCTTTCCAGCCCAAAGCGCCAAGAGCGCCGGAATGGTGGCGTCTTTTGGGTAAAGTTGCAATTGGCAAGTGCGCGTCCAAACTGATCTTCAACTGTTCAACGATTAAATATTTTGTCAATCAAATCTTTCATCAAAGGCCTCTCCGGCGAGCTCCAATCCACTCTCGCCCAAAAGGTCTTCCTCGACCGCAATGTGTACGTGGATATCAACAACGTCACGCTGCCCACCGCTAACGGCACCACGCAAATCGATCATGTCATCGTCTCCCGCTTCGGCATCTTTGTGGTGGAGACGAAGAACATGTCCGGGTGGATTTTCGGGGACGAGAAAAGCCCCCAGTGGACGCAGTCCCTTCCCGGCGGCAGGAAGTTCAAATTCCAGAATCCGCTGCACCAGAATTTCAAGCACACCAAGGCCATTCAGGAATTCCTGGGCGTGGAGGAGGACAAGATTTTCTCCGTGGTGATGTTTTGGGGTGAAGCGGAATTCAAGACACCCATGCCAGCCAATGTGATGACGCACGGCTATGCGTCCTACATCAAGAGCAAGTTGGACGAACTATTCACGGGCGAGGAGATGGACGATCTCATCCTTGCGCTCAAGACCGGCATGCTGCCTAAGACATGGGCCACGCGGCGGCAACATGTGGCGGCGCTGAAAGAGCGCTTTGACAGCACCACCACCTGCCCGAAGTGTGGAGCAGCTTTGAGTTTGCGAACAGTGAAGAAAGGTGACAATGCCGGGGCGCAATTTCTGGGTTGCAGCGCGTTCCCGAAGTGTCGGTTTATCAAGAATGCTGCGGGCTCATAGAACGCGCCAATGGAACTCAAGCGCGAAGAGATCCATGCCCGCTTCCACCAGGCCTTGGGGCGCATCGTATGTGCAATGTCGCGCCTGGACTTTGCTGTCGGGTGCTGGCTTATTGCATTGAAGGAGCGTGGGGGCAGCGACCCTTCCGCACTCTTGAGTTCGAGTGTTTCGCTTCACGAGCGATTGCAAGCATTGGAAAGAGAGTTGCACGCTGCCCGAACCCGCGATCAAGCGATCAATGAAGAAAAGATGCGTGCGTGGGTCGAAAAGGCAAACAGTGTTCGAGCGCTGAGAAACGGCTACGTCCACGCCAGGTGGGGAGTGCCGGGCGCATCCGAGAGCGATGATCCCGTATTGAGATACTTGCCAATGCACTGGAACTGGGATTCGACCAGCGGTACTGCAGAGAGGCAGGTCTCGGTATCCGAACTAACGGCACAAGCGATCGAAGTCGAACGTCTTGCTGACGAGTTTCACGCGTTGTTCAAGCCGAATTGAGGGAATCAAGGCGCCTTCGCCGCTCCCGCCTTCCCTTTCCCTTCCACCACCGCATACAGCACCAAACACGCATACGCCTTATCCCCCAAGCCGCTCACGCGGGAGACTTGCTCCATCGACTTGAATTCCCCCACCGCCTTGCGCCGGTCAATGATGGCGCGCGCCGTCTTGTTGCCAACCCACGGGATTTGCCCGAGTTGCCGGACGGTGGCGGTGTTCAGGTTCAGCAGCTTTTCGCCCCCTTTTGGTTTGTTTGGGCAATCCACGGCGGGGCGCGACGCAGGTTCTCCCGCATAGCACGTGGAGGCCGTTGCCAGCAGAACCGCGCCGAGCTTACGCGCAAAGTTTCGAGTGCGGGGCGTTTCAAGCATGGGGAGTTTCCTTGGGCAAGGTGAACGAGTAAAACTCTAGCACTGGCGC
>CAZTYC010000194.1:0-5586 GCA_964617435.1 uncultured Burkholderiales bacterium
GGCCTGCTGTTCGCCGCGCTGGTGTTTGCCTTCAGCGCGATTTCGGTTCCCTACCTGCTGGACCGGCGCGCCGATGCGGTGACCGCCGCCGCCGCCAGCGTGCTGGCCATCGCGCGCAATCCGTTGGCGATGCTGGTTTGGGCCGTGCTCATCGTGTTGCTCATTGGCATCGGGCTCCTCACGCTCTATGTCGGTTTGGTCTTTACCGGCCCGCTGATCGGGCATGCCACCTGGCACGCCTACCGTGACCTCATCGCCCCGCCGGCGGAACTCCCGCCGGGCTGATGTCCACCGTTCCGCCATTCGCTCAACCGGCTGGGCGAGCCCCTGTCGATCGTCGAGGCCGCTGGGCAAAATCGCGGGGCGCCGCAAGCGGGAGCATTTGATTTATCTTGCGCACTTCGGGGGCCGCGTAACGGCTCCCGCCCACCTTGCGAACTCGAGGATCCCCATGCCCCTGCCCACGCCTTTCCGCGATCTGTCTGGCGAATGGAAAGGCGTCAAGCGGCTGTTCCTGGAGGGCGCGCTGGGGCCGGAATCCACCAGTGGCATGCGCATGACCATTGCGGCGGCGGCCAAGGGCTGCTTTGACGAACTCGCCTACACCTGGTCCCACGCCGGCAAGAGCTGCGAAGGCGTGATGCTGATTGGCTACGACGAAAGCGACGGCACCGTCACCGGCGCGTGGATCGACTCCTTCCATTCGAGCACCCGCGTCATGCCCCTGAGGGGTGCCATCCCGGACCCACGCACCCTTGAAATGGCCGGCGCCTACCCTGCGCCGCCCGGTCCCGACTGGGGGTGGCGTGTGCAGATCAGCGTGCCGAAGATCCAAATGCCGGACCTCCTGTTGATCCGCATGCAAAACGTGCCGCCGGGCGGCGACGATGAGCTCGCCGTGGTAATGGAACTGGAGCGCGTCTAGCGCCGCCGGGCGCCGCCCATCAGGGCAGGCTGGAGCCGGATCGCGCGCAAATGGTCTTCTGGTCGATGGCGTCGATGCTGCCGCTGACGTTGACGTCGGCGCGGAAGTTGTTGCCGTTGACCTGTCCGGCCCGCGCGCGGGCGGCGAGGTAGTCGCTCACGGTGACGCTGCCGTTGCCCGACACGTCGCCTGCCAGGAAGCTCATCGACACGGAGAAATCCTGCGGGCCGTTGACGTCGATCAGGCGGATGGTGAGGCGCGATTCGTACGGGATGCAGTCCAGCGTCAGCCGCACCACGTTGCCCTGCAATTGGTACGTCGCATGGCCCACCGGGTTTTGCAGTTTGTCGCGGATTGTAAGGCCGCCCAGGCGGGTCACCGGCTCATTGAAGGTGAAGAACAGGCGGTGCAGGTCCGTCGGATCGCGCCGCGGCTCGACGGTGAAGCGGCTGCTGACTGGCGCATCGCGGTCGATCTCGATGTCAAACGTTCCGGCGTTGCCGTGCGTCTTGCGCGAGACCACTTGCTTCAGCGTGAGCACCTTGTGGAAGATCGGCGCGGTGAAGTAGTCACGCAGGTTGGCGTTGGAGATGTCGTTGAGCTGAAGTACACGTCGTGCACCAGCGCGGTGGTATCCAGCGTGGCGGAGCGCGCCCCGCCATTCAGCCGCAGGTGCGCCAGGCGCTTGAGGTCCGGGTAGCAGTGCGAAAACAGCGCGTCCTTGGCCGCCGCATCGCCATCGGCAACGCGCTGCAAGAGCTCGGCCGTCTGGTCACGGGCGTCGCCCTCGTCGCGGTGGGAAGCGGAGTCCATGCGCCGATTGTAGCCGAGCAGCCGATTCCACCTGCCCGGACATCGCGCACCGCCGAAAGCCGCGTCAGGCCTCACGGAAGGTGCGGAAAAGCCGGGAAGATGCCTTGGTCCCACCTCGCTCGCGTGGAAGTCCTCCCAGCGAGATGCGGACCCTGCGCCTGCCGTGGCAATGGGGGTGGTGGCCGCCTATGCAGCGCGTTGGCGCGCCGCCTGGGCGCGCCGCCGCAGCTCGATCTGCCGTTGCGCCTGCACGAAGTAGCGCAATGCGCCGCTCACGAGCAACGTGCCATGCTCATTGTGGAGGGCGCGCATTCGCACCTCGGTGGCCTTCGCCGCAACCTCCGCAACCGACTCGCCTTCGAAATCGGCAAGGACCAGGACCATCCATTCACCGATGGTCTCGTCCACGCCGGCGCAATTGAGGTCTGCTTCCGCGGACCACTCTACTATTGCCTCGTCGAGCGACGGAAACGATGGACCGCAACAGTCCTCGCGCCGCGCGGCGAGTGCGGCGACCACGGTACGGAATGGGGTGCCGACGGCAAAGCGTCCAATCTCGACGGCGCCCCATTCCTCGTCGGGCATGTACGGCTGCCAGGTAACGATGATCTCATCGCCCGCCCGGCTTCCGAGCACGCTGGCATCGAGTTCGAAGGCCGGATTCAACAGTTGCGAGCAACTGACCTCGAAATCGCCCGCCAGTGGCGTTATCGCGGGCGGAACCGATGGAGTCTGAGCCGAAGGTGGCTTGCGTTGGCGTCGTGCGGTCATGGTTTCGCCCGCTCGATCTTCCATTGTTCGCAGCCCGTCACCAGTTCGCCAGCCGTGCGTCGCTCCTCATCCAGCCAGACGGGAGCGCCAAACGGATGGACGTGGATCTTCTCCAGCACTTCGTAGGACGCGAACAAGCGGTCATCCACATAGATGTCGTGCCAGTCGGTTCCGCGCACTTTGTAGAGGCTCCATGTGCGGAAATCCGGAAGGCGACGGTTCACCACCGTCGAAACGATGTTCCAGCAATGAACGCCGGCGCGCCGAATTTGGTTGAATGCGCGCAACTCCTTGCGCACCCATTCCTTCACGTCGGCCGCCTCCTCGAGGAACGCGGGAGTCGTGTGATACCACTCGTCTTTGCTTGGGGCGTAAAGACCCCATTCCGATCCATTGACAATGGCCCTGATGCGCTCGGCACCTGGCACCGTGTGCACGTGCAATTCAAGGCCGTCCGGTTGTTTGGTGGCGATGTGCGGCATTTCAGTCTCCCGTTTGAGTGGTTTCGACGGCAGACGGAATGGCGCCGCAGTTTGCGGTTGATGACAAGCCTACCGCGCCATGACTTGAGAACTGTTCGGGCGGATTCACTACGTTGGTCCGCGTGGCGGACAGGTCAAACAGATGTGCTTCAAACATGACAATCTCCCTTTAGCGGTTCGGTGATCTACCGGGGCGCAAGTAAGAAATAAATCCCCAGCCCGTGACGCGGGCCAATCGTGCTACCTTGGAACCAACTGCAAATTGCGGACGAAAAAAAACCTCCATCAAGGAGGTTGACGCCCGCTTGGTTGCTCCTCGATGGAGCCGCATCGTCTTGCCACCTTGCCCGGACGGGGCAGGTTGGCGTGGGCGTCAACCCAACTCGTGATGCAGGTTGCACTTTACGGACGTGCTGTTGCCCTGTCAAGGGTTGCGCCACAAGGTTGTCATGATTCATGCGCTGCGGTCATGAAGCAGTGCCGGATGTGGACAATGCCGGCGCGCTGACGAGCCCGCGCAATTTCCTCAGCGCAGCAACTGCAATCGGGGCAAGGCGTCTGCGCCGATGACCACGATCGCGTTCTGTCCGAATTGCCGTCCCAGTGCGCATGCCTCCGGCTCCGCAATGCCCAGCACCAGCACGCTGGATTCGCGCCATTGGCCGTCCGGACTGCGCCCCTCGCCGCGAATCATCGGATGGCCACGCGCAGCGACAAGGGATTCCATCTCACGCTGGCGCGCTTCGTTGATTTCAGGAGCCAAGGCCTCGCTGAACGGATTCCACGCGGTGAGATACGCGCTGCACGAAACACCGTGTGCGGCATGCAGGGCCGCGAGGGGTTCGCTGCGCATGCCGATGCGGAGCGTCACCTCGCCACCTACCGCATTGAAGCAATACCGCGTGACGGCGTAAGCGTCGATCAAATGGCGGGGCAGGGCGGATTGAAATCCGGCGGTCATGGTCGTGTCCTGGAGATTTGGCGTGGCGATGGAGCCTCACCCTCATCGGCGTGCAAGGCTACCCTGCGGCGCGCAACCCTGCGCGCCGGGTCGCGAATTTTCCAGGCAAGGCCAGCCAAACGCTACGGACACCCCGCGCACTTGAACAACCGCGCCACCGTAAACCCGGCGGTGTGGCTGCCGGAGCTGCCGTGGAAGGTGACGCCCAGGAAATTGCCGGCAGAGCCGAAGAAGATGCCGTTGAACACCGCACCCGCATTGCCCGGGCCGGGGCTGGTGCAGCCGCTGCCGGTGCAGGTGCCGCCGCTGGAAATGTCCCCGCCCATCCACGCGCCCACGCCGGGAATCACATTCACCGCAAAGGGCAGGTTGCTGTAACTATAGGTGGCGGTGGGGAAGGTGTAGTTCACCGTGCTGATGCTGCCTGTGCGGCTGGTGAAATTCACGTTGATGGCGCCAAAGCCACCCGTGCCGGTGGCGCCGTTGCTGTCCGTGGCGATGGTGCCGCCGATGTCATTGAAATTGAAGCTGCCGGACTTGGCGGCGATGACCGTATCCGGCGTGGGGTTGCCGTAGATGTAATGCACGCCGGACTGCGGCACATGCGCGCCCGGCGGCTTGTTGGACTTGAACAGCTGGCCGTTCACCCAGCGGCCCCAGTGCACGTTGGCCGCGCCGTCGTAGCCCATCATGTCGATGGTGCCCAGGTTCAGGCTGGCGGTGAGCGTTTCCGAGACAGTGGTCTGCGCGGCCACGTTCAGGGTGTTGGCCAGGTCCATCGTGAAGCCGGTCAATTGCTCGGACGCGCCGCTGCCGCTGATCTGCAATGTGGCGGGCGGCACAAACGACGTGCGGCCCCAGGTGTCTTCCAGGTAAATGATGGGTGGCGTGATGAACCAGCCCACGGACAACCCCAGCGTGGGCGTGGGGGGCGCGCCGGAGGGCACCACGGTGGAAGTCCCCCCGGAGCCCACCGTGCTGGTACCGGTGTAGGGCGTCACCGGCGGCGCGACCACGTTGGAACCCTGCGACGTGCCGCTGCCGGACGTGGAGGAACCGCCGCCCAGGCCGGGCGCGCTGTACGTCGAAGCAGATGACGGCGGTGGCGCAGTGCCGCTTTGCGACGTGGAGGAGGCGGAAGTGGGCGTCGATTGCGCCGGCTGCTGATTCGATGTGCCGGAAGACGGCGGGCTTCCGCTCGCGGTTGCAGTGCCTTGCTGCGCGGCCGGGTCACCAGACGCAGGTGGCGCTTGTTGCTGTTGTTGCTGTTGCTGGGCTGCTTCCTGCGCGGCCGGCGCGGGCGGTGCCACCCCCTTGCCCAGGCCCAGCAGGCGGTCCGCCAACACGGCGGGCGGGCCCAGCAGCGGCTGCGGAATGCTGTTGAAGTCCCGCACAAAGAAATACTGCCCGTTGGAAAACTCGCTCACGCCGGCCTTGTTGGAGAGCGTGAGGATGCCCTCGAACACGCCGCCGTACAGGCCATTGT
Organism: uncultured Burkholderiales bacterium; assembly: GCA_964617435.1. GTDB lineage: Bacteria > Pseudomonadota > Gammaproteobacteria > Burkholderiales > Usitatibacteraceae > UKL13-2. The sequence continues at coordinate 5,439 of CAZTYC010000194.1, forward strand.
CAATCTTGCTGCCGTCCCCGTTGCCCTCCGCGGCGCAATCATCCTGGCAGAGCACCAGCACATATTGCGTGCCGCGCTTGCCGATGTTGGCGATCGGCGTGACCACGCGGTAGCCGTTTGGCCGCATGGCGCCGAGCAATCCGGTGAG
>CAZTYC010000195.1:0-5552 GCA_964617435.1 uncultured Burkholderiales bacterium
GTGACCCAATCGCGCATGGCTTCGTTGAGGGCATCCTTGAGCGTCCTTGAACCGCTCTCGACCGGCACGACGGTGGCCCCCAGGAGCTTCATCCGGTACACGTTTTGCGCCTGGCGCTTCACGTCGTCGATCCCCATGTACACCACGCACTCCAGCCCGTAGCGCGCAGCCACGGTGGCGGTGGCGACGCCATGCTGGCCCGCGCCGGTTTCGGCGATGACGCGCGGTTTCTTCATGCGCCGCGCCAGCAGCGCCTGCCCCACGGTGTTGTTGACCTTGTGCGCGCCGGTGTGGTTGAGGTCTTCGCGCTTGAGGTAGATCTGCGCGCCCCCCAATTGTTCGGACAGGCGTTTCGCATGGTAGATCGGGCTCGGCCGCCCCACGTAGTGCTTGAGATCGCGCTGGAACTCCGCCTGGAAGGACGGATCGGCCTTGCCGCGCAGGTATTCGCGTTTCAGTTCCTCAAGCGCCGCCTGCAGGGTTTCGGCGACGAATACGCCGCCGTAGGGGCCGAAGTGCCCGCGCTCGTCGGGCAGGTTGGGTAGGTCATTCATTTGCATGTGTCGTCCGCGCGTCGCACGGCCTCGATGAATTCCCGCAAGCGGGTATGTTCCTTGATGCCCTTTGTGGAGCCTTCGACGCCGCTTGAGACATCCACGGCCCACGGGCGAATCTGTTCGACGGCGCGCGCCACATTGTCCGGACGCAGCCCGCCTGCCAGCACGATACCCCGCCGCAGCGCCACCGGGATCTTCTGCCAGTCGAACGCCTGCCCGGTACCCCCGGCGGCGCCCACGACGAAGGCATCGAGCAGCAGTGCGGCCGCGGCGTGAAACTCGCTGCGGCATTTTACCAAATCGACCGTTTTCCCCGGCTCGCCCATGCGCACGGCGCGCAGGAACGGCACGCCGAATTGCGCGCAGAAATCCGCCGCTTCATCGCCATGGAACTGGATGAAAGACGGATGGATGGCATCGATGATGCACTGGACCTCGTCGCGCGACGGATTCACCACCAGCGCCACGGTGGACACGAACGGGGGCACCGCCGCGACGATTTCGCGGGCCTGCGCAAGATCGATGGCGCGCACGCTCTGCGGATGGAACACCATGCCGATGGCATCGGCACCGTGCCATGCGGCGGCTTCGGCATCCTCCGCGCGGGTGATGCCGCAGATTTTGATGCGGGTACGGTGTCTCAAGGCCAGAAGGGAACTCGCGACGCTGCTTGCGGAATCGCAAAGGCCGCATCGTACTCGATTCCGGCAAGGTACAGCCCGGCCGGCGAAAACGTGGGCGGCGCCAGCCTGCGGTCGCGCGAGGCCAGTAGCGCGGAAAAACCGTCCTGCGAAAGGCGGCCCGATCCCACGTACACCAGCGCGCCGACGATATTTCGAACCATGTGATGGAGGAAAGCGTTGGCACGGAAGCTGAACCGGATGTACGGCGCGCGCTCCTCGATGGCGATTTCATGCACCTGTTTGACCGGCGTCTTCGCCTGGCACTCGGAGGAGCGGAACGCGGAGAAATCGTGCTCGCCAGCCAGCAAGTTTGCCGCGGCCCGCATCGCCGCAACATCCAGCGGCTGGTGGAACCACCCGGCGTACCCGTTCAGGATGGCCGGCTCCGTGCGATCCACAAGCAGCACATATCGGTAGGTGCGCGAGAGCGCCGAAAAGCGGGCATGGAAGGTATCCGGGACTTCGCGCATCCACAGCACCCGGACTGAAGGCGGCAGGAACCGGTTGAGGCCCCGTACCCACGCCATCTCCTCGCGCACCACCGAGGTGTCGAGATGCACTACCTGCGCAAGCGCATGGACGCCGGTGTCGGTGCGGCCAGCGCAAGTCACGTCAACGCGCGATCCGCTGGCAAGAAATTGCGCGGCGGCGCTTTCCAGATGGTCCTGCACCCCGCATCCGGAGGGCTGCGATTGCCACCCGCAAAACCCCGCCCCGTGATATTCCAGGCCCAGCGCGATTCTCAAACTGCCTCCTGCGCCCCCACAAAGAAGAAGGGCGCCTGAACGGATTCAGGCGCCCCAAGCGGGAACCATCGAATGGTGATGCGCGCCCGGTTACAGGCCCGCGAGAATCTTCTTTGCTTCTTCCTGCTGAGACGGCGAGCCTTCGCGCGCCACTTCGTTGAGAATTTCCTTCGCGCCGTCGGAGTCACCGATCTCGACGTAGGCCTTCGCTAGTTCGAGCTTGGTGGCCACGGCGCTGTCGCCCCCGCCACCCGACGGTGCCGCAGGCTTGCTGTCGCCGAGGTCCAAGCTCAGGTCGCTCAGGTTCAGCGATGCCGTCTTTTCGTGCGACGGTGTCGCCGTCATGGCCAGGGTCTTGGAGAAGTCCGCCGGGGCGGCGGCCGGGGCCGCAGCAGGCGCATCCATCGACAAGCCGGAGAGATCGAAATCGAATCCCGCATCTGCCGCCGGCGCCGCAGGCGCAGCTGCCGCCGGTGCCGGCGCGGGCGTGGAGTCACCGCCGAGCGCGAGGTCGAAATCAAGGCCGCCACTGTCGGCTGCGGGAGCGGCGGGCGTGGGCACGGCCCCGCCAAGGTCGAGGTCAAAGTCGGAGCCGGCGGCGGCCGGCTGGTCGGTCGTCGGCGCGGTCACATCGAAGGTGGAACTCGGCGCTGGGGCGCTGTTGAATCCAAGGTCGAAGTCCACATCCGGCTTCTCCGCCGCAATGCCCTCACCCGCCGCGGCAAACGCGCCGGTGGTGGCGTAGGCCTGGCCGCTGCCGGCATAGAGGCCGTTTTGTGGGTCGATGCTCGCGCCCATCGCAGCCACCTTCGCCCACATCGGATTGTCGGTGCCGATGGCGTCCTTCAATTCACGCGCCACGGTTTCAAAGGCCTGCACGCTCTTGCGGGCGTGGTAGATCTCGAGCAGCTTGACCGTCACCTCGTGGCGGCTGCGGTCCTTGACCATGGCCTCCTTGAGGATTTCCTCGGCCTGCGCGTCACGGCCGTAGGCGATGTAGACCTCGGCTTCGGCCACCGGATCGACTTCATCCGTGTCGATGCTACCCGGGCCGGTCTTGTCGAAATCGGTCAGGAATGAACTGTTGCCGGTATCAACCAGGCCGCCACCGGACTTGCCGCCGGTGGATGTGTTGGGCTTGAGATCGGAAGGCATGATCGAGGACGGCTTGCCCAGGCTGGTGGAGCTGGGTCCCTTCTCGGCCTTCTTCTTGCGATTGCGCATGAACGCGAACAACCCGCCACCGGCGAGCAGCGTGGCCGCGCCTCCGCCAAGGACAACGCCCCATTCCTCGAGGAAACTGGGCTCCGGCTTGGGCGGCGGCGGTGCGACCTTGGGCGGCGCCTTCGGCGCGGCGGGCTTGGCATCGCCAGCGGGCGCCGTCTCGGCCGGCTTGGCGTCCGCGGGCTTGGCATCGCCCGGTTTGGCATCTGCGGGCTTTGCGTCCCCGGGCTTCGCATCCGCCGGTTTGACATCCGCGGGCTTGGCCTCCGCCTTGGGTGGCTCCGCGGGCTTGGCGGGCGGCGTTACCTGGGCAACCTTGGTGTCTGCCGGCTTGACCGGCTCGGGCGCCTTCACATCCGGCTTCGCCGAGGCCTTCGGATCAGGCTTGGCATCCTTCCCGATGCCTTTCAGCTCCATCAACTTGCGCATGTCGCTGATCTGTTTCTCCAGATCCGCCACACGGGAATTGGCTTCCTTCAACGCGTTTTCGCGCGCAATCTTTTCTTCTTTGAGCGCGGTGATTTCGCCCTGCAACTTGGCCACGCCGGCAGAACCAGCCGCACCCGCCTTGGCGTTGCCGGCATCCGACTGCGCAATCTTCAGTTGGTCCTTGCTTGGTGCGGCGGGTGCCACTTCGGGCTTGGCGACGCTGATCTTGCCGGTGGCCTGGTTGGTCGGCGCGGGTTTCGAAACGGCGGCCGGGGCGGCCGAGGCCACCTGCTCGCGATACGCGTTCCAATTCTCAACTTGCGCCTTGATCTCGGCGCGTGCTTCCTTTTCGGCGATCTGACCGACTTCCGCCGCAGAAGGCACCTTCAGGATCTGGCCGGTGCGCAGGCGGTTCATGTTGTCGCCGATGAAGGCCGACTTGTTTTCGCGATACAGCGCCACCAGCATTTGCTCGAGCGATACCGTATCCGACTTCAATTCCTTGGCGATCTTTGACAAGGTTTCGCCCTGCTTGACCGGACCGTAGGAATCGCCACCGGTTTCCTGGCGCGCGGACGGTGAGCCCGCCGGCGCGATCGGCGTGGCGGCGGGCGTCACGGTCGCGGTCGGCGCAGGGGCGGGTTCTGCAGGTGCAGTGGACGCGGGCGCGCTGGCGGCCGGCGCGGTGACCGATGCGACCGGCACGGCGGGCGCGACGCGCGCTTCGCTGAAGCCGGGCGGATCGAGCAGGATCGGGTACTCGCGCAGCAAGCGGCCGGCAGGCCAGGTCATTTCCACCAATACGTCGAGGAACGGCTCGTTGATCGGGCCGATACTGGAAATGCGCAACACGGGGCGGCCATCGCTGCGCTTTTCCGTCGCAAAACGGAGCTGGCGCAAGACGGAGGAGTATTCGATCTTCGCATCGGCGTACGACTCGACGCTGGCGACGCGGCCGACCAGGGCTTCGAATTCGCCTGGTTGCAGGGAGACGAGCTCGATCTCTGCGGAAAGGGGTTGTCCCAATGCGGAATTGACATTGAGCTTGCCGAGTCCCGCCGCGAAGGCAGGCAGCATCGACATCGCAATGAGCGCTCCCCCTAATGCCGCAACGAGTCTCTTTTTCGGTGGACGGTGCATGGTGACCCCAGGCCTTCGTTTTTTTGAGGACAAATTAAAATAACATCAATGGGTTAGGTTTTCAACTTTATTCGCTTTCGAGATTAGAAGCGAAATCGAAATCGAACGCAACCCGTGCAATTTGGCGCCCCGGGCAACGGCCCCGTCGCCAATGCGAAAAAATAAGTTAACTATTTGATCCGCCGGTCATTTTTCCAAAATGATGCGAAGCATGCGCCGCAACGGCTCGGCCGCGCCCCACAGCAACTGGTCGCCGACGGTGAATGCCGACAGGTATTCCGGGCCCATCGCCAGCTTGCGCAGGCGTCCGACCGGAATCGTCATTGTGCCAGTCACCGCCGCGGGCGAGAGTTCGCGGATCGTGCGCTCCTTCTCGTTGGGCACCACCTTGACCCAGCCGTTGTGACCGGCAATCAGCGCTTCAATGTCCGCAAGCGGCACGTCCTTCTTCAGCTTGATCGTCAATCCCTGCGAATGGCAGCGCATGGCGCCGACGCGCACGCACAGGCTGTCGATCGGCGTGGCGGGCGTGCCGAATCCGGGCCCGCGGCCGAGGATCTTGTTGGTCTCCGCCATGCCCTTCCATTCCTCCAGGGACATGCCCGGGTTGCCCATTTCCGCCATGTCCTTGTCGATCCACGGAATCAGGTTACCCGCCAGCGGGACGATGAAATGCTGGGTTTCCGCCGGCGTAAACCCGTGCTGCCGGGCCAGGATCTTGCGGTCGATCTCGAGGATCGCCGAGTGCGGATCGTCGAGCAGGTCGCGCACCT
>CAZTYC010000196.1:0-5546 GCA_964617435.1 uncultured Burkholderiales bacterium
TAGAACTGGAAGATGAAGCCGATGTTCGAGGCGCGCCAGTCCGCGAGTTCCCCTTCGCTGAGCGCGCCGATGTCCACGCCGTCCACGCGCAGCACGCCGTGGTCCGGCTTGTCGATCCCGGCAATCAGGTTCAGCAACGTGGACTTGCCGGACCCGGACGGGCCCATCAGGGAGATGAAATCGCCCCGTGCGATGTCCAGCGTGATGTCGTGCAGGACCGGCACCACCTGCTCGCCGCGCCGGTAGCTCTTGGCGAGATGCTTGATTTCAACCAGGGTCGCGGCCATCGGACGCTACTTCTTCGCCAGGCTGACCTTCGCGCCGTCGCCAAGCTTTTCCCCGGGCTTGAGGATCACCTTGTCGCCGGCCTTGACGCCACCGACCTTGACGAGGTCGCCGACCTTCTCGCCAACCGTCACCGGCACCAGCCTCGCCTTGTCGGCATCGAACAGGAACACCACATCCTTGCCGTCGCGCTTGGCCAGCGCGTCCCCCTGCAGCGCGGTGACGCTCTTGCGTTCCTCCGGCTTTAGTTCGCGCGAAAGAAACGCCACCTTGGCGGACATGTCCGGCAACACCCGTGAATCCTTTTCCACGAATTCGACCTTCACCAACACCGTCGCCTTCGAGCGATCGACCGTCGGCACGATACGACTCACCTTGCCCAGCAACCGCAGCTCCGGGAACGCATCGAGCTGGATTTCCACCGGCTGGGCGATGGTGATCTTCGACAGCGATACCTCGGACACGTCCGCCTCCACCTCGAGCGTGGCCATGTCGGCGATGTTGACCACGGCGCCCTTGGTGTCGGCCGCCGACGAGAACGGCGTGATGATGTCGCCGACATTGGCATTCTTGGTCAGCACCACGGCGTCGAACGGGGCGCGGATCAGCGTCTGCTCCACGCTCACGTTGGACGCGCGCAGGTTGGCTTCCGCGACGCCGATCGCGCCTTGCAGGGAGGCGACGGCGGCACGCGCCTTGTCTGCGCGCGCCTTGGCCGTATCGAGCGATGCGCCGGAAATGAAGTTCTTGTTCGACAGGTCTTCGCTTCGCTTCAGGTTGGCTTCCGCGTCGCGCAGCTCCGCCATCCCCTGTTCCAGGTTCGCCTTGGCGGCGCGCAGCGCGGCGGCAGCCTGGTCGTTGGCCGCCGTCACGTCGCGGTTCTCGATGCGCGCCAGCACCTGGCCGGCCTTGACCACCGATCCCTCCTGCACGCTGAGGGATTCCAGCCTGCCGGTGGCCTTGGTGGAGACCGCCGCCTTGCGCTGCGCCGTCACCCGGCCCGTGGCGTTGAGCACGGTGATCGATTGCGAGGGATACGCCGTCGCCACCACCGTGGTCTCGACGGGCATGGCGCGGTTTCCGCCAAGCAGCATCGCGGCCAGCCCCAGCAGGACCACTCCGGCAACGATGCCGATGATCCACCTGGTGCGGCCACCGCTATTTCCCTTGAAGGCCTTCTGGTCGCGGGAAATGGACAACTGGGAAAGATCGGGCGTGTTCACGGCGTTGCATCCAGGAGCAAAAGTGTGCCGCGATTATAGGTGACCCCATGCGCGCGTCCGCCCGCCGATGCGCCCAAGCCGCCGGTTTGCGGCGCGAAGTGCAACCAGCGCGCGTCAGTGGCGCACCAGGTGGTCGATGAGGAATTTTGCGGCGTCCGAGGCGCCTGACGCGAACGCCTCGACAATGGTGAAATGATTGGCGCCGGCGGTCTCTGCGGTCCGGATGGGAACGGAAGGCCAGGCGCGCTGCAGAAGACCGGACTGCTGGCGAAACGCCTCGGTCTCCAGATCGCCGACGTCCAGAAACAACGGCAATGCATGCATGGGCGCAAGCGACACCGGGGACCAGCGACTTGCGTCCTGTTCATCCAGCCGCAGATCCTCGTTCATGGAGCAGTGCAGCACCGGCTGCAAGCGGAACAGGCCGGAAAGGCTCGCAACGGCGCACAACCCGTCGTGCAGGGCAGAACGTGGCCGCGCCAGCAACATGGTCACCAGATGACCGCCCGCGGAATGGCCGGCCAGCGCGTGCCGATGCATGGGGAATCCAATGCGCGATGCATGCGCCTTCAGCCAGTCAAGCGCGCTGGCGCAATCCTCCACCACGTCGCCCAGCGCGACGTTCGGGCACAGGCGATATTCCACCAGCGCCACCGAGATTCCATGCGCCAGAAACGGCTCCGCCACGAACGAAAACATGGACTTGTCCAACGATCGCCAGTACCCGCCATGGATAAACGTCAGCGCGGCGCGGGGATCCGGCGCATGGAGGATGTCGATGCGCTGGCGCGGGTGGCCGCCGTAGGACAACTCCAGCGAACAGTGGTGGCGCGCACGGGCGGCTGCAGACGCACGCGACCAGTGCTCGAAAATTTCCGGATGCTCCGGAACCCGCAACCGCTGGTTGTATTCGGTCTCGAGGTCCGGATCGATGGGCGTGTCAGACGGCATGCGCCTTCCAGAGGGGTCGGAACCGGCGGCCGGCGCCTTGCGATCCCGCGCGGCAGCCTGTGCCCGGTTCCCGCTACTTCATTTCCCAGTAAGGCCTTTCGCCGTACACGCTTTTCAGGTGCTCGATGAACAGGCGTACCTTGGCCGGCTGGTGCTTGCGGCCGGCGAAAACGGCGTAAATGTCATTACCCGGCGCGGCGTATTTGCTCAGCACCTCGACCAGGCGCCCCTTTTCGATATCCTCGGCGACTTCCCAGCTGCTGCGCCAAGCGAGGCCCTGCCCCGCCAACGCCCAGCGCGTCAGCACCTCGCCGTCGTTGCAATGGATCTGCCCGGAGACCTTGATGACCACGTTGCGCCCGTTGTCGCGGAAAGACCAGGCATCGGCCAGCCCTTCCTCCGTCGAGGTCACGATGCAGCGGTGCCGCGCCAGGTCCGCCAGGTGGGTCGGCTTGCCGTTGCGCTTGAAATAGTCCGGCGAGCCCACCACCACGCGGTGGTTGCGCGCCAGCTTGGTTGCGACCAAGTCCACGTTCTTCATGTCGGCGATGCGGATGGCCAGGTCGACATGCTCGTTCTTCAGGTCGACGATGCGCTCGGACAAGTGCAGCGTGACATCGAGGTTCGGGTTGGCCGCCACAAAGGCCGGAATGTGCGGGGCCACATGGCGCCGCCCGAACGCGGTGGGCGCGGAGACGATCAGGCGGCCGCTGGCGTTGCGCGCGCCCAGCGTGAGCGAGTTCTCCGCCGATTTCAGGTCCGCCAGTACGCGCTTGATGTCTTCCTCAAACGCCGCGCCTTCGGGTGTCAGCGTGATCTTGCGGGTCGACCGCTTGAACAGCTTGACGCCGAGTTGCTCCTCGAGTTGGTCGATGCGGCGGCCGACCATGGCCGGTGTCACGCCCTCGTCCCTCGCCACCGCCGAGAGACTCTCCGCCTTGGCCACTTCCACAAAGGTGACCAGCGCTTTCATTCGATCCATCATCCCCTCCGACTGGGTTTCATTCGAACTGCATCGCTTGCGTCGCGCCGTGCGGACGCCTTCTTGTAATCTTCACGCATACACTACTTGCAACTCACTGGGCGGCCCGGCTTTCGACCGGCAGATGCCCTGAACCCCAATTGTATGAAATGCTTTCGCTTTTGTGAAGATTCACTTGATTTTTGTTAGGGAATACACTGATGACCTCGAACCGCTCCCCGGGGCTGCTTTTTCCCCGCGGATTCCGCAACACAGAGGATTTCCATGAACGCACCTGTTTCCCTCCCTTCTGGCATGACCCTCCGGGCTCAGACCTATGGCGAATTTGCCACCATCTTGACGACGGATGCCCTTGCATTTGTTTGCAAATTGGCCCGGCGGTTCGAACCGGTCCGCCAAACACTGCTGGCGGCGCGCGTGGCCCGGCAGGCGGCGTTCGACCAGGGCAAGCTCCCGGATTTCCTGCCCGAGACGGAAGCCATCCGCGCCGGCAACTGGACGGTGAAAGGCGTGCCGGCCGACTTCCAGGATCGCCGCGTGGAGATCACCGGCCCGACCGACCGCAAGATGGTGATCAACGCACTCAATTCGGGGGCGTCGACCTTCCTGGCCGACTTCGAGGACGCCAACTGCCCCACTTGGGAAAACATGATCCAGGGGCAGATCAACCTGCGCGACGCCAACCTGCGCACCATCGCCTTCGAGCAGAACGGCAAGCAATACCGGCTCAATGAGAAGGTGGCGGTGTTGATCCCGCGTCCGCGCGGCTGGCACCTGGACGAAAAGCACGTGATGCTCGATGGCAAGCCGGTGTCCGGCGCGATCTTCGACTTCGCGCTGTATTTCTTCCACAACGTGAAGACGTTGCTGGCGCGCGGCAGCGGCGTGTACCTTTACCTGCCGAAGATGGAGTCGCATCTCGAGGCGCGGCTGTGGAACGACATCTTCGTCATGGCGCAGGACGAACTTGGCGTGCCGCAGGGCTCGATCAAGGCCACGGTGCTGATCGAAACCATCGTCGCCGCATTTGAAATGGACGAGATCCTCTATGAACTGCGCGAGCACAGCGCCGGACTGAACATCGGCCGCTGGGACTACATCTTTTCGGCCATCAAGAAATTCCGCCTGAACCAGGACTTTTGCCTTGCGGACCGCGCGCAGGTCAACATGCTCGCCCCGTTCCTGCGCGCCTACGCGTTGACACTGGTGAAGACCTGCCACAAGCGCAAGACCTTCGCCATGGGCGGCATGGCCGCCCAGATCCCGATCAAAAACGACGAGGCCGCCAACGCGGCGGCCATGGAAAAGGTGCGTGCAGACAAGTTGCGTGAAGTGACCGACGGCTGCGACGGCACCTGGGTGGCGCATCCGGGCCTCGTGCCCATCGCCAAGGCGGTGTTCGACGAGCACATGAAGACGCCGAACCAGATCGCCCGCCAGCGCGACGACGTGAACTTCAGCGCTAGGGACCTGCTCGATTTCCGGCCCGAGGCGCCGATCACCGAGGCCGGGCTGCGCAACAACATCCAGGTCGGCATCCAGTACATCGGCTCATGGCTGGCCGGCAACGGCTGCGTGCCGATCTTCAACCTGATGGAAGACGCGGCGACGGCCGAGATTTCACGCAGCCAGGTCTGGCAATGGATCCGCTCGCCCAAGGGCAAGCTCGATGACGGCCGCAAGGTCACCAAGGAGCTGGTCAAGCCGCTGATCGCCGAGGAACTGGCCAAGACACCCGCGATCGTCGGGCAGGCCGCGTATGAGGCCGGGAAATACCGCGAAGGCGCGGCGATGTTCGAAACGCTGGTGATGGACGACCGCTACGAGGAATTCCTCACGCTGCCGGCGTACCGCGCGATCGCCTGACGCGCGGGCGCTTTTCTCCGTCCCTGGCGGGGACGCCGCGCATCAGCGCCCAGGCATCCGCGCCAACGCGCTTGGGGAGAGTTTTGAAACTCAAGCACTGGCGCGGCGTTTGGGGCAAAAATGCCCCGAATAGCCCGCCAACTCTGGAGTTTGACCGCCTGATTCGGCGCCAAGCGTCATTCAAAAATACCGCCACGCCATGCGCGCGGCCAACACGATCATCAGCAACGCGAACACGC
>CAZTYC010000197.1:0-5523 GCA_964617435.1 uncultured Burkholderiales bacterium
CGCGAAGCGCTGGCCGGCGTCGGCATTGGCGAAGCAGAGGCCGCAAAGGTCATGGGCGGCAACATGGAACGTGTCGCGCGCCAGGTGTGGGGTTCGTAGTGATCTACACGGGCGGCTGCCACTGCGGGCGGGTGCGATTCGAAGTCGAGGCGCCCGAGGACCTCGAGGTCGAGGACTGCGATTGTTCGCTGTGCCGCATGAGCGGCTTTCTGCACCTCATCGTGCCGCGCTCGAGATTCCGCCTGCTACAGGGGGAAGACGCGCTGGCCACCTACACCTTCAACACCGGGGTGGCGCGGCACCGCTTCTGCACGGTGTGCGGCGTCAAATCGTTCTATATCCCGCGCTCCAACCCGGATGGCGTGGACGTCAACGCGCGCTGCCTGTCCACGGCGCCGCGGTCGATGAAGGTGGTGCCGTTCGACGGCGTGAACTGGGAAGCCAGCTCGCCGGCGATCGCGCACAAGAGCCGCGACTAGGCTGCGCGCGTCAGAACGCGCGGAACCGGTGGTCGTTGGCGTCGAGCTCGGCGCGCAGCAACTTGTAATCCGGGCACATGCGCTCGACTTCCTTCCAGAACGCCGCGGAATGGTTCATGTGGCGCAGATGCGCCAGCTCATGGCAGACCACGTAGTCGATCAAGGCCGGCCGCGCCTTGAGCAGCCGCCATGAAAAACGCACCTCGCGGCGCGAGTTGCAGCTGCCCCAGCGGCTGTTGGCGCTGGTGATGAACACGCGGGGCGGCACGATGCCGTGCAGGCGCGCAAAGATGAACGCGCGTTGCGCCAGGTGCGGCAACGCCTGCTTCTTGTACCAAGTGGCCACGGCCTTTTCGACAGCCTCGGCATCGCCTGTTTTCACTTTCACGAACAAGTGCCCCAGCGAATCCTCAACCGACGCACGCGCATGCCCGGCATCGATCATCAAGACGCGCGGCTCCCCCATGTACAGGACCGTAGCGCCGGTTTCCCAGCGCTGGCGCTCGATCTTGCGGTGCGACCACTCGCCGAGCTTCTTGAGCACCCAGGCCGAATTCTTGCCGATCAAGTCCTCGATCGAGGCCATCGGTGTGGTGAGCGATGCGGCCACGGTCATGCCGGTGCCGTCGATCTTCAATCCCAATCCGCGCCGGCCGCGGCGCCTCACCAGCTTGTAGTCAATGCGCACGCCGTCGAGCGCGATGCTCTGGCGCGCCGCGTCCTCGTCGCGCAGGACGCTCATGCGCCGCGCGCCGGGCTCATGCGCTCCATCTCGCCCTCGATCCAGGTTTCGACGTCGGCCATGATGGTCTGCGGCTCGCGGCCCTGGGTCGGGATCACGGGACCGATGCTCACGGTGATGGTCCCGGGATATTTCAGGAACGAATAGCGCGGCCAGACCTCCCCCGCGTTGTGGGCGATGGGCAGCACCGGGGCCCCGGTGCGCGCGGCGAGGATGGCGCCGCCGATGCGGTACTGCCCGCGCGTCTTCGGCGCCACGCGGGTGCCCTCGGGAAAGATGGAAATCCACCAGCCTTCCGCGAGGCGCTCGCGGCCCTGCTCGACGATCTGCTCGATGGCCGCCTTGCCGCTCTTACGGTCGATGGCGATGGACTTCAAGCCCGCCAGGACCCAGCCGATGATCGGCAGCCACACCAGCTCCTTCTTGATGATCCACACGGCGCGCGGGATGTTGCAGAGGATGAACACCGTTTCCCACGCGGACTGGTGCTTGGCCATAGAGATGCACGGATGCGCGGGAATGTTTTCCATGCCGATGATGCGGTGGCGGATGCCGCAGACGTGCTGGATCATCCACAGTTCGCAGACCCCCCACAGGCGCGCCAGGTCATAGCCGGTGCGGGAATGGATGAGCGAGGCGGGCACCGTGAAGATGCCCCAGAAGATCGTGTTGACGATCGAGAGGATGAAGAACAACGTCGAACGCAACAGGATCATGCGGCGGCCGGGGCGGACGAGGCCTCGGCGACGAGGTGGTCGACGGCGGCCGCGAGGTCGGTAAACACCAGCGTGCCCGGCGGCAGGCCGCCGGCCTTCTGCGTTTTCTTCCCCTTGCCCGTGAGCACCAGGACCGGGACGCAGCCCGCTTTCACGCCCGCCTCGAGATCACGGAGGGAGTCGCCGATTGTCGGCACCCCGTTCAATCCGGTATGGAAGCGCACGGCGATGTCTTCGAACATGCCGGTGTCCGGCTTGCGGCAGTGGCATTTCTGCTCTGCCGTGCACGGGCAGAAGAACACTGCGTCGATGCGGCCGCCCTGGCGGAACACCTGCCCGCACATCTTGTCGTTGATGGCGTTGAGCGTGGCCATGTCGAACAACCCGCGGCCGATGCCCGACTGGTTGGTGGCCACCACCACGCGGTAGCCGTTCTGGTTGAGGCGCGCGATCGCCTCGATGGACCCGGGAATCGGCTTCCATTCGTCCGGCGACTTGATGAAATGCTCGGAGTCGAAATTGATGACGCCGTCGCGGTCGAGGATGACGAGTTTGGCGGGGGACATTTCGAAATTGTACCGAGTGCGGTGCCGCGCGTTAGGCCGCCAGCTTCGACAGGTCCGCCACGCGGTTCATGACGTTGTGCAGGTCGGCCAGCAGGGCCAGGCGGTTGACGCGCAGGGCCGGGTCCTCGACGTTGACCATGACCCCTTCGAAGAAGGCATCGACCGGCGCCTTGAGCGGCGCCAGCGACTTGAGCGCCGCCGTGTAATCGCGCGCGGCGAGGTGGCGGTCGAAGACCGGTTGCGCCGCGCGCAGGGCCGCATGCAGCGCACGCTCGGCGTCCTCCACAAAGCGGGCCGGATCGGCATTGGCGTAGCGCTCGGGGGATTTCTTGAGGATGTTGCCGATGCGCTTGTTGGCCGCGGCGAGGCTTTCGGCTTCCGGCAGCTTGGTGAATTCGCGGATGGCCGCCAGGCGCGCCGGAAACTCGCCCCACGGCGGATGCGCCGCGATGGCCGCCTCGACTTCCAGCGTGGAAAAGCCCAGGTCGCGCAGGTAGCCGCCAAGACGTTCGAAGATATAGGTGGCCAGCTGCTCGCGCGCCGCGTCCGGCGCGGTCACGAACGGACCCATCGCCGTGTCGACCAGGCCTTTCACCGTCAGCGGCAAATCCCGTTCGATGAGCATGCGCAGCACGCCCAGCGCGTGGCGACGCAGCGCGAACGGATCCTTGTCGCCGGTCGGCACCTGGCCGATGGAGAACAGGCCGGCCAAGGTTTCCAGTTTGTCCGCCAACGCGACCGACAGGCCGACCGCGGAATCGGGCAGGGCATCTCCGGCGAAACGCGGCTGGTAGTGCTGCGCGATGGCATCGGCCACGACCGGCGGCTCGCCGTCGTTGAGCGCGTAGTAGCGGCCCATGGTGCCCTGCAATTCGGGAAACTCGCCCACCATGTCGGTGACCAGATCGGCCTTGGCCAACAGGGCCGCACGATCCGCCTGCGCGGTGTCAGCGCCAATTGCGTGGGCGATGGCCACGGCGAGCTTGCGCACCCGCTCGACCCGTTCGCCCTGCGAACCCAGCTTGTTGTGGTACACCACGCTGGACAGGCGCGGAATGCGGTCGGCCAGCGTGGTCTTCTTGTCGGTTTCGAAAAAGAACCGCGCGTCGGCCAGCCGCGGGCGCACCACGCGCTCGTTGCCCTCGATCACGTTGGTGGGGTCGTCCAGCCGCATGTTGGAGACGATGAGGAACCGGCTCGACAAGCCGCCTTCGGAGAGGAACAGCGGAAAATACTTCTGGTTGAGCTTCATCGTCAGGATGAGACACTCGGCCGGCACGGACAGGAACTCGGCGTCGAACTTGCCCACGTACACGGTCGGTCGCTCGACCAGCGCGGTAACCTCATCGAGCAGCGCCGCGTAGCTTTCCGCCTCGCCCAGCGTATCGCCGCACTCCTCGGCGCGTTGCAGCAAGAGGCGGTGAATTTCCGCCTTGCGCTTGTCGAAGGAGGCGATGACGCCGCCCTCCTTCTCGAGGCGCGCTTCGTATTCGTCCGCACTCTTGAGCTCGATGTCCTTCGCGCCCTGGAAGCGGTGACCGTGGGTAAGGCGGCCCGAATCGTGGCCGAGTTCCGCAATCGGAACGACCTCGGAGCCATGGAGCGCGACCAAGCCATGCACCGGGCGGACAAACTGCATCGGGGTTTCGCCGTCGGCCAATTGATAGCTCATGACCTTTGCGACCGGCAGCGACGCGATGGCTTCTTCCAGCGCGGCCTGCAGCCCCGCAACCAAGGCCGGCCCCTTGGCGATGTCCCGATACACCAGGACCTCGCCCTTGCCATCCGGCTCGCGTACCAGGCTTGCCACGTCGACGTGCGAAAGCGACTTGGCGGCCAATTTCTTCAGCAGGGCCGGTGTCGGTTGGCCATCGACCGCGAGCCCCACTGAAACGGGCATCAGCCTTTCAGAAAACGGTTCATCGGGCGCCTGTGCGCGAACCCGGGTCAAGTGCGCCGCCAGGCGCCTCGGCGTGGCGAACACCGTGATCACGGCATCCGGTTCGCAAAGCTTGCGCTTGGCGAGTCCGTCGACAATGCCCTTGGCAAACGCGTCGCCCAGCTTCTTCAGCGACTTCGGCGGAAGTTCCTCCGTGAACAGCTCAACCAGCAACGAAGCCGCGCTCATGCCGCCACCTTCGTGTGCGTGTGCAGCATCGGAAAGCCGAGTCGCTCGCGGGATTCGAAATAGCTCTTCGCCACCTCGCGCGCCAGGTTGCGGATGCGGCCGATGTAGGCGGCGCGCTCGGTGACCGAAATGGCGCCGTGCGCGTCGAGCAGGTTGAAGGTGTGCGCCGCCTTGAGCACCTGCTCGTAGGCGGGCAGCGCCAGCTGCTGCTCCATCAGGTGCTTGGCATTGCCTTCGTAGTCGCTGAAATGGCGCAGCAACGCCGGCACGTTGGAGTGCTCGAAGTTGTAGGCCGATTGCTCGACTTCGTTCTGGTGGAACACATCGCGATAGGTCAGCACGCGCTTCTGGCCGTGCTCCTCCCACGTCGTCCACACCAGGTCGTACAGGCTTTCCTTCTTCTGCAAATACATGGCCAGGCGCTCGAGGCCGTAGGTGATCTCGCCGGTGATCGGCTTGCACTCCAATCCGCCGACCTGCTGGAAATAGGTGAACTGCGTGACCTCCATGCCATTGAGCCACACTTCCCATCCCAGGCCCCAGGCGCCCAACGTGGGATTCTCCCAATCGTCCTCGACAAACCGCACGTCGTTCTGTTGGAGGTCCAAGCCGATCGCCTGCAAGGACCCCAGGTAGAGGTCAAGGATGTTTGGCGGCGACGGCTTCAACACCACCTGGTACTGGTAATAGTGCTGCAACCGGTTGGGATTCTCGCCATAGCGGCCGTCCTTGGGGCGGCGCGACGGCTGCACG
Organism: uncultured Burkholderiales bacterium; assembly: GCA_964617435.1. GTDB lineage: Bacteria > Pseudomonadota > Gammaproteobacteria > Burkholderiales > Usitatibacteraceae > UKL13-2. Next base: position 5,385 of record CAZTYC010000197.1, read on the forward strand.
TAGGCGGCGCGCCAGGGTTCCGGCCCAAGCGCCCGCAGGAAGGTGGCCGTATGGGACGTTCCCGCACCCACTTCCATGTCATAGGGCTGCAGGAGCGCGCAGCCCTGCGCGTTCCAATACGACTGGAGCTTCAAGATCA
>CAZTYC010000198.1:0-5484 GCA_964617435.1 uncultured Burkholderiales bacterium
GCGAGGTCGAGCTCGCCGAAGCTTTGCGTCCTGCCCATGCAGGTGAACGCCGGGCGGTGGCGGTAGTTCTTGCAGGACTCGTCGATGACCGCGTTGATGTTCGGAAACCGGTCCGGGTCGATGTCGTGGGGGATGCCGGGCGGGTATGACGCCAGCCAGATGCGCTCGGTGGACGCTGCCAATTTGCTCTCCTCGAATTGTCCTCGAATGCCGGAAGAACATGGCCTCCGGACGCTTTTGCGCCATGTTATCCCAGCTTCCGCGGGAAACCGGCTGAATAGTGTGTTTGCTCTAAAAGGAGATCGCAAAATCGACCTCAACTAATACCCGCCACGGGCCCAACCCCAACATTCCGCCGAGGAGAAACTTCATGGCCAGCAAATTCAAGAAGACCGCCAAGTCCACCAAGAGCGCCGCCTTTTCCGCATTCGACAAACTGGGCGCCGCGGGCGACATCGCCGCCAAGCTCTCCGACCTGGCGCAAAACATCGGCGTGCAACCGAATGCCAAGCAGGTGATGGAATCGGCGCAGCAAATCTGGCTGGCCGGGCTGGGCGCGTTCTCCAAGGCGCAGAACGAGGGCAAGAAGGCCTTCGACACGCTGGTAAAGCAAGGCGCGCAGATCGAGGAAAACACCCGTCACGTCGCTGAAGCGACGATCGAAACCGCCAAGGCGCAGGCCGCCAAGACCTTTGAAGCGGCCAGCGGCAAGCTCGACAAGCTCGAGCAGGTGTTCGAAGCGCGCGTGCATGCCTCGCTCAACCGCCTGGGCGTGTTGACGGCCCGCGACATCGAGGCCCTCACCCAGCAAGTGTCGGAACTCTCCGAAGCCGTGCGCGCCCTGCTGGCGCAGGAAAAGAAGTCCGGCGCCCGCCCGGTGGCAAAGAAGGCCGTGGCCAAGCGCCCGGCCGCCCGCAAGCCCGCCGCCAAGCGCCGCACCGCCCGCTAAATCCCATTCGGCCCCGCGCCCCGGCGCGCGGCCAGACGTCTCCTCCTCGTCCTGTTTTCAGGACGTTTTAGACCCCGATCCCGCAAGGCATCGGGGTTTTTTTTCTTCCAAAGGCGCGTCAGCGCAGGGGCCCGCAGACGTCGCGCCGAGCACATCCAGGTAGGCCGCCGCCATCGCCTCGATGCCGTGATGCCGGACCACCAAATTCCGCGCGTTGCCTCCCAATGCGGCCGACCGTGGGCTGCCGCAGGCTTGGCGCAGGGCGTCCGCCAGCGCCGCAACGCCGACGTTCTCCGGCAGGAGCCAGCCCGTGTCGCCGTCGCGCACCAATTCGCGGGTGCCGCCACTGTCGTTGGCGATGACCGGGATGCCGGCCGACATGGCCTCCAGCGCGGCGTTCGGGCAGCCCTGGTGCGTCCCCAGCACCACCGCCGCAGTGAACGGTTCCGAGAGACAGTCGAGCGCGGCGTCCGCCCCGCGAAACGCGACCGGAAGGCCGTGCGCCTGATCGCGCAGCGATTGAAGATACCCGGCATCGCGCGCTTCCGCCTGGCCCGACACGTGCAACGTGGCCTGCGGAAACGCGGCGAGCAGCAGCCTGAAGGCGTCGAGGATCACTTCGATGCGTTTGCTCGGCGCGATACGCCCGCTGACCAGAAAGCGCGGTGCCGCCGGGCGTGGTGCGCGCGGCCGCATTGCCACGCCGTTGGGGATCACCCGCACGCTGCGCGCGGGCGGGTGGTTGGAATCGTGGAACTTGCTCACCCACACATCGAGACGGGCGTGGTAGGCGGAAGACGGTAGCGCCAGGACCTCGCCCAGGGGCGCGGCGGCGTCCAATTCGCGGCAGGCGTAGCCGCCGGGGCTTGCGTCCACCAGCCGCATCGATTCCGGTGCAAAGCGCGCCACCAGCAATTTCACCTGCGGGGCCACGTTCCAGAAACACAGCGTGCGCGCGCCGCCGGCCGTGGCGGCAGCCAGCACGCCTTCGGCCACGGCGCACGCATCGGCATCGGCCGCCGGCCGGAAGCAACGCACGCCGTGCGCCGCGAGTTCGGCGGCGAACACCGGCTGCGTCGTCGTGCCGCACACCGCGATGGCGATGCGCTGCCACGTGCGGATGGCGCAGGCCAGGTTCACCAGCGAGCGTTGCGCGCCGCCGGCATTGAGATTCGCGGTGACGAACAACGTGTCCAGGGTTGGCGAATCCGTTTCGCGCAAACCCATCGGCACGCTCCATGCGCGCGGCCAGCGCGGCGCCGGTTCAAGCGTGATCGATCCGCGCACCGGCAAACCGGCCAGCTGCGCGGCAATTGACGCCGTGCTTGAGGTTGGCGGCAGCAATGTCAAACGCGGATGCGCCATCTCGCCCTGCCCGCCGACCTCGAGCGCCACCACCGGCAGCCCCGCCGCCAGCGCTTCCTGCGTGGCCATCGACAATCCCTCGTGGCGGCTCACGTTGAGGAGCGCATCGAACGCCGCGTACCAGGGCGCCACATCATCCGCCCACCCCGGCAGCCGCAGCGCATGCGCCACGCCCAGGCGCGCCGCGCTGGCCGCCACGCGATCGAGTTCCTTCAGCCCTGACGCATCGAGCGTGCCGCCGAGGATTACCAGGCGCGCGCGCTTTGCGGGGGGCATGGCCGCCAGCACCTCCACGGCGCGCGCATGGTCCTTTTGCGGCTTGAACGCACCCACCACCCCGATGACGAAATCCCCTGCGGCGAGGTTCCACTCCGCGCGCATCTGCTGGCGCGTCCCGTGGTCGCCCGCCCGGGGATCCACGCGCGGCCGGTGACGGATCACCGCCAGCGGCACGCAACATCCGCTGGCCAGCGCCTCGGCGCGCACCGCATTGGCGCAGGCGATGGCGAGCGGCACGCCGCTTGCCGGCCAGATCCACGGCGCATTGCGCCAACCGGCGCGGGTGTTGTGCAGCACCGGGAGGGTGCGAATGCCGGCGCGCCACAAGCGCGCCATCAGCGCGTCGGACACCAGGTGCGCGGCCACCGGCCCGGGCATGCCCCGCCATTCCCCGGCGAGGCGATCCGCAAACGCCTCCGGGCTTTCGCCATCGCGGCGCAGCAAGCCGATGGCGCGCGGCACGCCATATTCGGAAGCGCGCCGGTGCACCACGGCCAGTTGGACGGTGCGGCCGCGCGCCGCTTCTGCGCCCAACCAATCGAGCACGATGCGTTCCGCGCCGCCGCGCGCCAGTGAGGCCATCAATACCCGCAATGGCGGCAACGGCGCCGCTGCGGGAAGCGGATCCGTTTCGCAGCGGGCGATCAGCGCAGGATCCTGCGTGGAACCGTCCACAAGCGTCAGTACGACGTCGAATCGCCGGTTTCGGACCCGGACGCCGAACTGCCGGCGGCCTCGGCCCCGGACGCCGAGGATTCCGGTGAACTCGATCCGGCATCCCACCCGCCGGACGCCCCGCCGCCATCGAACGCGCCACCCGCGCCGACCAGCGCCGCAGCGCTCGCCACGCGCGAATCGCCGGACGACGAGGACGTGAATGAAACACCTCCGGAATCCGAATTGGACGTGGCAAAGGGTTCGTCGGCCATTGTGGTGTTGAAAATCCAGCCGTTGCGCGACCACTTGAACTCGCGTGCCGGATGCCAGTAGCGCACGCGCGGGTCATTCGGCCTGGCCAGATCCACCGTGAGTTTGCCTTTGCCCACACGCAAGACGCCCGACGTGGGCGTCGACTGATAGAGGAATTCGCTGGCGACCGCGCCGCCGGCATCCGTCAACACCACGCGTTCGCCCTTGTCGGTGGGCGTAAAGGCGGCTGCCAGCCCGGGAAATCCCGGCGCGTCCGCCCAAGCCGTTTGCCGCCGCTTGCCGTTGGCTCCGCGCCGTCCGTTGCAGGCATTCACGAACTTGACCAGGCGTTCGGGGTGGTAGTGTGGCTGGAGTTCCGGAAACATGGACTGGAACAGGGCCTCGTTGCGATCGCGCTCCTGGGCCCCTGGATCGCCCGTTGCCCGCCCGGACTGCGCGCGCCGCCGGTACCATTTGCCGGCGAAATGCACCACGATGACCAAGCCCACACTGAGGGCCAACAACACGGCTTCCTTCATGCGATCCCCCTATTGCGCCCATGGCCGGTGCGTGCGCCAGGTTGACCTCTTGATGATGCCGGCCGGCTCACAAACTCGCGTGGCCGCGCCGCAGCTCGGCTACACGGACGACGGCGGATTCAAAGGCAAAACTCCTTGACTGGCGCGGCGTTCCAGACGAAAACGCCCCGAAACGCGCACCCCTATTGGACTTTTACTTGAATATGCTGGGAAACTGCCGCCGCGTCATTCCTCTTTCAACACGCGGTCCACCAGCTTCACATAGGCCTTCATGGCATCGTCCTGGCTCATGCCCTTGATCTTGGCCCAGGCGTCGTACTTGGCGCGCCCGACAAAATCGGTGAAGCCGGGCTTGTCGCCGGACACGTCTCCCTCCGTGGACTGCTTGAAATGCGCGTACAGGCGCAGTTTCATCTCGTTGCCCGGATCCTTCTTGGCTTTGGTGACGTCCTTGGTGGCCTTGTCGAACTGTTTCTTGAGGTCAGACATGCAAAAACTCCTCGTTTTGTCGGTACGCCGCGGGCATTTTCGCCCTTGCGGGGGTTTTCATGGGGGTAAACACAGGCTAAAGTAACTCTAGCTGATTCGCACCCGAGTGGAAATGCCCGGTCGCGAAGGGGGTTTTTCGGAGGACGCCGCACTGTTGGAAGACAAGGCGCGGCGCAACGACAACAAACGGACGCTAGAACCGTCCCACGCACCCACCATGATGGCGACCATCCCCAGCCTGCCCCATATCAAGATCGGTAACCGCGAGCGCATGTCCGGCGTGGACACGGCCTGGCTGCGCATGGAACATCCGTCCAACCTGATGATGATCGTCGGGGTGATGATGTTCAAGGAGAAGATCGACTACAAGAAGCTGGTCAGTGCGATCGAGCAGCGCTTCCTCATCTATCCGCGCTTCAAACAAAAGGCCATCCAGGACCCGACCGGCGCATGGTGGGAGGAAGACCGGAATTTCGACATCAAGAACCACGTGAAGCGCGTGAAGCTGCCGGGCAAGGCCGGCAAGCGCGAGCTTGAGGACTACGTGAGCCAGATGGCCGGCGCCAGCCTGGATTTCACCAAGCCGCTCTGGCAGTTCCAGCTGATCGAAAATTACCGTGGCGGCTCGGCATTGCTCACGCGCATCCATCACTGCTATGCCGACGGCATCGCCCTCATCGGCGTGATGATGTCGATGACCGGCGACACCGCCGAGAAAAGCCTCATCAAGCCCGTCCTGCGCGACAAGAAGAACCCGGGACCCGCCGCGTCCGAGCTCGATTTCTGGACCAGCGTGACCAAGCCGATGGCCAGCGTGTGGTCCGGCGCGATGAAGCTCACGCGCGGCATCGTCGAACAAGGCCTGGAGATTGCAAAGGACCCGGCCACCATGCGCGAGTTCGCCACCAAGGGCATGGAACTGGCGGACGAATTGCGCAAGATCGCGATGATGGA
>CAZTYC010000199.1:0-5443 GCA_964617435.1 uncultured Burkholderiales bacterium
TTGCCCTTGCCAAACGTCTGGCTTGCAGGTTTCCAGCCGCCCTGGAAATGTCCGCCGCCCGCCTTGCGGCCGGCAGGTTTACGGGCGGGCTTGCGACCGGCCATCTCGCGCGCCGGTTTGGCCGGCACGGAGAGTTTCGGCTCAAGGCCTGCAATGGTGGTGACCGGAATGCGTTGCGTGGTGAATCGCTCGATCAGCTTGACCTGGAAATGTTCGCGCACATTGGCCAGTGAAATGGCGATGCCGCTGCGCCCTGCACGGCCTGTGCGGCCGATGCGGTGCACGTAGTCTTCCGCCTGGCGCGGAAGGTCATAGTTGATCACGTGCGAGATGCCCTGCACGTCGATGCCGCGCGCGGCCACGTCGGTGGCGACCAGCACACGGACGCCACCGCGCTTCATGGCTTGCAGCGTGCGGTTGCGGGCTCCCTGCTTCATGTCGCCATGCAGCGCCGCCACGGCGAACCCCTGTGCATTCAGGTTGTTCGCCAGATCGTCGGCCGCGCGCTTGGTGGCGGTGAACACGATGGCCTGGTTGAGGCCGGCATCGCGCAGCAGGTGGTCGAGCAGGCGGTTCTTGTGGCCGAGGTCGTCGGCGAAATGCAGGCGTTGCTCGATGTTCTCGTGCTTGGTCTGGTGGCCGGACACGTCGACGCGCACCGGCTCCTTGAGCATCGACTTCGCCATGTGGGCAATGTTCGAGTCGAGCGTGGCGGAGAACAGCAGGGTCTGGCGCGTGACCGGCGTGGCGGCCACGATGGCCTCGATGTCGTCCTTGAAGCCAAGGTCGAGCATGCGATCGGCCTCGTCGAGGACCAGCATCTTGAGCTGCGAGAGATCGACACGGCCTGATTGCATCTGGTCCAGCAAACGTCCCGGCGTGGCGACCAGGATGTCGGCCCCCTGGCGCAGGAGGCGGTTTTGCACCGGATACGGCATGCCGCCCACGATGGACACGGTGCGGATTTTCTTCAGGCGGCGGCCATAGGTTTCCGCGGCCTTGGTCACCTGCATGGACAACTCGCGCGTGGGCGTGAGCACCAGGACGCGCGGCGCCTTGCCCGGCGCGGCGGAGGCCAGCATGTGCAATGCGGGCAACATGAATGCGGCGGTCTTGCCGCTGCCGGTTTGCGAGGACACCAGCAGGTCGCGACCCGCCATGGCATCGGGCACGGCACGCGCCTGCACGTCGGTCGGTTCCGTATAACCCGCCGCGGTGACGGCTTCGAGGATGCGGGCGTCGAGGCCCAGGGATTCAAACTTCATGACAACACCTTTCTCTGGCGCCTGTTTCACAGGCGCGATTCGATCGAACAGGCGATGGCCGCGGCCCCGGGTCATCGGGGTCAACGGCAAACTGTGCAAGAAACGCGTCTTGCCGGGACGGCAGGACGGCGGCAAACACGGCGCACCACTTGCGGCAACAGTGCCGCACAACATCGGCGCCAACCGGTTTGCGATTCGAAAATGTCCCGGACGGGACGTAGAGAAAAGCGGGGGCGGGAGACGATGAAACCGCGCCGGATCGATCAGACAACCGGCGCGAGGGGCGAACTATACGCGAAGACCCCGGAACAGGCCAGCCTTTCCGCGTTACAAATGAAATCCCGCGGCAATGGGTCAAAACTCATTGCCTGGCGCGCCTTTCAACGGATTTTTGCCCCGAACACCGCACGGGTGCTGGAGTTTGCGTCCTCGAATGAAGCCGATTCGGCCTTTTTAAACCCCAGGCAAAGTCTGACGAGGGATGCCGGATTGGCACGTGCCCGTTGCGCGCGGAGGACCTGGACGCGACCGCCGACTGGAGTCCACCGGCAGCCGGGACTAACCCGCCATTGCGGATTTCTTGCGCGGGGCCTTGGCCGGCGAGGCTGGCGTGGCAGCCTTGGCAGGCTTGGCCGGGGCACCCTTGCCCTTCACCGGTGCGGCCGCGCAGACTCCCAGCCCGTGCAGGTAGGTATCCACCATCCGCTCGGCATCGCGCTCGAAGGAAAAATACTTCGGGTCCAGCAGCCAGTTCATGATCAGGCCGTCGATGAGCGCATGCAGGCCCACGGCCGCCAGCCGCGCATCGGTGCCCTTGGGGAGGCGGCCCTTGCGGATCGCCTGCCGAAAGCCTTCCTCGACGTGCTGCACGCAGCGGCCGCGCCCTTCGAGATGGCGGTCCTTGAGCGGCGCCATGTCATCCACGTATTCGCACTTGTGGCTCATGATGTCGAACACGCGCTGCATCTGCGGATTGCGGCCGAGGTCCTTGAGGATGGCGACCGACCGGTCGCGGATGTTGCACACCGGGTCCGCGATCTGGCCGTCGGCGAATTCCTCGGTCACTTCCTCCACGGGCAGGATCACGCGCTCCATCATGGCGTTGAACAGGTCGAGCTTGTTCTTGAAGTGCCAGTAGATGGCGCCGCGCGTGACCCCGGCCGCCTCGGCAATTTCCGCCAGCGACGTGCGCGACACGCCGCGCTCGTTGAACACGATCTCGGCGGTGTCGAGCAATCGATTGCGGGTCTCCTGGGCTTCTTCCTTGGTCTTCCTGGCCATGTGGCGTCTCCGGGTGTTGCGGCGCGCCGGAACGGATGTGCCCGGGTTGCGCGCAACAGTTGCGACAACAGCCCCCTTCCATCGAAGTATCCCCAAGGCGCGCATGGGCATACTGATGCGCGTCAATGGCGGGCAGCGCGTCGCAACCGGTTCAAATTGTCCTTTACATACATTCATGCATGTATGTAGAATTCATTGTACGCACTTCCCTCCCTCTCCGCCACCCGCCCGCATCCACCAGGTCCCCGCGCCGCCTGCATCGGCCCGCCGGGGCATCCGAAAGGAATCCTTCATGTTGTCCCGCCGCTCTCCAGACGCCGCTTCCCCTCTTTCACCCCGTTTGCGCACCGCCGTGCTTTCCGTGGCGCTGGCAGCCGCGCTCGCCGCCTGCGGAAAAGGCGGACAGGGCGGCGGATTCCACGGCATGCCGCCGGCCATGGTGACCTATGAAGTCATCGCCGCCAGGGACGTGCCCGTCGAGCGCGAGTTCGTCGGCCAGACCAACGGCTCGCGCGAGGTTGAAATCCGCGCCCGCGTCAACGGCATCGTCGAAAAGCGCCTGTATGAAGAAGGCGCGTTGGTGAAGGCCGGCCAGCCGCTTTTCCGGCTCGACGCCGCCACCTACGCCGCCGCCGCCGCGCAGGCCGAGGCGGCCGTGGCCACTGCGGAGGCCAACTTCAAACTTGCGGAGCGCGAGGTCGCGCGCCTCAAGCCGCTGATCGACGCGCATGCCATCAGCCAGAAGGAATGGGACCAGGCGTCTTCCGCGCTCGATGTGTCGCGCGCGCAGGTCAAGCAGGCGCAGGCGGCGCTCCAGGCCGCGCGCGTGGACCTCGGTTACACCGACATTCGCGCGCCCATTTCCGGCGTGATCGGGCGGGCCCTGAAGGTGGAAGGCGCGCTGGCGAATGCCTCCGGCGACAGCCTGCTGGCCACCCTGGCGCAAACCGATCCCATCCATGTCAATTTCGCCATGTCCGATGCCGAGCGCAACGGCGCGCAGGCGGATCTGGCCGCGGGCACCTTGAAGTTGCCCAAGGGCGGCTACGTGGTCAAGCTGAAGTCGTCGGAAGGCGTGCCGCTGAAAGCCGTGGGCCGGCTCGATTTCACCGATTACAAGGCGGATGCCAACACCGGTGCCTACGCCGCCCGCGCGGTGTTCCCGAATGCCGAGGGCTTGCTCACCCCCGGCCAGTTCGTGCGCGTGGTGCTCACCGGCGCGACGCGTCCCAACGCCATCGCCCTGCCGCAGCGCGCGGTGCTCGACGGCCCGATGGGCAAATTCGTGTACGTGGTGGGCAAGGGGCAGGACGGCAAGCCGGCGGCGGAGCAACGGCCGGTGGTGCCGGGTGACTGGGTCACCGTTGAAGGACAGAACGCCAACGCCTGGATCATCAAGTCCGGGCTCAAGGCAGGCGACCAGGTGATCGTCGACGGCATGGCGCGCATCTTCGCGCCCGGCCAGCCGATCCAGCCGATGACGGCCGAAGAAGCCGCGAAAGCGGCCGCAGCGCAAGGCGCCCCGGGGGCCGCCCCCGCCGGCGCGGCGCCGAAGGCGGAGGGCAAGGCGCCCGAGGCCAAGGCCGACGCCAAGCCCGCCGACGCCAAGAAGTAAGCGAAAGGACAACCCATCATGTTTTCCCGCTTCTTCATCGACCGGCCCATCTTTGCCTTCGTGATCTCGATCTTCATCGTGATCGCGGGGCTGGCCGCCATGCGCGCGCTGCCGATCGCCCAATATCCGGAAATCTCGCCGCCGGTGGTGCAGGTGATCGCCGTCTACCCCGGCGCTTCCGCCCAGGTGGTCGAGCAGACCGTGGCCGCGCCCATCGAGAACGCCCTCACCGGCCTCGAAGGCCTGATGTACATGTCCTCGACGTCCACCTCGTCCGGCGTCGTGACCATCCAGGTGACCTTCGAGATCGGCACCAACGCGGACAAGGCCGCGCAGAACATCAACAACCGCGTCAAGCAGGTGGAAGCGAAGTTGCCGCAGGAAGTCCGCCGCCAGGGCGTGACGGTTGAAAAGGGCTCCTCCGCGTTCCTGCAGGTGGCCGCGTTCTACTCGCCCGACAACCGCTTCAACGACCTGTACATCTCGAACTTCGTCACCCTCAATGTGCTGGACAGCCTCAAGCGCGTGCCGGGCACGACCAACGTTCAGATCTTCGGCGCGAAAGACTACGCCATGCGCATCTGGCTCAAGCCGGACCGCATGACGCAGCTGAAGGTCACGGTGGATGAAGTGGCGCGCGCGCTCAACGAGCAGAACGCGCAATTCGCCGCCGGCAAGATCGGCCAAGCGCCCAACGGCGGCGGGCAGGACATGGTCTATACCATCACCACCAAGGGCCGGCTGTCGACGGTCGAGGAGTTCGAGAACGTCATCGTGCGCTCCAATGCCGACGGCAATGCCTTGCGCATCAAGGACATCGCGCGGGTCGAGCTGGGCTCCAAGGACTACGACTTCATTGGCCGCTTCAACGGCAAGCCGGCCACGCTGGTGGGCATCTTCCTGCAGCCGGGCGCCAACGCGCTCGACGTGGCCGACGAGGTGAAACGCACGCTGTCCGCCGCCAAGGCCAAGATGCCCGATGGACTCACCTACGCCGTGCCGTACGACACCACGCGCTTCGTCGAAGTCTCGATCCGCGAAGTGGTGAAAACGCTGGCCGAGGCGATGGCGCTGGTGTTCCTGGTGGTGTTCCTGTTCCTGCAGAACTGGCGCGCCACGCTGATCCCGTTCGCCGCGGTCCCGGTGTCGTTGATCGGCACCTTCGCCGGGCTGATGCTGCTCGGCTACTCGATCAACACGCTGACGCTGTTCGGCATGGTGCTGGCCATCGGCATCGTCGTCGACGACGCGATCGTCGTGCTGGAGAACGTCGAGCGGATCA
>CAZTYC010000200.1:0-5419 GCA_964617435.1 uncultured Burkholderiales bacterium
TGTGGCAGCTGTAGCAGGAGCCAGTGGCCGCAGCGTGGTCGAAGCGGACCGTGGTCCAGCTGGTGGTCGCGTGGCAATCCTCGCAGACGTTCGTCGTGGAGAGGTGGCTCGCAGACTTGCCCGGGGCGGTCGTGCCGTTGTGGCAGGAATAGCAGGACCCCGTCACGCCGGCATGGTCGAAGCGCGCGTTCGACCATGAATTTGTCGTGTGACAATCCTCGCAGACATTGCTTGTCGGGAGGTGGTTGGCCGGCTTGCCCGGCGCCTTCGTGCCGTTGTGACAGCTGTAGCAGGAGCCGGTGGCTGCGGCGTGATCGAAGCGGACCGTGGTCCAGCTGGTCGTGGCGTGGCAGTCCTCGCACACATTGGTCGTGGCAAGGTGGGTGGCCGATTTTCCAGGCGCCTTGGTCCCGTTGTGACAGGAATAGCAGGATCCGGTGACGCCGGCATGGTCAAAGCGCGCATTGGCCCACGACGTGGTGTTGTGGCAGTCCTCGCAGACATTGCTGGTCGCGAGGTGATTGGCCGACTTGCCCGGGGCCTTGGTTCCGTTGTGGCACGAATAGCAGGTCCCGGTGGCGTCGGCATGGTTGAACCGGACGGACGTCCAGGTCGAGGTCGAGTGGCAATCGTCACAGGTGTTGGTCGTGGCGAGGTGGCTCGCCGACTTGCCGACCGCCTTGGTTCCGTTGTGGCAGGAATAGCAGGTCCCGGTGACGCCGCTGTGGTTGAAGCGCACGCTCGTCCATGTCGTGGAGTTGTGGCAGTCCTCGCACACATTGCTGGTCGTCAGGTGTGTGGGCGACTTGCCCCGCGCCTTGGTGCCGTTGTGGCAGGAATAGCAGGTCCCGGTGACGCTGCTGTGGTTGAAGCGGACACTCGTCCATGTCGTGGAGGTGTGGCAGTCCTCGCACACATTGCTGGTCGTCAGGTGTGTGGGCGACTTGCCCCGCGCCTTGGTTCCGTTGTGGCAGGAATAGCAGCTCCCCGTCACGCCGCTGTGGTTGAAGCGCGCGTTGGCCCAGGTCGCGGTGCCGTGGCAATCCTCGCAGGTGTTGCTCGTTGCAAGGTGCGTGGGGGATTTCCCGCGCGCCTTCACGCCGTTGTGGCAGCTGAAGCAGGCGCCAGTCACATTGGTGTGGTCGAACCTGGCGCTCGCCCAGGACTGGACCGCATGACAATCCTGACACTGTTCATTGGTGCGCGGATGGTCGGCGGGCTTGCCGTCCGCGCGCCGGCCGTCGTGACAGCTCGCGCACGTGCCGCGCGCAGCGTTGTGGTCGAACCGGGCGACGTGCGTGTAGTTCGTGGTGTCGTGGCACGCGTCGCACTGCGTGGTCGTGGAGAAGTGCGTCGGCGAGCGTCCAGGGGCCCGCTGACCGTTGTGGCATCCGTAGCAGTCACGCGGCGTGTTGGTGAAGGAACCGCCCAGATGACACGATGTACATGGCGTGTCGCGGTGGGCGCCGGTGAGCGGAAATCCTGTCCGCAGGTGGTCGAACGCTTCGGCGTTGGCGACAGGCGGCTGCGCGTGCGCGCCGCCGCTCATGACGCCCAGAGCGGCGACAAAAACGAGAATGATAATAAGTAGCGTTGGGCCGGTCTGTCTGAAGAGATCGAAATGGCGTTGGTTCTTGAGCGCTTGCTCGCCCATTCCGCCCGATCCTCCCGCATCCCCCTGCGCCTGATTATGGCAGCAGGACTTTCGGTATGTCCGTTTGCATTGGGCGTCCACAATTGAATTGGACAGTTAAGCGAGTGTTACTGCAATCTCATCTTCAATCCGCCGCGGAATGTTTCGGTCGTGTGGCAGCGGCCGCAATCGACGCCGAATTCTCCCTGGTGCGCGTCATCGCGCGCGTGACACTCGATGCATGCGCCTGATTGGCGAACGCGCCGCACGTTGCGCTCTGTGTGACAGGACTCGCAGACAAGGCCGGCGTGCTTTCCCGTCAGCGGAAAGCGGGTGGCGTGGTCATGGTCGAACGTCCAGTTGGCCCAGGCCGTTGGCGCGTGGCAGGCGCCGCAGTTGGGACCGAGCCGGCCTTCGTGGCGATCGTCATCGCGATGACAGGCGACGCATTCGGCGTCGGCGTCCTTGAACCGCTTCGACTGGTGGCAGTCGGTGCAGGCCGGCCCCTGGTGGTGGCCGACCAGCGGGAAGGACGTCAGTCCATGGTCGAACCGGACATCCTGGTTCCAGGCGCGCACGCCATGGCAGGCGGCGCAGTCGGCGCCTTCCTGTCCGGCATGCACATCCTTGGCCGCGTGGCAGGCGACGCAGCGCATGTCGAGCTTCACCTCGGCGGCGGGGCGCACGTGGCAGGCGGTGCAGGCCAGGGGTGCGTGCGCGCCCAGCAGGGGGAAGCGGGTGCGCGCGGCATGGTCGAAGCTTGTGCGTTTCCAGTCGGCCGCGTTGTGGCAGTCGGCGCAGCGCGGGCCGTTGACGCCGTGGTGGGAGTCGTCGCGCGCGTGACACGCCACGCACTCGTGGCTGAGGTGGACCCGATCGGCCGGCTCCACGTGACAGGCATTGCAGGCGAGCGGGCCATGTTTGCCCAGCAACGGAAACCCGGTGCGTGCGTGATCGAAGCGGACGGTCCGCCAGGCCTGGGGCGAGTGGCAGGCCGCGCAATCCGGTCCCAGGCTGCCGTTGTGCCGGTCGTCGCTGCGGTGGCAGTCGATGCAGGCCGTCGGCGCTCCCTTGTAGACGCCGTTCCGGTGGCAGGCGGCGCAGGCCGCGCGCGTGTGTTCGCCGCGAAGCGGGAAGCGCGTCGTGTCGTGGTCAAACCGCGTTGTGCGCCAGGCGGTCTCGTTGTGGCAGGACTCGCAGCGGGCCCCGAGGCTGCCGCGGTGTGCGTCGTCGTTCCGGTGACAGTCCACGCAAGCGGTCGAAATCCCGCGGAATCGCTGGTTGGCATGGCAGGCGTTGCAGCTTACCCGCTCGTGCGCTCCGCGCAGGGGATAGCGCGTCGTTGAGTGATCGAACCGGACCTGCTTCCAGTCGGCGGCGTTGTGGCAGGACTGGCAATTGCGCAGCTGTCCGCGGTGCGGATCCTTTTCGGCGTGACAGTCGATGCAGCCGGCCGGCGCATCGCGGAACTTGCGGCCCTGGGCGTGGCAACGCCCGCACGCGACGCCCGCGTGCCGGCCTGCAAGCGCAAAGTCGGTCTCGGCGTGGTTGAAGGCGGCCTGGTCGAACCGGACGATGCGCGCCGCGCGGCCCTTGTGGTCCGTGTGACAGTCCCGGCACTGCCGGGTCGCAGCGGCCTGGTTCCGGCCGTGAAAACCGGTCCGCGCCGCGATGTCGTTCGTCACCGGCCGGTGACAGCTCGCGCACAGGCGTGACTGGGCGGTCTTGTCGAACGAGGCGTGGCAGGAATCGCATTGCGGCTCGGCGCGGGCATGGACGCTGGCCAGCGGGCCCGGCGACACGAGGCGCTGCAGGACGTTCTGCGCCGCGGCGGGTGCAGCCAATGCCAGGACAAGCAGGACGAGCGCGAGAGCCTGCTTCACGGCGCTAGTACAAGTGCACCGCCACGACATGGATGATCGCGGCGACGATCAGCATGACGAACAGGGGAAGGTGGAGAATGTGCCAGAGCGAGAAGAGCCGCTCGTGGACGGCAAGCGTTGCGGCGCGCCGCAGGGTGAGGAAATAGTCGTCGAGAATCTGCTGCGCGGCCTTGACCCGTTGGCGTAGCGAGGAAGCGGCCCAGCCGCGCCGCTGCGCCTCCAGGGAAAGCTGCATCTCGATCTCGGTCTCAAGGTCGCCGCGTACGGCGCGCTCCCGGGCGCCCGATTGCATCCAGGCGCCGAACGCATCTCCCAGCGACCGCGCCGGCGCTGTCGCCTGCTTTTCGAACTCGCTCATGCGCGCCTTCCAGTGCGAGGCGCCGCCCGGGTTGTCGCCCAGCGACGCGCGCAGCCGGGCGGCTTCGGCCAGGAGTTCGCGCGCCTCGATCTTGGAGCCGTAGAGGCCCTTGTGGATGCGACCATAGAGGTAGCGCCCGACAATCCCGCTGCCCGCCACGATCAGCATCGACAGGAAGGCGACCGTCGCATTGAGCGACTGGAGGGAATAATTCGAGTGCACGACGATGAGCGCGGGGCCGAGAAGTCCGAGCGCCATGTGAACGCGAAACCAGGTCGAAACCTTCCCCCAGCTGCGAATAACTCTAATTCGCTTTCGCATCGGGTAGATCAGCAGGGCGAGCAGCATCAGCGCGCCGACAATGCCCAGCCAGTAGCCGGCGCCGTTGTCGGCCTTCAACCAGCGCGCATGACGGAAATGCCGTCCGAACGCGCAGATCGCCGCGATCATCAGCGCAAACGCCCAAGAACCCGCGCCGCCGCTGCGCGTCCGCGCCTTGGGCTCGGACGTTACAACAGGTGCGGTGGCGTCAACGGGATGAAGCATGCGGGTTCGAGCAGTTCCCAAGACAAACACCCCATCGTCAACACATGAATACAGGGCGTTGGTAGACTGGTGATGTTAAGAGTTCGGTACCTTTGCGCCGGTGCTACTGGACACGAAGGCGGTTTCGGTCAATGGCGTCTGATCATGTTGTTGTCTCGAATCTACGCGCCTGAAGCGAAGTTTGCCCCATGATCGCGGAGATCGGTCGCTACTGTCTCGTACTCGCGCTGATGATCGCCATCGCGCAGGCGACGCTGCCGCTGGCGGGCGCACACAGACGTGACGAACGCTTCATGTTGCTGGCGGATCGCGCTGCGATGGCGCAGTTCGCATTCGTTGCGCTGGCCTTCGGCTGTCTGACGGCGGCCTTTGTGCGGTCGGACTTTTCGGTGGCTGTGGTCGCCGCGAACTCGCACACGCTCAAGCCCATGATCTACAAGGTGGCGGGCGTGTGGGGGAACCACGAGGGCTCGATGCTGCTCTGGACCCTCATCCTCAGCGGCTTCGGGGCGACCATCGCGGCGCGCGGCCGGGCCATTCCCCTGTCCATGCGTGCGCGGACGCTTGCGGTGCAGGCGATGATCGGCGTGGCCTTCCTCGTCTTCATGATCGCGTCGTCCGATCCGTTCGCGCGACTGGCGCCGGCGCCGGCGGAGGGGCAGGGGCTCAATCCGCTGCTGCAGGACCCCGGCCTCGCGACCCACCCGCCCTTCCTCTACCTCGGCTATGTCGGTTTCTCGACCGCATTCTCGTTCGCGGTGGCGGCGCTCATCGAGGGCAAGGCCGACGTCGTGTGGGCGCGATTTGCGCGGCCGTGGGTGATTGCGGCCTGGGTGTTCCTCACCATCGGCATCACGCTGGGATCGCTGTGGGCCTACTACGAACTGGGCTGGGGCGGCTTCTGGTTCTGGGACCCGGTGGAGAATGCCTCGTTGATGCCGTGGCTGTTCGGGACGGCGCTGGTGCATTCGATCCTGGTGGTGGAGCGTCGCCGGACGC
>CAZTYC010000201.1:0-5324 GCA_964617435.1 uncultured Burkholderiales bacterium
GGCGATGTAGTAGCGCAGCCATTCCGGGTTCAGGCCGACGTCCAGATACTTGGCGGGCCCGAACCCGACCCCGCGCGACTTCGACATCTTCTCGCCTGAGATCTGGATGAAACCGTGCACAAACACGTTGTTGGGCACCTTGCGCCCGGCAAAGTGCAGCATGGCGGGCCAGAACAGCGTGTGGAAGTAGACGATGTCCTTGCCGATGAAATGGTATTGCTCCACCGCATCGTCAGTGAGGAATTCGTCGAAGGTGCGCTTCTCGCCGTTGGCCTTGGCCTTGCCGGTATCGAAATACGCCTTCAGTGACGCCAGGTAGCCCACCGGGGCGTCGAGCCAGACATAAAAATACTTGCCCGGCGCATCCGGGATCTCGATGCCGAAGTACGGCGCATCACGCGAGATATCCCAGTCGTTGAGATTCTTTCCGCCATCGCCGAGCCATTCGGCGAGCTTGTTGACGACTTCACTTTGCAGCGCGGTCTCGGTGGTCCATTTCTGCAGGAATTGGACGCAACGCTTGTCGGAAAGCTTGAAGAAGAAGTGCTCGGACTTCTTCAGGACCGGCTTGGCGCCGGACAGCGCGGAGAACGGATTCTTCAGGTCGGTGGGCGCATAGACGGCGCCACAGTTCTCGCAGCTGTCGCCGTATTGGTCCGCGGTGCCGCACTTCGGGCACTCGCCCTTGATGTAGCGGTCCGGCAGGAACATGCCCTTGACCGGGTCAAAGAACTGCTCGATTTCTTTCGTCGCGATGAGCTTGTTGGCCTTGAGCGCCTTGTAGATGGAATGGGCCAGCTCGGTGTTTTCCGGCGAATGCGTCGAATGGAAGTGGTCGAAACTGATCAGGAAGCGCGGCCAGTCCGCATTGTGCGAGGCCCCGACCTTGGCGATCAACTGCTCGGGAGTGACTCCCTGCTTGTCCGCGTGCACCATGATGGCGGCGCCATGCGTGTCATCGGCGCATACGAAATGCACGGCATGCCCCTGGGCGCGCTGGAAGCGGACCCAGATATCGGCCTGGATGTACTCCATGATGTGGCCGATATGAAACGGGCCGTTGGCATACGGCAGCGCGGTGGTGACGAAAAGGGTGCGGGGCATCGAGGCGTGGGCTTGGCTGCCGCGAAAGCGAACCGGGGTCGCGGAAGGCAATTGAAAATTCAGGGCGCATTGTACCAAGCGCGCCTGAGTGCCGGCGGGAGGAGGCGGGGGATTCCGATAAAATTGCCTCTGAATTCCCAACGGGCAGCCCGGCATGAGCCTCACGATTGAAACCATCCAGAACGCGCTGAAAGAATTGATCGACCCGGTCCTTGACCAGAACTACATCGAGTCGAAGTCGGCCAAGAACATCAGGATCGAGGGCGCGAATGTGTCGCTGGAGATCGTGCTCGGGTACCCGGGCAAGAGCCGTGTGGAGGACATCCGCCGGCGCGTGATCGAGCGGCTGAAGACGATCGACGGCATCGGCAACGTGTCGGTGAACGTGTACTCGAAGATTGTTTCCCACGCCGCGCAGCGCGGTGTGAAGCTGGTGCCCTCCATCAAGAACATCATCGCGGTGGCGTCCGGCAAGGGCGGCGTGGGCAAGAGCACCACGGCGGCCAACCTGGCCCTGGCGCTTTCAGCCGAAGGCGCCAGCGTCGGCATGCTCGACGCCGATATCTACGGCCCGTCACAGCCGATGATGCTGGGCATCACCGGCCGACCGGCCTCGCGCGATGGCAAGACCATGGAACCGCTGGAAGGACACGGCATCCAGGCGATGAGCGTCGGCTTCCTGATCGACCCGGAAACGCCGATGGTCTGGCGCGGGCCCATGGTGACGCAGGCGCTCGAGCAGCTGCTCAACGACACCAACTGGCGCGAACTCGATTACCTCGTGATCGACCTGCCGCCCGGCACGGGCGACATCCAGCTGACCCTGGCGCAAAAGGTGCCGGTCACCGGCGCGGTCATCGTCACCACGCCCCAGGACATCGCGCTGCTGGATGCGCGCAAGGGCCTCAAGATGTTCGAGAAGGTCAACGTGCCGATCCTGGGCATCGTGGAAAACATGGCCATGCACACCTGCTCCAAGTGCGGCCAAATGGAACACATCTTCGGGGAGGGTGGCGGCGCGCGCATGGCCGCGGACTACAAGATCGACCTGCTCGGTTCCCTCCCGCTCGACATCAAGATCCGCGAGATGGCGGACGGCGGCAAGCCAACGGTTGTATCAGATCCTGACGGGCCGGTGTCGGCCATCTACCGCGACATCGCCCAGAAATGCGCGGCAAGGATTGCGCGCATGACGCAGGATCGTTCCGCCGTATTCCCGAAGATCGTCATCCAGAACACATGACGGCCGGCATGCCATGCCCGGAGGCGCGAGTCCGCGATGAGTGACCTGGCTGATCAGGTGGCGCGTGCCCGCCACCTGCGGAGCGAACGCCAGACCACCGAGGCGCTGGCCATCCTGCTCGACCTGGTGGAACGCCATCCGCACGACGCGATGATCAATTACGAACTGGCCTGCACCTACGACAGCCAGGGCGTGGCGGACGAGGCCATCGGATTTTACGAACATGCGATCCAGCACGGCCTTGAAGGGGATGACCTGCGCGGCGCCCTGCTGGGGCTGGGCAGCTCGTATCGTTGCGTGGAGCGCTTCGGGGACTCGGCCCGCGCCCTGCAAAAGGGGGCTGCCGCCTTTCCGGACGCGCGCGAGTTCGACATCTTCCTCGCGTTGACGCGCTACAACATGGGGGAGCACGCCGACGCGATGCGCCTGCTGCTCAGCCACGTGGCGGAGCATTCCGCCGATCCGGCGGTCGCCCACTACCGACGGGCGATCGCCTACTATGCCGAGCACTTGGATCCCCCGTACGACGAGTGACCATGGCGGCCCTCTGCGTTGGACACATCCGCGTCAAGGACCCCGAAATATGGGAGGCGTACCGCTCGGCGGTGGGTGCCACGATTGCCCAATACGGGGGAGAATTGCTGTTCCGCGGCCTCCGGCGACAGGATTTTTCCGGAGCGGCCCCCGGCGAAAAGGTGGTCGCGCTGCGATTTGCCGATCTTGGCGCCGCGAGGCGCTGGCATGATTCACCCGAATACCAGGCGCTGATTCCCGTGCGCGACGCGGGAGCGGACGTCACCCTGGTACTTTACGAAGAACAGGACCCATCGTGAGCATCAAATCGGACAAGTGGATTCGCAGGATGGCCACCGAGCACGGCATGATCGAGCCGTTCGAGCCGGGCCAGGTGCGGCATGTGAACGGCCACCGAATCGTCAGCTACGGGACCTCGAGCTACGGGTACGATATCCGCTGCTCGGACGAATTCAAGTTGTTCACCAACCTGAACTCCACGATCGTGGACCCGAAGAACTTCGACGACAAGTCCTTCGTCGACATCAAGGCCGATTTCTGCATCATCCCGCCCAATTCGTTCGCACTGGCGCGCACGGTTGAATACTTCCGCATTCCGCGCAATGTCCTCACCGTGTGCCTGGGCAAGTCCACGTATGCGCGCTGCGGCATCATTGTCAACGTGACGCCTTTCGAGCCGGAGTGGGAGGGCCATGTGACGTTGGAGTTTTCCAACACGACGCCGCTTCCGGCCAAGATCTACGCCAACGAGGGCGTGGCCCAGGTCTTGTTCTTCGAGTCCGATGAAGTCTGCGAGGTGTCCTACAAGGACCGCGGTGGAAAGTATCAGGCGCAGCGCGGCGTGACCCTGCCGAAAATGTAGCGTCTGGCGCGCGGCGCGCGCATTCGTGCGTTGTCCAGGTGTACATCGATTGAACAAGCTCATTTGAGGATTCATGCAAGTCCGTTCCCGATTCGCTCCATCCCCCACCGGTTTTCTGCACATCGGCGGCGCGCGCACGGCGCTCTACGCGTGGGCGTTCGCGCGCAGGCATGGCGGTACCTTCATCTTGCGCATTGAAGACACCGATGTGGAACGCTCCACTCCGGAGGCGGTGCAGGCGATCCTCGATGGCATGAACTGGCTCAACCTCCGGCACGACGAAGGCCCGTTCTTCCAGATGCAGCGCATGCCGCGCTACAAGGAGGTCATCGGTCAGATGCTTGAAGATGGCCGTGCCTACCATTGCTACATGAGTTCAACGGAGCTCGATGCCCTGCGCGAGGCGCAGCGGGCCAGGAATGAAAAGCCGCGCTATGACGGCACCTGGCGCCCGGAGCCGGGAAAGATGTTGCCGCCAGTGCCAGCAGGCGTGAAGCCGGTGGTCCGCTTCCGAAATCCCGTGGGTGGCAGCGTGGTCTGGGAGGATGCGGTCAAGGGGCGTATTGAGATTTCCAACGATGAGCTTGATGACCTCATCATTGCGCGCGCCGATGGCACCCCGACCTACAACTTTTGTGTGTGCGTCGACGACTGGGACATGAAGATCACGCATGTCATCCGGGGAGACGACCACGTCAACAATACGCCGCGCCAGATCAACATCCTGAAGGCGCTGGGGGCGGCGGTGCCGGTGTACGCGCACTTGTCCATGATCCTCGGCGACGACGGGCAGAAATTGTCGAAGCGCCATGGGGCGGTCTCGGTCATGGAATACCAGGCGCGCGGCTATTTGCCGGAGGCGGTCAACAACTATCTGGCGCGCCTGGGCTGGTCCCACGGCAACGATGAAGTGTTTTCGATGGAGCAGTTTTGCCAATGGTTCGGCCTCGATCACATCACCGCCTCGGCCGCGCAGTTCAATACCGAAAAGCTGGATTGGCTCAACGGCGAATACCTCAAGCGTGCACCGCCAGAGCGCCTCGGTGCGCTGCTGTTGCCGTTCCTTGAGCGGTCCGGTTTGAATGTGGCCGGTGGGCCGCCCGTCGAACGCGTGGCGGAGCTGCTACGCGACCGTTCCCCCACATTGGTGGCGATGGCCGCACAGGCGCACTACTTTTACGTGCGGCCCGCCGTGGCTGCGGAGGCGTTGGCTGCCCATCTCGTGGAGGCCGCCAGGCCGATTTTGGCAACCCTGGTACGGCAGCTGGCGGAGATCGATTGGAACCGTGCCGCGCTGGGTGCCGCCATCAAGTCGGCCGCCGCATCAGGCGGTCTCAAAATGCCCCAGGTGATGATGCCCTTGCGGGTTTCCCTGACGGGCCAGGCGCAATCGCCCTCTGTGGACGCCGTGCTCGAGGTCTTGGGGCGCGAAGAATCCCTGGCGCGGCTTTCGCCGTTGGCCTAGGGCCGGAAATCCGGCCAAAACCGGACTTGGCAGGATGCCCGGGAACCGGCTATAATGCGCGTCTTTCCCTGTGGGGGTATAGCTCAGCTGGGAGAGCGCTTGCATGGCATGCAAGA
>CAZTYC010000202.1:0-5315 GCA_964617435.1 uncultured Burkholderiales bacterium
AGGGCGAGCTGATCTTTCGTTACCTGGTCCAGTACTCGGGCGTGAACAAGCCGGTCAAGCGGCTGTGGCTGCAATCGATGACGCAGGGCGCGATCCGCGACGGGTTCGCCGCGCTCGAACCGGGCAAGGACTACGAGCCGCTGGCCGACGCCGCGGTCTGCCGTTCCGAATCCGACTGGCTGGTCGGCATCAACGGCACGCGCGCGATGACGGCGTTCAATTCGAAATCCGGCGGATTCCAGCTCACCACCGTGGGCCGCGTGCAGACCCCGACGCTGGCGATCCTGGTCGAGCGCGAGGAAAAGATCCGCGCCTTCCGGCCGCGCGACTACTGGGAAGTGCACGCCACTTTCGCGGCCAAGGCCGGCGACTACCCGGGCCGCTGGTTCGATGAAAAATTCAAGAAGTCCGACGATGACGAGGGCCTGAGGGCGGAGCGCCTCTGGGATGAAAAGAAGGCGCGCGACCTCGTCACCAAGTGCCTGGGCAAGACCGGCATCGTAGAGGAGGAATCCAAGCCGGTGACCCAGGCGCCGCCGCTGCTCTTCGACCTGACCTCCCTGCAACGCGAGGCCAACTCGCGCTTCGGGTTCTCCGCCAAGACCACGCTGTCGCTGGCGCAGGCGCTTTACGAAAGGCACAAGGTGCTGACCTACCCGCGGACCGACTCGCGCGCGCTGCCGGAGGACTACGTGCCCACCGTCAACCAGACGTTGACCATGCTGAAGGACACCGAGTACAACGTCTTCGCGAAGAAGATCCTCGACCAGAAATGGGTCAAGCCGAACAAGCGCATTTTCGACAACAGCAAGATCTCGGACCACTTCGCCATCATCCCGACCCTGCAGGCGCCCAAGTCGCTCAACGAGTTGGAGGCCAAGCTCTACGATTTCGTCGTCAAGCGGTTCCTTGCGGTGTTCCATCCATCCGCCGAATTTCAGCAGACCACGCGCATCACGCGCGTCGATGGCGAGGCGTTCAAGTCAGAGGGCAAGGTGCTGGTCACGCCCGGATGGCTGGCGGTCTACGGCCGCGCCAGCGAAAGCGACAACGAGGACGCGGCGCTGTGCGCGGTGGAGCCGAAGGAAAAGGTCAAGGCCGCCGAGGTCAAGTCGGTGGCCAACCGGACGAAGCCGCCGGCGCGCTACACGGAAGCCACGCTGCTTTCCGCGATGGAGGGCGCGGGCAAGCTCATCGACGACGAGGAATTGCGCGCGGCAATGAAGGAGAAGGGGCTCGGCACCCCGGCCACGCGCGCGGCCATCATCGAGGGGCTGCTGTTCGAGAAATACATCCTGCGCGAGGGCCGCGAACTGGTGCCCACCGCGAAGGCGTTCTCGCTGATGATCGCGCTGCACGGGTTGGGCATCCCGGAGCTCTATTCGCCGGAGCTGACCGCAGAGTGGGAACAAAAGCTCGCGCTCATGCAGCAGGGCAAACTGTCGCGCAAGAAGTTCATGGCCGAGATCGTGGAGATGACCGAGCACATCGTCGGCCAGGCCAAGAACTTCGAGCACGACACCATCCCCGGCGACTTCGGCGCCATCCATGCCGCGTGCCCGAACTGCGGCGGTGAAGTGCATGAGAACTACAAGAAATTCCAGTGCCAGTCCTGCGACTTTGCCTTCTGGAAAATCATCGCCGGGCGGCAGCTGGAATCGCACGAGGCCGACGAGTTGCTGACCCGGCGTGAGATCGGCCCACTCGAGGGCTTCCGCAGCCGCCTCGGCCGCGCGTTCGCCGCCAAATTGGTGCTCAACAAGGAAAACGGCGTCGAATTTTCCTTCGGCGACGGCACCGGCGACGACGACACCGAGGCCCCCGATTTTTCCGGGCAGGAAACGCTCGGGCCGTGTCCGAAGTGCAGCAACAAGGTGTTCGAATCGGGCACGTCCTATGTGTGCGAAAAGGCGGTAGGCCCGGCCAAGACCTGCGACTTCCGCTCCGGCCGCACCATCCTGCAGCGCGCCATCGCGCGCGAGGAAATGCACGCGCTGCTGGCCAACGGCAAGACGCCGCTGCTGGAAAAGTTCATCTCGAAGAAAGGCCGTCCGTTTTCCGCCTACCTGGTCAAACAGCCGGATGGCAAGATCGGTTTCGAATTCGAGGCGCGCGAGCCCGGCGCCAAGGGCGCGCGCGGCAAGGCGGCGAGCCCCGGCGCCCTGCGCGTGCTGGGCAAGCATCCGGCCGATGGCGAGCCGGTATCGATCTATTCCGGACGCTACGGGCCCTATGTGAAGCATGGCGCTGCGAACGCCACCATCAAGGACAGGGACGCCGTCGAGAAGATCACGCTCGAGGAGGCCGTGGAATTGCTCGCCGAGAAATTCGGCGCGGCGCCGGCCAAGAAAAAAACCACCCGCAGCACTGCGGCCAAGAAGAAAAAAGCCGCCTGACGCGGCGGCGGCGGTGGTTGCCGTTTGCCGGCTACGCTGCGGGGCGTGCGGGCGGCATCGCGCGTTGCGCGGCGCGGATTTTGGCGAGGCCCGTGGTCAGGCGCTCGAGGAAAACGTCCGGATCCGCCTTGCCGGACTTGGCCAGCAGGCCCTGCAACTTGACGATCAGGTCGTAGATTTCTTCGGTGTTCTTGCAGGCGTCGACGCGCGCGACGACCTGCTTCGCCTTGTCGCCGCTGAACAGGTATCCGGTCTCCACGCGCAGCAGGGCCTTGGCCTGCGCCAATTCGCCCTTTTCCTTTGGCGGCGCCATGGGCACTTGTTGCAGGGCGGCGGGCGATCTTGCGGCGACGCGGTTTGCCGGCGCCGCCGGCGATTTCGCGGGCAGCGAAGCGGACAATGGCTTCGCGGGCGCCGTGCTTTGGGGTGCCTGCGGCGCAGCCGCCGTTGCGACCCCCGTCTGCGGGGCCGGTGCCACGGCGATCCGCGGTTCCGGTTCGCCTTCGGGCGCCACCATGCCGAGGGCCAGCAGCTTGCCCAGCGTGGCGTACAGGCCGATCACGTCGCCGGAGATCGCGAGAATCTGCTCGAGGGAACGGAATCCGTCGATGCGCTCGAGCAGGCAGCGCTCGGCATTGGAAAGGCCCTTGCCGCGCATCGCGGTGACGCCGCCGTTCGTAACGCGCAACACCACATCCGCGCATTGGGAAATGTCGAGAAGGGCCTTGCTGATTTTCGAGACGCGGGTGTTCATGATGCGGTTTTCGTCGGAGCAGGCACTTTACGGCGGGGGCCGTGCGGCCTCAACACCCGCGGGGCGGTTCTGACAAATGTTTACAGCGCGGCGGCAACACCTTGAGGAGGCTCAGGCGTCCGGCGCCTCCGGCGGCTGGAGGCTGCGCGCCGGCCGGGGAGCCGGTTCGGCGCGCATGTCTTCGGCTGGGTAGGGCCGGCAGAACTTTTGCGCCTCCTCGGGGGTGGCGTTGAGCCAGGCGTCGTAATCGGCCGGCCGCAGGATGACGGGCATTCTTTTTTCTTCCCCCGGCGCGTGCATGCGGCGCATGAGCGCGTGCTCGTCGGCGTTCACGGTGAGCATCGAGAACGATTCGATGATCTTGTCCCCCTGTCGCCAGCGCTCCCAGATGCCGGCCAGCGCGAAGGGCAGGCCGCCGGCCAGCGAAATGCGCCAGCGCACCGCCTTTCCCGATTCATAGCAGGGCTCGTAGAACGCCTCGACCGGGATTAGGCAGAACTGCCGCTCTTTCCAGGGTCTCTTGTAACTGGCCAGCGTGGCAACGGTTTCGCTGCGGGCGTTGTAGGTATGGCGGCGATCCTTGATCGTTTCGGCCTTGGCCCAGCGCGGCAGCAGGCCGAAGCGTGCGGGAATGCATTCACGATAGGGTTGCCCGCCGGCGCCGTCACCCCGGACGATGATGTTGCGAATCACCGGCGCCTCGTGCATGGGATAGGTGTCGGGCTTGACCGCCATCGAGGGCAGGTCGACGCCGAACAGCGCGCGCAACAGCCGCGATTCGCCCACGGGGAGGTAATTGGCGCACATGTTCCGGCGGACCGTTCGAGGTTGGCTTTGACAGCGTTGAGTGAACCGCGATGCTCTCACGCGCGGCCCGCAAGGTTCAACGCCGGCCGGCCTTGCCAAACGCAAAAAACTGTACGAATATACAGTTATGCAACCCCCAGTCCTGGGCGCGTCCTCCGAGGCGCGGCGCCCCGCCCTTTCGCATCATCCCCGCGTGTTTCGCATCGGGGACCTGGATGCGCGCACGCCGCCCGCGTGGCCGAGCGGGTTCGCCGCGCTCGACCACGCGCTGCCCGGCGGTGGGTGGCCGCGGGCGGGGCTGATCGACATCGCCTGCGACGCGACGGGCATCGGCGAATTGTCGCTGGTGCTGCCGGGCCTGGTGGCCGGCTTGCGATCGCGCGGGTCGCACGGCGTGTGGATCCTGCCGCCCGGCCACGCCCGTCGCGCGCCCTGGGTGCCGTATGCGCCCAGCCTCGCCGCGCAGGGCCTGGCGCTCGACCAACTGGTGCTGGTGCGCCCTCCGGGCGTCGGGGACGGCCTGTGGTGCGCCGAGCAGGCGCTGAGGAGCCGCACGGCCGCGCATGTGCTGCTGTGGCTGGAGGACCTGCCGCTCGCCTCGCTGGCGCTGCGGCGCCTGCAACAGGCCGCGATGGCGGGCGGATCGGCGGTGTTCGCGTTTCGCGCGCTAGCGTCACTCAAGTCCCCCTCCCCGGCCACCCTGCGCCTGGCGCTGGCGGCCGCCCCGCACGGGACGCTGCAGGTGGAGCTGGTGAAGCGGCGCGGCATGCCCGACGGCCACAAACTCCTGCTGGCGCCGCGCATGCTGCCGTGCCTGTCGCGCCTGCCGGCCGCGCGGGTGGCGCATTCGCCGTGGATGGGCGTCGCGCCGACGCGCGCGGTGCCGGGCTGAGCGCGGGCGTTTCCATGCTCTGGTACTCGGTGTTCATTCCCGAACTGGCGCTGCAGGCCACGCTGCGCGGCGCGCTGGCGCAGATGGGCGCGGTGCCGCTGGTGCTGGCCGAGGGGCCTTCCAACCGCCCGCTGGTCCACGCCGCCAACGAGGCCGCCAGCGCACTGGAGATCGTGCCGGGCATGCCGGTGGCGAGCGCACAGGCGCGCGCTGCGGAACTGGTGATCCTGCCGCGCGACCCCGAAAAGGAGCGCGCGGCGCTGCGGCAGGTCGCGGCGTGGCTCGCGCAGTTCACCCCCATGGTCACCCTGGAATCCCAGGGCGCGTCGCTGGAGGTGGCGGCGTCGCTGCGCCTGTTCGGCGGCACCGGCGCGCTGGCGCGGCGCATCCGCGCCGGCCTGAAGGCGCTGGGGTTTCACGCTGCGATCGGCATCGCCCCCGTGCCGCGCGCGGCGTGGCTGCTCGC
>CAZTYC010000203.1:0-220 GCA_964617435.1 uncultured Burkholderiales bacterium
GCCGCCGCGCCACCGATGGTGGCAAACCGGTAGTCCGGATACATCGTCGGGGAATGGTTGCCCCAGACGATCATCTTTTCGATCGAGTCGACCGGCTTGCCGGTCTTGGTGGCGAGCTGGGACAGGGCGCGGTTGTGGTCCATGCGCAGCATGGCGGTGAAGTTCTCGCGCGCGGCGCTGGGCGCCGACTTCATCGCGATGTAGGCGTTGGTGTTGGCCG
>CAZTYC010000203.1:230-5309 GCA_964617435.1 uncultured Burkholderiales bacterium
GACCCTGCACGGTGAAGATCGCGCCGTTGGCCTCGAGCAGATCCTTGCGCTCCATTCCCGGGCCGCGCGGGCGGGCGCCCACCAGCAGCGCGACATCTGCATCCTTGAACGCGGTGTTGGCATCCGAGTGCGCGCTCATTCCAGCGAGCAGCGGGAACGCGCAGTCATCCACTTCCATCATCACGCCCTTCAAGGCCTTCTGCGCCTTTTCGTCCGGAATCTCCAGCAACTGCAGGATGACCGGTTGGTCCTTGCCGAGCATTTCGCCGGAAGCGATCCGGAACAGGAGGCTGTAACCGATTTGGCCGGCCGCGCCGGTGACCGCAACGCGCATGGGTTTCTTCATGGGGGACTCCAGAGAGAGGGAAAAGGGAAGGGACGGGCACGGGTTTGTTGCAATGCGGAAATTATACGAGATCGATCCCGTCCGGCTTGCAGAGGCTGCAAATAATCAAATGCCCAAGGACGAAACTCCAGCACTGGCGCGGCTTTCATGGCAAATATGCCTGGAACGCCGCGCCAGTGCTTGGGTTTGGCATTCCATATTGGTGCCACATTCCCGCTGGCGCAGCACGCGCTTCGATGCTCTAATCGCGCTCGTTCAACCACTCGATCCATCATGCAACTTCCTTCGCGCCCCGCCCTGTTCCGCACGTTTGGCGTGTGCATCATCGTTGCCATCTTCGTGCTTTCGCTGATTCCCAACCCGGAACAACTGCACGTACCTGGCGGCGACAAGCTTCACCACTACATTGCCTATGGAAGTTGCATGTTCGCGTGGGCGATAGCGCTCACGCGACCGAAGTCCCGATTCATTGCGCTGCTGCTCATCTGTGCCATGGGCGTGCTGATCGAATTCCTGCAGGGCTGGACCGGCTGGCGTATGTTTGAAGTCGCCGACATGGTGGCCAACGCCCTCGGCGCGCTGAGCGGCTGGATTGCTTCGCGCGTGTATGCCGGGCTGCAGCGCCGGTTCGGTTTCGCGTCGAGCTGACATCGTTGGGCGCGGAGTTCGATCACCTCGTGCTGGGTTGCGCGGATTTGGACCGCGGCGCGGCGTGGGTGTCGCGTTACCTCGGCGTCACGCTGTCGGATGTTGGCCGCCATCCGCGCATGGGCACCATGAACCGCTTGTTGTCCCTGGGGCCGGGCGCCTATCTGGAACTGATTGCCATCGATCCGGAGGCCGCCGCGCCGGAATTGAAGCGCTGGTTCGGGCTGGACACCCCCGACGTGCGCGAGCGCATCGCGGCGCGACCGCGCCTGCTCGGCTGGGTGGCGCGCGCGCCAGACATCGATGCCCTCGACGACAAGACCGGGGGCGTCCTGGGCCCCATCCTGCCGATGACGCGCGGCGACTTCCGCTGGCGCATCACCGTGCCGGCGGATGGTTACCCCATCGAGGGTGGGCTGGTGCCCAGCCTGATTCAATGGGACGTGGACCTGCATCCCTGCCAACGCCTGCCCGACCAGCAGTGCCGCCTCACCTGGATGGAGGCCGCGCATCCGAATCCGGCCAAGGTGCGGTATCTGCTGGATGAACTGGGGCTGGCGCACATGCTGACGCTGACGCCCAGCCCGCCGTACTCAGGCATGACGATGTGCGCCTACCTTCAAACGCCGGCGGGCAACCGCACCCTGATGAGTTAGACTCGGGCATGACCGGATGGCTCAAGGCATCGCTGGGCGTGTTGGCCGGAGTGGCCCTGGGGTGCGCCGCTGCCGTCGCCATCGAGGCTTTCGGAGGACAACCCATGGGACTATTCGCAGGATCCCGGCCCACCCACCTTGGTTTCCGGGGCGGCCAGTTCGCGCCGCCCTCGTGGAAGCCCAATTGCGTATCCTCGACGGTGGACAAGGCCGACAAGCACCACATCGCGCCGATCACTTTCACCGGGGATGCGGGCGCCGCATGGAACAAGTTGCTCGGCATCGTCCAGGGGCGCCCGTTGGTGACGGTGGTCGTTCAGCAGCCGGGCTATCTCCACGCCGAATTCAAGAGCGCGGGCCTGGGCTTTGTCGATGATGTCGAATTCGCGCTCGACGACAAGGCGTCCGTGATCCACGTCCGCTCGGCGTCGCGCCTCGGCATCCGCGATTTCGATGTGAACCGCAAGCGCGTCGAATCGATCCGCGCGGCGTTTGCGCAGTAGCCGCCAAGCAGGCATCCCGCAATGCGTTGGGCCGGGATCGCTTGGGCATCCCCCATTTCAGCATTGGCCCTGCTGATTGCCGGCGTCAACTGCCTGCTGGGCGGGCGCATTGAACGGCGGGGCGACACGCTTGAAGCGACGGCGGGCCTGCTGCCATGGATGTTGAATGGCCTGGCACCCCGCCGGTCATTCACGGCCATCACGCTGGGCCATGTGATTCTTGCGCGGACGGCGCAGGACGCGGCGCGTTGGCGCGTCCATGAACGGGAGCATGTCCGCCAATACGAGCGCTGGGGAATCCTGTTTCCCGCCGCCTACCTTGGCGCGAGTTTCCTGGCCTGGCGGCGCGGCGGTGACGCCTATTGGGACAATCGCTTTGAACGCGAGGCGCGCGCCGCGGAGTTCAGGGCAGAAGCGCAGGCGCCACCAGCGCCGCGGCCACCAACGCGCATTGCCGCTCGGCGGTGAAGAAGGCGAGGGGCTGCGCCTCGGCATCGATGATGCCGATGGTTTTGCCGGATTCGTCGAACAACGGCAGGCACATCTCCGATTGCACGGCATCGTCACACACATAGAAGCCCGCGCCGGTTGCGACATGCTTGGCCACGTCGTCGATGACCATCGCCATGCCGTCGAGCCCGACACGGCTGTTGGTGCTGCCCTGGGCGAACGCCTCGGTGAGCGGAAATTCGGCGCGGCTCGGGCGGCCGCGATAGGCCAGTTTGACCAGCGCATCACCGCCCGGCAAAGCGCGCCGCTGGTAGATACCCACCCAGTCCGCCCCGGTCATCAAGGAGAGGCGCGTCACGATGATATTGAGCAGCTTGAGCTTGCGCGTGTTCGCGTCCGACACCCCCGCCAGCACGCGCGCCAAGTCATAGGGCAGCGGATCCATCTCGTCGATGATCGAGCAGGCGCCGTCGCCGGACAGTTTGGGCACCGGGTCTCGGTCAAGGGATTCGACGGAGACCTCCATTGGCGTGTTGAGCTGTCCGATGAGGTCGTGGATCGATTTTTCGATGACAGGCGCGTGGTCCGCCAGCCGGTCCAGGCCGGATGCAAACAGATAGTTGCGGATGCGTTCCGCGCTGCTCATGCGTTCCTCGCCGTGATGAGCGCCTCGTCGAGATCGTCGATCAGGTCATCGACGTTCTCGATGCCGACCGACAGCCGCAACAGGTCCTTCGGAATCGGCGACTCCGGCCCTTCCACCGAGGCACGATGCTCGATCAGGCTCTCGACGCCCCCCAGCGAGGTGGCGCGCTTCCACACCTGGACATGCGCCGCCGTGGCGATGGCCGCGGCTTCACCGCCCTTGACGCGGATCGACAGCATGCCGCCGAATCCCCCCTGCATCTGGTTGGCCGCCACCGCGTGGCCGTGAAATTCCGGCAAGCCCGGATACAGCACCTCATCGACCAGCTCGTGCTCTTTCAGGAACTCGGCCAGCATCTCGGCCGAGCGGCAAGCGGCGTGGACGCGCAGGTACAGCGTGCGCAGACCGCGCAGCAGCAGCCAGGATTCGAACGACCCCAGGATGGCGCCGACGTTGGCGCGCACGCCCCTGACGCGTTGCCAGTAGTCCGAATCGTCGCGCGCCACTAGGGCACCCGCGATGAGATCCGAATGCCCGTTGAGGTACTTGGTGGCCGAGTGCATCACCAGGTCGGCGCCCAGCGCGAGCGGGCGCGTCAGCACCGGCGTGGCCACCGTGGAATCGACCGCCAGCATGGCGCCGCCTGCATGCGCGATGTCGGCCGCCGCGGCAATATCAGTAATGGACCACAAAGGATTGGCCGGAGTTTCCACCCACACAAGGCGCGTCTTGCCCGGCCGCACCGCACGCTTCAATTCATCCAGGTTCGACATGTCGATGAATTCGACCTGCAGTCCCCATTGCGTTGCATAGTTGGCCAGCCAATTGCGCAGGGCCCAGTACATTAATTTCGGCGCCACCACGTGGTTGCCCGGCTTCAGCGCCATGAAGGCCGCCGTGGCGGCGGCCATGCCGGAGGCGAACACGGCGGCGTGTTTGCCCTTTTCCAGCGTGCACAGCACGGCCTCGACTTGTTCGAACGCCGGATTCTGGTCGCGCGCATAGGAGCGGCCCGGCGCATTGGCGGCATCGCGCAGGAAGGTGCTGCTGGCGTGGATCGGCGGCGCGATCGCCTGCGTCGCCGGATCGATCCAGCCGAGCGCCTGGGCCGCGGCGGTTTCCGGCATTACGATTTTGTCGTCCATGTCAGTTCACCCACGGTTTGATGGGAGGCCGGTCGACGAACTCAACCGCCAGGCCGCGTGCACGCATCCAGTCGGCCACCGCGAAGCCGGTAGCGCGCGGCCACGGCTTCAAGTCCTGGGGGCGGAAGCGTTTCACTTCGGCGATCTCCGGGCTCAGGCGCACTTCGCCCACCGCTATCGCGTGATAGCAGAGCATGATCTCGTTCTTGCGCTCGAAGATATAGTTGCCGATGAGGTGGGACTCGACGACCTCGAGGCCGATCTCTTCCATGACTTCGCGTGCCACGCCGGCCTTGGGATCCTCGTTCTTCTCGAGATACCCGGTGACCAGCGCGAAAAAACCGTCCGGCCAGCCGGCACCGCGCGCCAACACGATCTGCCCCTCGTGCTCGACCAGGGCGCCGACTGCCGGCGTCGGGTTTTGCCACTGCACGAAGCCGCAGGCATCGTCCGGACAGGCGCGCCGCATGCGCGACCCGCCGTCGTCGGCGATGTCCCGGTCGACCAACTCCTTGGCGCAGCGCGGGCAGTGCTTGAAGACTTCGAACATGGACTGCGCGAGGTGAACGACGGCCCTTACTTGGCCGCCACCCAGTCCTTCACACTCGACAGCGCCGCCGGAAGCGCCGCCGCATCGGTTCCGCCGGCCATCGCCATGTCGGGCTTGCCGCCGCCCTTGCCGCCC
>CAZTYC010000204.1:0-4042 GCA_964617435.1 uncultured Burkholderiales bacterium
GTCAGGATGCACTGCGGTTCCTGTCCATATTGCTTCTGCAGTTCGCGTCCCACCAGCAAATTGAATTTCTGGTCCGTGCCCCCGAGTTCCACGTCGGCCTTCAAGGCCACGGAGTCGTAGCCCTGCATCAGGGGATACAGGAATTCGTGCACCGAGATCGGCACACCGGACTGGAAGCGCTTGGTGAAGTCGTCGCGTTCCAGCATGCGTGCCACGGTCCAGCGCGAAGCCAGTTGGATCATTCCGCGCGCGCCCAGCGGATCGCACCATTCCGAGTTGTAGCGGATCTCGGTCTTCGAGGCATCGAGGACCAGGCTCGCCTGGTTGAAGTAGGTCTTGGCGTTTTCCTCGATCTGCTCGCGCGTGAGCGGCGGCCGCGTGGTGTTCCGGCCGCTCGGGTCGCCGATCATGGACGTGAAATCGCCGATCAGGAAGATCACCTTGTGACCCAGGTCCTGAAACTGGCGCATCTTGTTCAGCACGACCGTGTGCCCCAGATGCAGGTCAGGCGCGGTGGGGTCTAGGCCGAGTTTGATTCGCAGCGTACGGCCGGTCGCGAGTTTCGCGCGAAGATCGTTCTCGAGGATCAATTCTTCGGCGCCGCGCTGGATGATCGCGACGGCGTTATCGATCGATGGATTCGTGGACATGGGGGGATCGCTCAGGCGGCGCAAGAATTTTTCTGTTATTCTTCAACGCCTTGCACCCGCAACGTCGACAGAAACTCAACAACGCATGCGCGCAGCCGAATTTAAAATTTTAACGAAAAAGCAGGTTGCCGATGCAATTTCCCGCATGTGGCACACCGAGGGCCCGCGCGTGGCCATTTCCGTCGGCGTGCTGCTTGCCCTCCCTGCCTTCGGCATCCTGACCGCCTTCGGCGTGGCATCCGATTCGCAGTTGGATCACGCGCCACGCCTCACAGTTAAAAGCGAACTGAACGTGGCTTGGGAGGATTCCGGCGCCACCACGCCCACCAGTTTTCAGGCCAGCGAACGGGTGCAGCGCGGCGACACCGTCGCTGCCATCTTGCAGCGATTGCATGTCGATGACCGCACAGCGGTCGACTTCCTGCGCACCCATCCGTCCGCGCGCAGCCTGTACACCAAGCTTCGTCCGGGACGCACCATCCAGGCCACGACGTCGGATAGCGGCGAACTGCAGTCCTTGCGCTATTACCTCAGCGCCGAAACCTATCTCGATGTGAATCGCACGGCAACCGGATTTGATGCCAGAGAGCGAACGCTCAAGACCGCCGCCGTGGGTCAGTACAAATCCGGAACGATCCGCTCCTCCCTGTTTGCCGCCACGGATGAGGCCGGGATTCCAGACGCGGTGGCCATGCAGCTGGTGCGCATCTTCTCCACCGACATCGATTTTCACGTCGACCTGCGCAAGGGCGACCGTTTCAGCGTGGTGTATGAACAACTGCACCACGACGGCGAACCGATGGGAGCCGGGCGCGTACTCTCGGCCGAATTCACCAATGCCGGGAAGACCTTCCAGGCTTACCTGTTCACCGACGACCACGGCGCGGACGGCTATTACTCTGCCGACGGGCAAAATCGGGCGAAGTCATTCCTGCGTTCGCCGCTGGCGTTCTCGCGCGTGTCCTCGGGCTTCGGCGGCCGCCTTCATCCGATTTTCAAGAACTGGCGCCAGCACACGGGCGTCGACTTCGCCGCCCCGCGCGGCACGCCGATCTGGGCTACGGCGGACGGCGTGGTGGAGTTTGCCGGCGTGCGCGGCGGCTACGGAAATGCGATCGAAGTCCGGCACAACAGCGGCATCACCACCTTGTACGGGCATTTGCAGGGATTTGCCGCGGGCGTGCGCAAAGGGGCGCGGGTGAGCCAGGGGCAAACCATCGCCTTCGTGGGCTCCACCGGCTATGCGACAGGGCCGCACCTGCATTACGAGTTCAAGCTTGCAGGCATTCACCAGGACCCGATGCGGGTGGCACTGCCCAAGGCGGAGCCGCTGGACGCGAAATACCTGCCTGCCTTCAGGAACGCCGCACTTGTGCAGGGCCAGCAACTGGCGCTTCTGCGGGATGCCCAGTTCGGCCGGTTTGAGTAGCCGCCGGTCCGTGTTCGCCGGCATCATGTCCGGCACGTCGCTGGATGGCGCCGATGCCATCGTCGCGGATTTTTCCCAATCGCAGCCTCGGGTGCTGGGCTTTGGCAGCGTCGGGTTTCCCGCCACCTTGAAGGCCGAGCTCTTGGCGCTCAATTCCAGCGGCACAGACGAGATCGCGCGTTCTGCGGCTTGCGCCAATGCCCTTGCCGAGTTCTATGCTCAGGCGCTCAATCAAGCGCTCGATGCCGCGGGGGTCAAGAGCCGGCAAGTGATCGCCGTCGGCTGCCATGGCCAAACGGTGCGCCACCGTCCCGAATCCGGTTACACCGTGCAACTCAAAAACCCGGCGCGGCTGGCGGAACTGACCGGATGCACCGTCGTCTCGGATTTTCGGGCGCGCGATGTCGCCGCGGGTGGACAAGGCGCGCCCCTCGCCCCGGCTTTTCACGACGGTGTCTTCCGATCACCGGACGAAACCCGCGTGGTGGTCAATATCGGCGGCATTGCCAACGTCACAATGCTTGCGCCGGGAGTGCCCGCGTGGGGCTTCGATTGCGGACCGGGGAATTGCCTCATGGATGCGATCGCGACGCGCCACCTGGGCCAGCCCTTTGACCGCGATGGCGAGCTTGCCGCGCAAGGCAAAGTGGACGCGGCGCTCTTTTCGCGCCTCGCTGCCGATCCGTACTTTTCACTGCCTCCACCCAAGAGCACCGGGCGCGATCTGTTCCACGAGGCCTGGCTTGCTGCCCATCGGCCGGGCGCCGTGATTGCGGACGTGCAGGCCACCCTGCTTGAATTGACCGTTTGGGCGATCACACAGGCGGTTTCCACGCACGCGCCCAGGGCCGCAAGGGTGTTGCTGTGCGGGGGCGGTGCCCTCAATGGCGCGCTGGTTGGCGCCTTGAAAATGAGACTGCCAGGCGTCGCAGTTGAGCGCACCGACGCGCATGGTGTGCCAGTACAGCAGGTGGAGGCGCTGCTCTTTGCGTGGCTGGCCAAGCAATGCGTCGAAGGTCGGGCGATCGACCTGACGCGCACCACCGGCGCCAAAGGCCCGCGCATCCTGGGATCGATCACGCCTGCCTGACACCCAAGGCACTCCGGCGCCCGCGGCTTGCAGATTGCAACGGCGCGAATCTGCAATCAAACTGTGCCTGTCAACAAGGGGAGACCGCCATGAGCAAGCATGCATCCGCACATTTTGATTTTTCGGGCACCACGACAGTCGTCACCGGCGGCGCATCGGGGATCGGCCTTTGCTGTGCCGAGGCTGTCGCGCGCGCCGGCGGCGACCTCATCATCTCGGCCAGCCGCAAGCCTGAAAAAACGACGGCCGCCGTCAACCGGCTCAAGGCCGTCCGTGCAGGGGTACAGGTCAGCGCCTATCCGTGCGAAGTCGGCGAAGAATCGAGCGTGGCATCGTTCTTCGACGCCATTCAGAAAGCCGGACAGCATGTGGACTACGTGATCCATTCCGCCGGCGTCTCGCCCAACACGGACTTCTTCGACCAGACGCAAAAAGAGTGGGACACCGTGCAAAACACCAATGCCACCGGTGCGTTCCTGGTCACCAAGTACGCCGCGCAGGCCATGAAGCAAAATGCCCCGAAGGGCGAATTCCGCGGAAAAATCCTGCTGGTGACCTCCACCAACGGCATCAATTCCAATGACCCGGTGTCCGCGCATTACGATTCGTCAAAGGCCGCCGCCAACATGCTGGTGAAAAACGCCGCAGAGTTCCTGGCGCCGGTCGGCATTGTCGTCAATGCGCTGGCGCCCGGATGGATCAACACGGACCTGAATGCCACGCTGCCGCCCGACGTGCGTGAGAAGGAGTCCGCCAAGATCTGGATGCGCCGTTGGGCGGAGCCCGATGAAATGGCGGCCGTGGCGTTGCACATCCTGACCATGCCCTACTTCATGGGACAGGTACTCATGGCGGACGGCGGATACCGCTAGG
>CAZTYC010000204.1:4142-5279 GCA_964617435.1 uncultured Burkholderiales bacterium
TCCTTGGTGCCCGCGCGCAGGATTTGCGTGCCCTGCAGGACATACGCCACTTCCACACCATGATGGAAGTGCGGTGAGGCGGTTTCGCCCTTTTTGTACTCCACCACCGAGCTGATCACCTCCATGCCCGGCGCGCCGGAGAGGTCCGTGCGCTTGGCTTCCTTTCGATTCGGATTGTCCTGCGCCAGCACGGTTGCCGCCACGCAAGCCACGGCGATCCCCGCGATCCAATTACGAGTCCTCATGATTGTTCCCCCCATCGGAAAAGGCGGCCACAGCCGCGAAGCGCGAATGGTACTCCCGAGTCTCTCCGCGAGCGGTGGCCCGGCTACGTGCGTGACAAGGCTTGGTCGATATCCCACACGATGTCGTCGAGCGTCTCCAGCCCGATCGACAGGCGCACCATGTCCGGCGGCACGCCGGCCTTGACCTGGTCTTCCTCGCTGAGTTGGCGATGGGTGGTGGACGCCGGATGAATCACGAGTGATTTCGCATCGCCAATGTTGGCCAGGTGGGAGATGAACTGCAGGCTCTCGATGAACTTCACGCCGGATTCGAAACCGCCCTTGATCCCAAACGAGAGCAATGCTCCCGCGCCTTTGGGCATGTAACGCTTCACGAGCGGGTGGTATTTGTTCGAGGGCAGCCCCGGGTAATTGACCCACGCCACCTTCGGGTGACTCTCGAGAAACTGTGCCACGGCCATGGCGTTTGCACAATGGCGTTCCATGCGCACCGGCAGGGTCTCGATGCCTTGCAGCAATTGCCAGGCATTGAACGGCGACAACGTCGGGCCGAACACGCGCAGGACCTCCATCCTCGCCTTCATGGTGTAGCCGAAGTTGCCAAAGGTCTCGTAGAAACGCACGCCGTGATAACCGGCCGAAGGTTCGGTCATCGACGGAAACTTGCCGTTGTCCCACGGGAAGGTGCCCTTCTCCACCACCACACCGCCCATGGTGGTGCCGTGCCCGCCCATGAACTTGGTGGCCGAGTGCACCACGATGTCGGCGCCGCGCATCAAGGGTTGGCAGAGATAGGGCGAGGCTGCTGTGTTATCGACCACGAACGGAACACCTGCTTCCTTCGCGATGGCACCCACGGCTTCCAGATCGATCATGTTGATCGCCGGATTGC
>CAZTYC010000205.1:0-5277 GCA_964617435.1 uncultured Burkholderiales bacterium
ACGATCCTCACTACGTCGCGCTCGATCCGGCGCACGATCGCGCCGGGGCGCCGCTGGTGTTGTTCATGGCCGGCACGGGCGGCAAGCCGCGCGAGATGCCGTTTTTCCCGGCGCTGCGCAAGGCCGGGCATCGAGTGATCTCCATCGCCTACAACACAGGCGAGGCGATCCAGCAGGTGTGTCCGGCCAACCCGGACCGCGATTGCGCGGCCAAGGCCCGGCAGAAGCGGCTGTACGGCACCAACACCATCGACGTGATCGACGACGACCCGCAGGACGCCATCGTGCCGCGGCTGGTGGCGCTGCTGAAGTATCTGGACCGCGACTATCCGCCGGAGCAGTGGGGCCGCTACCTCGCCGGTGACGGCATCGACTGGAGCCGCGTGATCGTCAGCGGGCAATCGCAGGGTGCGGGCATGGCCGCGTTCCTGGCCAAGGAGCATCCGGTGGCGCGCGCGGTGTTGTTCTCCAGCCCCTGGGACAGTTTTGGTGGCGGAGGCGGACGTCCGCCGACGCTCGCGCCGTGGCTCTTGCGCCCCAGCGCCACGCCGATGTCGCGCTGGTATGCCGGCTACCATGGCAAGGAAAATACCGCGGCCCTGCTCGCGCGGGCGTATGCCGCGCTCCAGATTCCAGCGGACCATGTGCGCGTGTGGACGGCCGAGCCGGCGTCATTGAATGGCCAGAACCCGTATCACGGCGTGGGCATCAGCCGCTTCAATCCGCCGGAGAACTTTGCATTCATGTTCGGGTTGGCTGCAGGACGCGAGTAGTGGTGCGGCGCATACTGTGCGGACCACTCCACGACGCATGACACGCCCGGCGGGTCGCCTGGCTTCCCCGGCATGAGCACACCCAACACAGATGCCGTCTTTTCCGGCTCCATCCCGCAGCTTTACGAGTCGCACCTCGTCCCGCTGATCTTCGGTCCGTATTCGACCGACCTGGTGAACCGCCTTCGATCCCGCTCGCTCTCCAATGTGCTCGAAATTGCCGCGGGGACCGGCGTGGTGACGCGCAAGTTGGCAGCCGGCCTGCCGGCCGGGGTCGAGATCATTGCCTCCGACTTGAACCAGGCCATGCTCGACCTCGCCGAGCGCCTTGGCACGCAGCGCCCGGTGGAATGGCGGCAGGCGGACGCCATGCAGCTGCCCTTCGCAGACGAATCGTTCGACGCCGTGGTGTGCCAGTTCGGCGCCATGTTTTTCCCCGACAAGGCGAAAGCGTTTGCCGAGGCGCGCCGCGTGTTGCGGCCGCGCGGTGTGTTCCTGTTCAACGTGTGGGACCGCATCGAGGAAAACGACTTCGCCCGCACGATCGCGGAAGCGCTGGCCGCCATGTTTCCGGATGACCCGCCGCGCTTCATGGCGCGCACGCCGCACGGATATCACGACCGCGCGGCCATCGAGCAGGACCTCAAGGCGGGCGGCTTCGCCATGCCGGCGCAGATCACCACCGTGACGGCGCGCAGCAAGGCCGGCTCGCCGCGCGCGCCGGCCATCGCCTATTGCCAGGGCACGCCATGGCGCAGCGAGATCGAGGCACGCGATGCCTCGCGTCTGGCCGAGGCGACCGACCGCGCGGCCGAGGCGATCGCGCGCCGCTTCGGCTCCGGAGCGGTGGAGGGCAGGATCCAGGCGCACGTGGTGATGGTGGAAAAGTAGCAAGGTTCCAATGGACCTGCCGCGCAAGCGGCATTAGCGCGCGTTGAAACCGTCGCCGTGCAGCCTCCAACGACTCTGCCGCCTTCGTTTCTCCACCATCCGGTTCGCGCCTTTGCGCGCCAAAGCCGGCAGGTATCATTGGCGCATGGTTTCGGACTTTGTTTTCGAGCAGCTGTTCGACGAGACGTCCTCGACGCTGACGTACGTCATCGGCGATCGCACGTCGCGCGAGGCGCTGATCATCGATCCGGTGGACGCACAGCTTGAACGCGACCTCGCCGTTCTCGACAAGCATGGCCTGCGCCTGGTCTTGACGCTCGAGACGCATGCGCATGCCGATCACATTACCGCGGCAGGCGAGTTGCGCCGCCGCACCGGCGCCAAGGCGGCGGCGCCGTTCAACTGCGGCATCGGTCCGGCGGACATTCATGTGGAAGAGGGCACCGTCATCCGGGCGGGCGGTGAGACGCTGGCCGCCATCGAAACGCCGGGCCACACCGCGGGCAGCGTCTGTTACCGATGGCGCGATGCGGTCTTCACGGGGGACACGCTGTTCATCGGCGGTTGCGGACGCGCGGATTTCCAGGGCGGCGACGCCGGTGCGCTGTACGACAGCATCACCGGGCGCCTGTTCACGCTGCAGGACGACACGCGGGTCTTTCCCGGGCACGATTACCACGGCAACCGGGTGTCCACCATCGGCGCCGAGAAGCGGCACAACCCGCGGCTCGCGGGCAAGTCGCGGGACGCGTTCATCGAATTGATGGCGGCCCTCAACCTGCCCAAGCCCAGGCTCATCGATGTTGCGGTTCCCGCCAACCGGCGGCTCGGATTGCCGCATGGCGGATAGGTTGTTGCCCGGAGGTGGAAGAGACAAACTCCATATCTGACGCGGCGTTCAAGGCGAAAAGGCCTGGAAAGCCGCGCCGGTGCTTGTGTTTACCCATTTGCTTGCGGGTTTCATGGACGCCGCCGTGTTGCCGGCGGATGTGTTGATCTTGAATGACTCCTGCCTTGAAAAGGCCTGACACAGACGTGAGCGCCCCACCCATCTACGACACCATCGGCCAAGGCTACGCGCAGCAACGCCGTCCGGACCCACGCATCGCCGCCGCGTTGAATGCTGCATTGGGGCCGGCGCGCTCGGTGCTCAATGTGGGCGCCGGGGCCGGGTCCTATGAACCGGCGGATCGGCGAGTTGTCGCCGTCGAGCCCTCGGCGGTCATGATCGCGCAGCGTCCTGCAGGGGCGGCACCGGCGGTGCAGGCGGGCGCGCAGGCCCTGCCGTTCAATGCCCGATCGTTCGACGCCGTCGTGGCCGTCCTCACCATTCACCACTGGCCGGACCGCTTGCGCGGCCTGGCCGAGTGTGCCCGTGTGGCGCGCGACCGCGTGGTGCTGTTGACCTGGGACACCGAGGCCGATGCCTTCTGGCTGCTGCGGGACTACCTGCCTGCATTCGAGGTCATTGATCGCGCCGTGCTGCCGAGGATGAACCAATACGCCTCCGCGTTCGGCAGCGGCGCGCGCGTGGAGATCACGCCATTGCCGGTCCCGCGCGATTGCGTGGACGGTTTTTTTGGCGCGTACTGGGCACGGCCTGCGGCCTATCTTGACCCGAAGGTGCAGGCGGGGATCTCGCTGTTCGCGCGCATGGGGGATGCCGAGCGCGCCGGTCTTGAGCGCCTGCGTGAAGATCTGGAATCCGGCGCATGGCAGGCGCGCCATGGGCATTTGTTGGGTCGGCATGAATGGGACGTCGGTTACCGGCTGGTCATCGCGCACCTTCAGGGCTAGTCCGCCCGGTTGCGTTGCAGGAAGAGTTTGCAATGTGGCGGCTGCTCGGTGAATCAAACTACAGGGGCCACGTCCAAGCCGACCAATTCAAATCGCGGTAGATTCAATCGCCCCGGGGCGTGTGGATGCGGGGCAAAATTTGGGAAAGTTCAACAGACGGGCGCAAGGGAGGATGGGCAGCATGATTGTTGAGGCTGAGGTCACCATTTCCGGCACGGGCAAGGCAGTCTGGGCCGCGATCACCGACATCGATGGCGCCGGTGCGTTCATCAGCGGCATCGAGAAAGTCGAACTGCTCGATCGGCCCCCGCAAGGGCTTGTCGGCCTGAAATGGCGCGAGACGCGGATCCTGTTCGGCAAGCCGGCGGCGGTGGAAAAGCAGGTCGTCGACGCGTCTGAAGGCGTGGGTTACACCACGCGAGCGGCCGACGGCGGCTTTGTATTCCTGACGTCGTTTCGCATCCAGACGCGTGGCGACTCTATCGCGCTGGTCAGCCGGCACGAGACGCAGCCCCACGGATGGCTGGCCCAACTGCAGGCCGTGCCCTTGAGGCTGTTCTTCAGGGGAGTCCTGAAAAAGGCCATCCTGCAGGACCTGAACGACATCAAGGCCGCCGTTGAACAGGGGCGCTTCAACACCCGCTGAAGTTGCACCAGAAATCCACGCTGCCCACGGAGCCTCCATGACGACAAAGAAACCCGCTGCCGCCGCAAATGCATCCGGCAAAATCACGAAGAAGATCGCAGCGCTCGGCGATTGGCGCGGCGAGACGCTGGCACGCATGCGCGAACTCATCCATGCCGCCGTGCAAGATGTGGTCGAGACCCTGAAATGGGGCGACGTGCCGGTATGGGAGCGCGACGGCATCCTGTGCACCGGGGAAACCTACAAGGCCGTGGTCAAGCTGACGTTTCCGAAGGGTGCATCCCTGAAGGACCCCAAGGGGCTCTTCAATGCCAGCCTGGAAGGCAACGCGCGGCGTGCCATCGACCTTCGCGAAGGGGACAAGGTCAGCGCGGTGGCGTTCAAGGCGCTGGTGCGGGAGGCGGTGGCGGCGAATGCGGCTGGAAAGACGGCGCCGGCGGCCAGGACGGCGGGAAAACCGCGTGCCGCGTCCGCCATTGCTTCGAAGAGGGCGCCCAAGGCCGGAACTGCAGTATCGCTGCAGCCGGACACCGCGCAGTACAACAATGGACTCTCAGTCGAGGACAAGGCGATTGCCGACCTGTTGGCGCGCACCCTCGATCGCGTCCTGCCAGAGGCTGAAAACAAGATCTGGCATGCCATCCCCGTGTGGTTCCTGGACGGCAACCCGGTCGCCGGCTACGGGAAACTGAAGAATTGCGTGCGCCTGCTATTCTGGAGTGGGCAGTCGTTCGACGAGCCCGGTCTGGCCAAGGAAGGCAGTTTCAAAGCCGCTGATGCGCGCTACACATCCGTTGACCAGGTTAATGTGAAAGACCTGAAGCGCTGGGCCGGAAAATCGCGCGACATCCAGTGGGACTACAAGAACCTCATCAAGCGCAAGGGGCGGCTTGAGCGCCTGAAGTGAGCCGGCGCGCCTCGATGATGGCGCGGATTATTCGAGCCAGCCCTTGCGCTTGAAATACGCGAACGGAACGGCCACCGACACCACCATCAGTGCGAGAGCGTACGGGTATCCCCATTCCCACGACAGTTCCGGGAACCAGCCCTTGAAGTTCATGCCGTAGATGCTGGCGATCAGCGTCGGCGGCAGCAGGGCGACGGATGCCACCGAAAAGATCTTGATGATCTTGTTCTGGTTGATGTTGATGAAGCCGACGGTGGCATCCA
>CAZTYC010000206.1:0-5256 GCA_964617435.1 uncultured Burkholderiales bacterium
CCATCCCCATGCGGCGCCCACGATCCGCCGCCGCATTGACCAGCGTGTTGAGGTCGACTGATTCCACCACTTCGGCCGCTTCGCTGCGCGCATAGTCCATGAACTGGTCGATCACGGCATTGATGTCGGCGATGTCGCCTTCCAGGTCGCGCCGCGTGGTGTCGTCCATGGGCAGCATTTCCATGCCCAGCCGCAGCCGCGTGAGCGGGGTGCGCAAGTCGTGGGAAACCCCGGCGAGGAACGTGGTTCGATCACGCTCATTGCGCTCCAGTCCCTCGCGCATTTGGTTGAACGCCACGGCCACCGACTTGACCTCTTCAGGACCCATCTCCGTCACCGGTGGCGGGTGCCGCCCGGCGCCGATCTCGTTGGCGGTTTGGGCCAAGGCCCTCAGCGGCCGGTTCAAGCGGCTCACCACGAACAAGGCAGCGGTCAATGCCAACAGGGCACCCACGATGCCCCAACCCAGCCAGGCCATCGAATAATCGGCGTCAACGATCCGGCTTTGCGGAAAGACCACCCAGACATGCGATTCGCCAATCGGAAGGCGCGTAATCAATGGCGGCGGC
Source organism: uncultured Burkholderiales bacterium (assembly GCA_964617435.1). Classification (GTDB taxonomy): domain Bacteria; phylum Pseudomonadota; class Gammaproteobacteria; order Burkholderiales; family Usitatibacteraceae; genus UKL13-2. The sequence continues at coordinate 570 of CAZTYC010000206.1, forward strand.
AACGCGGTGCGTGGATCGCCTTTGGCGTCCGCCTTCGGCTCCTGTCCGGCGCGTGGTGGACGGCGAAACTGGAAGAGGTCGGCCCGTTCGCCGAACTGCTCCTGCAAGCGTTCGCGTGCCATGCGAATGGCAGGGATATTGGGGGCGGGATCCAGGCGCCCATCGCCTTCCGCGTCAAGCCGCACATTGGGAATGACGCGAATCCCGCGTTCCTCACGCAAGCGTTGAATGAAGTCGCGATGCCGTTCCGGCGGCAGGGTTTCAAACGCAGCACGGATGGTTTTGAGGTGGCTGAGGTAGCCCGCCGCGATGAGATTGAAGCGCGGCTGCTGTGCGTAATAGCGGAACAACATGACCGAGACGATCTGGCTCACCACCAGCACCGCCACCATGACCAACGCTGTGCGCGCGAACAGCGATTGCGGCCAGAGCTTCATTTGGCGTGCGGCTTGCCGTCCGGGACGAACACATAGCCCAGCCCCCATACCGTCTGGATATAGCGGGGCAGTTGCGGATCATCGCCGAGCAGCTTCCGCAGCCGCGAGACCTGCACATCAATGGCGCGATCGAACGTCTCATGCTCGCGGCCACGGGCCAGTTCGGTGAGTTTGTCGCGTGAAAGCGGCGAACGCGGATGTTGCGCAAGCACCTTGAGCAGCCCGAATTCTCCAGTGGTCATCGCCACCGGCGCGCCGTCCTTCGTCAGGCTTCGCGTGCCGAGGTTCAGCGCGAAGGGACCGAACACCACGACTTCGTCACTGCCTGCGGGTGCGCCCGGCGCGTCGAGCGGCGCCTGCCGGCGCAGGACGGCGTTGATGCGCGCCACCAGTTCACGCGGGTTGAACGGTTTTGACACATAGTCGTCAGCGCCCATTTCAAGCCCCATGATGCGATCGACATCATCGCCTTTGGCGGTCAGCATGATGACCGGCAGGTGCGCTTCAGGCCGGGGGGAGGATCGCAACTTGCGCAGCAGGGCGGTGCCATCCTCGCCCGGCAACATGACATCGAGCACCATGAGATCGAAACGATTCCTTGAAAACGCGCGTTCGAGCCCCTGCCCGTCAGGCAGTGTCTCGACGGCGAACCCTTGCTCCGTCAGATAGCGTTTCAAGAGGTCTCGCAGGCGCAGGTCATCATCGACGACCAGAATGCGGTGGCGGGGAGCGGCATGGGTGTTCATGGCGTGATGATAGTCAGCCCACGGCGCGCTGCCGTGGGCCAGGCACGGGCAAGTTGTAAGGGAATGTTAGCGGACGTCTCGAACGATCGGCGGCTGGCAGTCCCGGTGGACAAGCCTTTTCGGCTATTTCTCGTCCATCACCCAAACGCCGTTCCACTCGCCTTCCGGCGGACTTTTTTTCAGCTTTTCGCAGCGCTCGATGTAGATGTTCGAGAGCTTGTCGCCCGGGTTGGCGGCCAGCGCTTCCCGGAATGCGTGAATGGCAGGGTCCCACTTGGCCTGGCGGTACTTGCGCACGCCATCCTTGAAGTGGTTCACCGTGTCCATCAGGTTGGGAAAGGTCGCATCGGTGTGGTGGTCGAGCACCTCGTAGATGCCGACGGGCTGGGTTTTGCCCTTGACCACCACCAGATCCACTTCGCGCGTGCGGTAGGTGCCGCGCAGTTTCCGGTGGGTGAATTCGCTGATGAGGATGCTGGCCGCATATTGCTTGCAGGCGGATTCAAGGCGGGCCGCGAGGTTGACGCCGTCCCCGATCATGGTGAAGCCCATGTGCTTCTTGGAGCCGATGTTGCCGGTCACGACTTCGTCGGTATTGAGGCCGATGCCGATGTTGATCGGTTTCTTGCCTTCGCTGACGCGCGTGATGTTCCACACGGCCAGGCTTCTGATCATGTTGATGGAAGTGCGCACGGCGCGGTCTTCATCGTCATCGTGGCCGAAGGGGATGCCAAACGCGGCCATGATGGCGTCGCCGATGTACTTGTCGAGGAAGCCGTCCTCCTTCTTGAGGCATTCCATCATGATCTCGAAGTACTCGTTGAGCATGCTGACCGTGGCATGCGGGCCGAGTTCCTCGGTCAGCGTGGTAAAGCCGCGGATGTCCGAGAACAACACCGTGGCGCGGAGGCTTTGCCCGCCCAGCGCGTCGGCGCCGCCTGCGAGCAGCTGGTCGACAATCGCAGGGTCCATGTAGCGGGCCATGGTGGCCTTGGTGCGCTTTTCGCTGGAAATGTCTTCGATCATGATCATCGAGCCCAGCTGCTTCTGCTCGGCGCTCACCAGCGGCATCACCGTCGTATTCACTGAAAGTGTTTCGCCCCCAAACTGCAGCTCGGCATCCATGCTGAGCTCCTGGGCGTGGGTTTCGCCGACGCGCTTGAGCTTGTCCAGCAACCATGCGTTGGGCCCGGTGAAAAACGATGCCGCCGGCTTGTTGATGACGTCGGCGGCCGGCAGCCGGAGAATGCGCAAGCCGGCGCCATTGCAAGTCACGATCTTTTCCGAATCATCCAGCGTGAGCACGCCACTGGACATCGACTCCAGCACGCTTTCGTTGTAGTTCTTCATGTTCTGCACATCGGCGAACAGATTGGCGTTTTCCAGCGCGATGGAAATCTGCGCGGTAAACGCCTTCAGCCGGGCTTCGTCCTCGCTGGTGAAAGGGCCGCCACGTTTGTTGAGGACCTGGGTGGAGCCGATGATCTTTCCGCTGTGATTGGTGATCGGCACGCAGAGGATGGAGCGGGTGAAGTAACCCGTACGCTTGTCGAACGCCGGATTGAAACGCAGGTCGGCATACGCGTACGGGATATTGATGGTTTTGCCCGTCGTGAACACGGCACCGGCAATGCCCTCCGTGTTGGGCAGGCGAATCTGCATCGCCGACAAGCCCTGGCCCAGTTCCGACCACAGTTCCCCGGTCTTTTCATCATTGAGGAACAGGGTGGAGCGTTCCGCGTCGAGCATCCGGGTGGCTTCTCCCATCACCTTGTTCAGCAGCGAGCCGATCTTGATGTCCGACGTGACCGAGGACACGATATCCATGAACTCCAGCTCCTGGGCGCGGATGCGCTTCATGCGCTCGATGTACTGCGCGCTCTGCAGCGCCAGCGTCCCTTGGCGGGTCATGGCCACCAGCAGCTCAAGGTCGCGGCGCGTGAACTTGCCGTCGCGCTTGTTGAGCAGGTCCACCACCCCCATGACTTCGTTCTTGGCGGTCAGAACCGGCACACAGAGCATGGTCTTGGTGACGAAACCGGACTCATCGTCCACCGATTTGCTGAAATGGGGGTTGTTGTAGGCGTCATCGACAATGATGCTTTCGCCCGTGGTGAACACGTGGCCAGTGACACCGGTGGTGTTGAGGATGCGGATTTCCCGGTGGTAGCCGCCCTGTGCCACCCGCGAGTACAGCTCGTTGGTGGTCGGATCATTGAGGAACAGCGTGCCGCGCTCCGCGTTGAGCTCGGCCATGGCGACTTCAATGAATGTGGCCAGGGCCTCGTCCAGGGACTCGGTACTGGCCATCTTTTGCGACAGCCCAAGCAGGAGTTCCATGATGCGCAGCCGGTCTTTCATGCCGACGCCCTCCAGGAGCGACTCCATGCTGGCGGCCTCGAGGTCGGCGACGGCCTCCATTTTTTTCTTCGCATTCGCCTTGGATTTGACTTCGCTTTTCACACTGGCTCCTTATGCTTTGACTTCCAGCAACTCGCGCAAGGCGATCACTGTGGCTTCAAGCTGTTGAATTTCACCTTTGGATGCGCGGAGCGCATCCTGCAATTTCTGGGCACTCTCATGACGCTGGTGTTCGATGGCCTCGCGCTGGGCCGCGATGGTCGACTCCAACTGTTTGATCTGCTTCAGGTTGGTGTTGATCGCTTCGCGCACGGCGCGGGCCTTGTCCGCCGTTTCGGCCTCGACGCTTGCGCGCAACTCGGTGGCCGTGGACCGCAGCTGCTGAATTTCCTTGTTGGCATTTGTAACGGCGTTGCGTACGGCCGACTCGCGGTCGGCACGCTCCTGTTCCAGCGACTCGCGCAGGGCGGCAGAGGTCGACTTGAGTTGGGCAATTTCCTGGTTGGCCTCCACCAGGGCCAAACGCACGGCCTTGTCCTTTTCCATCCGCAGCGCCTCGAGCGATTCGCGAAGCGCCGCCGAGGTGGCCTTGAGCAAGGTGATTTCCTGATTGGCGGCATTGACGGCCTCACGCACCGCCTGCGCGCGCGCCGCGCGTTCGCGCTCGAGTTCATCGCGCAAGGCGGACGACGTCAGCTTGAGCTGGGCAATCTCCTGATTCGCGGCAATTACCGCCTCGCGAACGGCATCGACGCGGCGGTTGCGCTCATCCCCCAGCGCTTGCCGCAGCGCGTCCGCCGTCGCCTTCAATTGGGCAATTTCTGCATTTGCATGGAGCCGCGCATCGTGCACCGCCTTGGCGCCGGCATATCGCTCGGCCTCCAACGACTCCCGCAGGGCAGTCGCGGTGGACTTGAGTTGGGCCTGCTCCTTTGCCGCGTCGAGCGAGTGCTGCCGGATGGCCGCTTCTTTATCAGCCCGTGATTCTTCCAAAGCCGATCTCAGGGCGGCGGCAGCCGCCTTGACCTGGTTGAGCTCCTGACTGGCGGCCAATGTGGCCGCATGGACACTGGTGTCGCGTTCTGCCCGGGCGCGCTCCAAGGCGTCCCGCAGCGCGGCCACCGTGTTCTTCAGGTCTCGAAT
>CAZTYC010000207.1:0-5229 GCA_964617435.1 uncultured Burkholderiales bacterium
ATGCACGTGGCCGTCATGGGCTGCGTGGTCAACGGGCCGGGCGAATCGAAGCTGGCCGACATCGGCATTTCGCTGCCCGGCTCCGGTGAGCGTCCCGTGGCACCGGTGTACATCGACGGCGAAAAGGCCGTGACGCTCAAGGGCGATCGCATCGCCGAGGAATTCCAGGCGCTGGTGGACGACTACGTGAAGAAGAATTTCGCGCCCGGCGCCGCGCCGCGCGCACGCTCCCGGAAGAAAGAGATTCCCATCAAAGCCGTTGCCTGAACAATCCAAACGCCAGTCCTGGTGCGCCTCCCAGGCTATTATTGCCTCGGAAGCCGCGCCAGTGCTTGGGTTTGCCTAAATGAATCCGACTTGATCGCCGCGACCCGCGCCCCGCGCTTCCAATCCCGGCCCCCGACCCCACATCCCTGACATGCAAACCCTCCAAGCCGTGCGCGGCATGAACGATCTGCTGCCGCAGGATTCCCCCCTGTGGCAACTCCTCGAGGACACCACGCGCGAGGTGTTCGAGCAATACGGCTACCGCCTGATGCGCACACCCGTCGTCGAACCCACGGCGCTGTTCGTGCGCTCGATCGGCGAAGTGACCGACATCGTCGAAAAGGAGATGTACTCGTTCGAGGATTCGATGAACGGCGACAAGCTCACGTTGCGGCCCGAAGCCACGGCAGGGCTGGTGCGCGCCGCCATCGAACATAACCTGCTCTACGACGGCCCGAAGCGCATCTGGACCTGGGGCCCGATGTTCCGCCACGAGCGCCCGCAGAAAGGCCGCTACCGGCAGTTCCACCAGTTCGACGTGGAGGCCATGGGCTTTGCCGGGCCGGATGTTGATGCCGAGCAGATCATCATGCTCGCGCGCCTGTGGAAACGCCTGGGGTTCAAGGATGTGGGGTTGCAGGTCAATTCCATCGGCGACGCGGAGGCAAGGAAAGCGCATCGCGCGGCGCTGGTGGCGTATTTTGAGGCGCACCAGGATCAGCTCGACGCCGATGCCAAACGGCGCCTGCACACCAATCCGTTGCGCACCCTGGATACCAAGAACCCGGCGATGCAATCGCTGGTGGACGGCGCGCCGAAGCTCGCGCAGTACCTGGGTGAGGAAGAAAAGGCGCACTTTGCCGGCGTCACGTCGCGTCTCGACGCGGCGGGCCTCGCCTACACCGTGAACCCGCGGCTGGTGCGCGGCTTCGATTACTACAACCGCACGGTGTTCGAGTTCATCGGCAAGGGCGCCGACTGGCAGCTGACGATTGCCGGCGGCGGACGCTACGACGGCCTGATCGCCGAGCTGGGCGGCAAGTCCGCCCCCGCGTGCGGCTTCGGCATCGGCGTGGAGCGCGTGATGATGCTGCTCGCCGAGACGCGCAGCGCCGCACCGCCGGTGCTGGATGCCTACGTGATCTTTGGCGAAGGGCAGGAACTTCCCGCGCAGCACGCCGCCGAAGCCTTGCGCGACGCTGGATTTACGGTGGCCGTGCACGGCACGCCGGATGGCAAGGCGGCAAGCTTCAAGTCGCAAATGAAAAAGGCGGATGGCAGCGGGGCCCGCTTTGCTATCATTCTCGGCCCGGATGAAGTGGCGGCGGGCAAGGTCAGCGTCAAGCCGCTTCGCGAAACTTCTGAACAGGTGTCGGTCCCGCTGGCCGACGCCATCACCCGGCTGCGCCCGGCCCCCTAGACCCTCCCCGAATACCGATTCACAGGAACAGGAAACACCGCAATGGCTGCATACGATTTGGAAGAACAGGAACGCATCGACGCCCTCAAGGACTGGTGGGCGAAATGGGGCAACTTGATTTACGCCGCGGTCGCGGTGTTCTTTGCTGCCATCGCCGGCACCCAGCTGTGGAAGTCCTACCAGGGCAAGCAGCAGGAGGAAGCCGAGGTGCTGTTCAAGAGCGTCACCAAGGCGTCGCAGGACGCCGTGGCGTCCAAGGACCCCAAGAAGCTCTCCGAAGCTGCCGGCGCGATGGCGGACAAGTACCCGCGCAGTTTCCAGGCCACCGAGGCGCGCCTGATGGCCGCCAAGAGCGAATTCGAAGCCGGCCATCTTGACGAGGCCGCCAAGCACCTCCAATGGGTGGCGGACAACGGCCGCGACGCGTTCCGTCCGATCGCGCACATCCGGCTGGCGCAAGTGATGCTCGACCAGAAAAAGTACGACGACGCGATCAAGCAGCTCGACCAGGTCAAGGACGCCGGCTACGCGTCCCTGGTGGCGGACTTGCGCGGTGATGCGCTCAATGCGCAGGGCAAGAAAGCCGAGGCGCGCGCCGCCTACCAGCTTGCGGTGGAGAAGGCCGATGAGCGCAGCCCGGTGAAGATGGTGTCCCAGGCCAAGCTGGATGCGCTGGGCGGCGGCAACAAGCCCGTCGAGCCGGCCAAGGATGGCAAATCGTGATCCTGCGCGCGCACCTGACCCGCGTCTCGCCCGCGTTGGCCCTGGCGCTCCTGCTGGGCGGCTGCAGCTGGTTCGGCTTCGGCGAAAAGAAGGCGCCGCTGCCGGTGCTGTCCGGCAACGTGCTGGCGCCGGGCTGGGTGGCCAGCATCGGCAAATCCGGCGGTCACCTGTTTGTGCCGGCCTACACCTACCGCGGCCTGGTGGTCGCCAGCGCCGACGGCACCGTGCAGGAACTGGCCGACGAGAGCGGCATGTCCGTCGTGCGGTTTGACGCCAAGTCGCGCCTGCGCGCCGGCGTCGGCGCGGGCGAAAACGTGCTGGCCTTGGCTGACGACAAGGGGCACCTCATGGTGTTCGACGGCGGCGGGCGCCAGCAATGGAAGGCCGATGTCGCCGGTGAAGTGGTGGCCCCGCCGGTCATCGCGCAGGGCACCGTGCTGGTGCGTACCAGCGACGGACGGCTGCTGGCGTACAACCGGCTCGACGGCAAGCGCAAATGGGTGTTCCAGCGGCCCACGCCGGCGCTCACGCTGCGCACCAATTCGAGCATGGTCATCAGCCGCGGCGTGGCGTACATGGGGTTGCCGGGCGGGAAAATGATGGCGATCGAGATCGAAACCGGCAAGCCGGTGTGGGAGTCCACGCTGTCCCAGCCGCGCGGCTCCACCGAACTCGAGCGCATTGCCGACGTGGCCGGCAACCCGGTGATCGACGACGCGCGCATCTGTGCGGCCGTCTACCAGGGTCGCACCGGCTGCCTGGAAACCCTCTCGGGAACCGTCGGCTGGTCGCGCGAGATTTCCAGCGCCGGCGGGGTTGCGCTGGATGCAAAGCACCTGTTTGTCGCCGACACCGACGGCAACGTGCATGCGCTCGACAAGACCTCCGGCACCAGCGTCTGGAAGTTGGAAAAGTTGCAGAAGCGCGAACTTGGCTCGCCGGTCGTCGTGTCCAACCGCGTCCTGGTGAGCGATGCCGAAGGGATCGTGCACGCATTGTCGAGCGACAAGGGCGAACTGATCGGGCGCTTTTCGACCGACGGCAGCCGCGTGATCTCGCTGTCGACCCTCGGGGACCGCGCGATCGCACAGACGGAGAAGGGCAACCTCTTTTCCATCAGCGTACGCTGAGCATCCAGGGGCGGCCATGAAACCCACCGTGGTGATCGTCGGCCGCCCGAATGTCGGCAAATCGATGCTGTTCAACCGGCTCACCAAGTCGCGCGACGCCTTGGTGGCCGACCTGCCGGGCCTGACGCGCGACCGCCACTACGGCCACGGGCGGGGCGGTTCCAAGCCGTACCTGGTGGTCGATACCGGCGGTTTCGAGCCCGTCAACGCCGACGGCATCATGCGTGAGATGGCCAAGCAGACTTTGCAGGCCATCGCCGAAGCCGACGCCATCGTGTTTGTCACTGACGGGCGAGACGGCCTGACGCCGCAGGACAAGGTTATCGCCGGCACGCTCCGGCGCGACGCGGCTTCGCGCGGCATCCCCATCACCCTGGCGGTGAACAAGACCGAGGGCATGAACGAGGAAGTGGTCGTCGCGGAGTTCCACGAACTGGGGCTGGGCCATCCGGTGGCGATTTCCGCCGCCCACGGCGAGGGCATTCGCCAGCTGGTCGACGACGTGCTGGCGCCGTTTCCGGAGCCGAAAGAGGAAGAGGCCAGCGAGGGTGGGCCCAAGATCGCGATGGTGGGACGGCCCAACGTGGGCAAGTCCACCCTGGTGAACCGGCTCATCGGCGAGGAGCGCGTCATCGCGTTCGACCAGCCCGGCACCACGCGCGATTCGATCTACGTGCCGTTCGAGAAGGGCGGCAAGCCGTATACGCTGATTGACACGGCCGGATTGCGCCGGCGCGGCAAGGTGTTCGAGGCGGTGGAAAAGTTCTCCGTGGTCAAGACGCTGCAGTCGATCGAGGACAGCAATGTCGTGCTGCTGATCCTCGATGCGCGCGCGGAAATCTCCGACCAGGACGCGCACATCGCCGGCTTCGTGCTCGAGTCCGGCCGCGCGGTGGTGGTGGCGATCAACAAGTGGGACAACCTGGATTCCGACGTGCGCGACCGCATCAAGTCAGAGTTCGATCGCAAACTGCATTTCCTGTCGTTTGCCGAATTGCACCTCATTTCGGCCAAGGACGGCATGGGCGTGAACCCGCTCATGGGCGCCATTGACCGCGCCTATGCCGCCGCGATGGCCAAGTTATCGACGCCCAAGCTGACGCGCACCCTGATGGCGGCCACCGCGGCCCACCAGCCGCCGATCGTGAAAATGAGCCGCCCGAAACTCCGCTATGCCCACCAGGGCGGTCACAACCCGCCGGTGGTGGTGGTGCACGGCTCCGGCGTGGACAAGGTGTCGGACGACTACCGCCGCTACCTGGAGAACTCCTTCCGCGACGCCTTCAAGCTCAAGGGCACCCCATTGCGGGTGGAATTGCGCCAGGGCTCCAACCCGTTCGCCGGCAAGAAGCAGGCGCCGCTGACGGTCAGCCAGGAGCGCCAGAAGCGGCGCGACAAGATCCGCTCCAAGCGCCTGTTCGGCAAGTGAAAGCCCCTGCGTGGGCTTGAAAAATCGAACCCCGGCGCCAAATGGGGGTCTATGGCTTGCGGGCCTTGATTGCCCCTTTTTGGCGGACTTTCCGCATTTGGGCTAGAGTTTCCACCCGGGGATGACGTTTTTTCGGGCGGTTCCGCCGTTCCGGACGATGCGTCAACCATCCCTGCACCCAGCAACTGGAGAAGAAAAACATGAGTGGCAAAGGGCAATTGTTACAAGACCCGTTCCTGAACACGTTGCGCAAGGAACAC